>JAVBOF010000086.1:0-26201 GCA_031550915.1 Eubacteriales bacterium | reverse complement strand
GGCGCACCGCTGAATCTGGATGATATCTCCCCAACGGCGCGATGCGTGCAGAAGAGACTTGCTGACCTTGGTTATTATAACTATAAACCAACGAGCCGTTTTGGCGGCTTTACGATACTTGCAATGCAAAATTTCCAGTTAAAAAACGCCTTGAATAAAACCGATGTATTTGATACCGATACCTCCACTTTGCTCTTTTCCAACGAAGCCCTGTTCAATACACCCGCCAGCGGGAAGCAGCTACCGCAAATGCCAAAAAAGAAGTACGATGTCGGTTTATCGTTTGAAAAAACGAACTGGCACGATGGCGTCGCAAACGTCTTTTTGGAAGGAAGCAACGCTACTATAGTCGATTACGGAACCGGCCTGGAATTCAACATAACAAGGACTGGCGGCAGGGATTTCGCATTGGTAAAATGTATGACGTCCGATGATTTGAATATCTACAATAGCATTGCAAAGGCAAAGTCGGGCTGGCAAAAGCGGACTGTCATAGTGCAGATCGGAGATATCAACATCGCCGGATCCATGCTTTTTGATTCACTTTCGGGTGATGACAGTGTATCCCAAAATGCTCAAGATATTGAAATGGAACTGTATTTCAGCGGATCGGTTTCCGATATTGACGGGTTTATAGACGCCGAGCACCAGGAAAATATAGATAGTCTTTCCGGTGAATCGGATGGTTGATATTTATCGTCCATTGATTTAAAATAGAGATATACGGTCTGTTAGCTCAGTTGGTAGAGCACTGTGTTCACATCGCAGGGGTCGCTGGTTCGAGCCCAGTACAGACCACCAGCGGACAGTATCCGCTCACAATATCGCGCGTCATATGTAGGTGATGTGCGATATTTTTTTACCCCACCGAAGCGCCATCTATATAGTCAATGCATTACACCAACAAAACCCAAGAACGCGTACTTTTGCTATTAGTTCGCGTTTTTTATATAAAGCACATTGTTTGGTGCCTGGAAAAAAAACAATATATTTGCGTATTATCTATAATATTCGACCGGATATACCAATATAATGTACCAGAAGCTATAAGGAGGTACATGGCATGTCGGAAGGCAATCGCGATATACAGCGCCTGGAAACCAGTCCATTCATAAATTACAGACAGTATAAACAGGAAGCTGCGCAAACATCAGAAAAAGTATTCGACGAGCCGGCAAAAGATAATATACGCGTAACAAGAAAGAGCGGAAGAAAGCGCTGGAAGGATTTTGTAAGCGGATTCAGCACTGGTACAGGGGCAAAGAAGGGCGATAAGGCCATGATTATAATGCTTGCGGTGGTGGTCGTCATCTGCGTAGCCATGCTTGCCATGCGAACGACCGACCAGATCATGCCCGCGAGCGCGAAAAGCCTTGTACCGAGCGAAATGAAGATGAATCCGGATATCGGAAAGCTCCAGTTTGTCAGCATAATTCAAAGTGAAAGCCTCGGCGATACCTATTTGAAGCGTAATATAAAATGGCAAATGCCCGTTGAAGGTGAAGTTATAGAGAAGTTTGGAGAGAACGGCTTAACCGGCATAACCATAGGCATAGATAAGGATAATAAGGTAAAGCTGGCCGCGGATGCAGTTTTGGAAGACAGCGGCGTCAATATCCCCGGGCTTTCAATAATAGTCGCAAGGCATAACGATTCGGTATATTCGGCTTATTATTTCGAAGGCAAGATGGAAGCTTCGCCCGGACAGACTTTGAAGCGCGGCCAGGTATTGGGAACGGCAAAAAAGGGCACCCCGATGTTTTTTGAAATCTATATAGACGGCGAAGCCGTTGACCCGCTAACGCTAATAAAACCGATAGCTCCCGAAAATGCAGTGGATACAGAAAAGAAGGTGGACAGTATAGCCACTGAACAGCCGACTGAACAGCCGACGGTCTTGCCCGCAGAAGAACTTATACCGGAGTAAGCTTCGGACGGATAAATGAAATATAAAAGCCCGTGTTGTGCCAATTTGCCATCTGTACAATACGGGCTTTCAATTCTAAAATCATTTCGTCAGTTCGTCCGGCTTAGAAAGGTTTGCCGGAGCCGGGTTTTCCTTCTGGTCCAGATAATACTCCATGACTTTTTTTGCGGTATAAGTCGCCAGTCCTCCTGATTGCCCGTTTGGTATGTAGACCACGATGACAATCTCCGGTTTGTCATACGGAAGGAACGAAACATACCAGGCGTTGTCCTCAATTGCGTATTTGGATACTCCTCCGGTACCGGTTTTAGAGCCTATCAAAGCTTTGCGTTCATCGCTCCAGTCATTAAAATATTTACCGGCCGTACCGCCGTCCTCCGCCGATGTAACATCGTGCATGCCTTCTTTTATCAGGTCTATATATTTCTGCGGTACTCCTGTCTTGCCCCTGACTGCAGCCTTTGGCGCCTCTATAACATTGCCTTCATTGTCCACTACCTGCTTAACAAGGTTTGCGTCATACACAGTGCCGCCGTTTACTACCGCCGAAATATAGCGGGCTACGGCAACGGGACTAACCATAGTAACGCCGAGTCCCACGCCCGTTACCACCGTTTCGTTTGGGCTCCAGCGCAGCTCAACCAAGAGGTCCGATATATTTTTATCATACAGCTTTTGTAATGACATGGCTTCCGGTATATCCAAAACCCTTTGCATTACCTCACGTATCTGTGCGCCTATCTGTTCATTTTCATTAACAAGCTTCAGTATCTCATCAGCTGCTTTTTGGGCAACCGGCTTCGCAACGGCTTTTCCATGGTATTCCTCATAGAATACCATCAGGTTCTCAACTACCTTCTGCCACACGAGGTATGGCTTACTGGTCAGCTGCTCTGCCGGCTCCTTAGTATTGTCGTATAGAGCTTTCTGGCTGCCGACCTGCCCCTGTTTTTCATCCGTAAGCTGTATATTGGTCTTTTCTGTCAAACCGTAAATCTCTACCCATTTATCAATCAGATCTATCCCAAGTTCGTCAGCCATTTTGAAAAAGTAGAAATTACACGAATGCTTTATTGCGTCAACTATATTTTGATCCGCATGTTTGCTATAATTCGGACGTACCCAGCATTTAGGCGCATATTGCGGGTTTTTTTCATACTCTACGAACGGCCCTTCGTCGGTTATCCTTCTATCAACGGTCGTCTTTCCTTCCATCAAGGCGGCAATACCCACGACTACTTTGAAAATCGATCCCGGGATTCCTGTGGAGTCGGCCTTATTGTAAAGAGGTTTTCCGGGATCCTTACTAAGGGCACGGAAATCCTTAACGCTTATTCCATTGGTAAACAAGTTCAGATCGAAGGAAGGATAGCTGACCATGCCCAAGACTTCCCCGTTATTTACGTCCATAACAACGGCGGCCCCCATCTCCGCCATCCTTAACGGAGTCGCCCTGCCCTGCGTCTGCATCTTCTCAAGGATATCCGCTTCATTATCCTTATAATATTGCTCCTGATACGCACGCGCTTCCTTAATGTTTTCGGCGAGCGCTTCCTCCAGCTTTTTCTGCAGTTTTGAATCGATCGTCAGTACAACGTTATTGCCCGACTTTGGGGCTTTATATTCCAATTCCCGCATAACATTGCCGCGGTTGTTTACCTCAACGACGCGCGATCCCTGCCTTTCGGTCGTATCCCCCGTAAGCCGGCTCTCAAACGTTTTTTCTATGCCGGTCATACCGATAAGGTCATCCTCGGAATAGCCTTTTTTCTTCAGCTCCTGCAACTGCTTATTATCCACTATCCTGCCGAGATAACCGATTGCATGCGCTGCCAGATCGGATTTCGGATAAATACGGACCGAACCTTCGTTTATCTCTATTCCGGTCAGCTCATTGCTTCTGGTTTCTATCTCAGCCACGGTCTGCATGTTTACGTCATTCGATATATAGATAGGCACATAGGAGCGGTAGGTATTGTACCTTACCTCCTGCCAAATGGATAGTATCTTGACGGCGGTTTCATAATCCATCTCCTCCGGAAGTTGGAACGCGTTGCGAAGCAAAGAATAAGCGTCCTTGGCAGTTGTGCTTTTATCCGATATCCCCATATTGGTAAACCACATATCCCTGCGCTTTTGTATAATTGTCTCGTCATCGTCGTTCCAGAAAAACTCAAATTCACCCGCATCGTTCTTCCGTATGTTGAGCGTATCTATAGTCGTACCGCCATTGCGCTCTATAATCTCTATTGTCTGCGCCAATACCGATGTATATTTTGCCCTGTCGTTGGCGCTTGTTTTATTTGGATCATGCGCAAAGCGGACGTTGTAGCTTTCCTGATCGTACGCCAGAACAACGCCATTCCTGTCCATGATCTTGCCGCGCATGCCCTTTAGAGTTATAGTCCGTGTCTTCTTGTCGTCGCCTTGTGCAAGCGCTTCCGCTCCGTCGATTATAGTCATTTTTCCGAAGTTGATGGCAAGGACGGCAAAGCATACCGCAACCGCCAGAAAGAATATAAAATATCTATTTTTTAATAGTCTCATTATGAATCCACCAATAGCTTAAAAAAAGCAATTCCAAAACCCTTATCCGTCTAGTACTACAGGAAGCATATGCTTCCTGTAGTTTTGTAACACAATTGTAATACTTTTTCGCCTAAAAATAAAGGAATATATGCATATTTTACATTGTAGATATATCCCAATTCTTTCAAAATTCTCATACTATATCCAGCTGATCGGATTTCCTTCGTATTCTCATATGCCTGGCGGCATGCAGCCTGCGGTAGACGGCGAACAAGGGCAATGTAAATATAGCCGTGACCAGCATTGTCGGCAAAGTCGCCCTCACAAGGGTCCCAAAGAACGAAAACGGCGAACTCAGCGTAAGCATCGCAACCATCATGTACAAATCCCTGATAAGCACCATTATCGCAGCAAGTATGCATGGAACAAATATATTATCCGTAAAGAACTTAAACCTTCCCAAATTTCCCGCTACTATACCCATAAGCATGAACAAAAGGCCGTATATACCCATTGCCATTCCTGTAAACAGATCTATCACCAGTCCGCCGCATGCTCCAATTAGCCCGCCATAGAAGGCCCCTCCGCAAAGAGCGAAGCATATTACAGTAATAAGCATCATATCCGGCACTACACCGAAGAAATTGAAGCTTGCAAAAAAACTGACATCGATAAGCATCGCGCCAAAAAGCACGCCAATAACTGTTAAAGCCTTCATTGCACTGCTTCCTCCGATACCCCCGGCTGCGGCGTTCCCGAAACAACGACCATTACCTCCTCAACGTGGAGAAAATCAACAGCGGGCTTTATGTATACCTCTTTGTCCTCGGTCTGCACCTGTGAGGCTTCAACGACGTCCCCAATATATAAGCCTTTTGGAAAAACACCGCCCAGGCCGGATGTGATTATCCTGTCCCCCGGGACGATATCAGCTTCATACGGCAGATAGTGCAGCGTGCAGAACCTGTTCTGCTCGCCATATTTCATCGCGCCGTGCAGCATGCCGTTATCGCGCGTACGCTCGACCATTATGCTCACATTGCTTTGTCCATCAATAATCGACATTATTATGCTGTAATCGGCCCCCGCCTCAATTACCCTTCCTACGAGTCCCTTGCTGTTGACAACGGCCATATCGACATCTACGCCTTTGTTCTTGCCGATGTTTATCGTAAATGTATCGAACCAGTAGCCTGGGGTTTTGGCGATGACCTTTGCCGCAACAAAAGAAAACTCAGAGTTTTTATCTTGAAAATCAAGAAGCTCTTTCAACCTTTCATTTTCGGCCTTTTGTTCCATAAGCGTTTGATTCTCGTTCTCAAGTTCAGCTATGCGTTTCTGCAGGTCTGTCATCTGCACTCTTTTTTCCGCAGGCATAAATATACTGCCCAGAAAATCACCAAGGCCTCCGGTGATATTGTCCAAAAAGCCTTCCGCTGGCGTCAAAACTGTCCCGACGGCATTTTCCGGCATCGTCAGATTATTGTTGCCGGAAGTCACGACTATCATAACAATTAGCAACACGACCGCAACAAGGGCAATTATAAACGGTTTGTTCCTAAACAAACGCGGCAAAGCATCTACTCCCTCCAACCGGTTCTAAACCAGCCCGTCTACTGTCATTACATCAAAACAGTATATAGTATATTATAACATTAAAGGCCTGATTTCAAGCTTGTATATGTAAATTAGTGCTAATAGCCCATTATTCGCAACGGAAAACAATTCCTAAATAAAACGGTTTGCACTCGACGGTTACAAAAAAACCGCGGAAATGATCCGCGGTTTTTTTAAGAAATCTATTTCTGCTGCAAATATGCCCTGGCTCCAAGCTTATATTCCTCTGCATTCTTGCGTGTCGATTCCATCTCCGCCTCGGTCACTTCCCTTTTTACCTTGGCGGGACTGCCGACAACCAGGCTTTTGTCCTCGATAACGGTGGATTGTGTAACGAGAGCGCCGGCCCCAACAATGCAATCGTTGCCTATTACAGAATTGTTCATTAAGCTCGCGCCAAATCCGATTAGTGAATTATTGCCTACGCTGCTGCCGTGGACTATAGCGCCATGCCCTACTGTTACCCCTTCTCCAATTATTACCTTGGTTCCTCCAACATTATGTAATACCGCGCAATCTTGGATATTTGTTCCATTTCCTACGCGGATCGGCCCGGAATCCCCCCTCAAAACCGCGTTTGGCCATATGCCGCAATCATCACCGATGATAACGTCCCCAATAATTACAGCCGAGTTATGCACAAATGTGTTTTTTCCTATTGCAGGCGTTTTGCCGTTAAAACTCTCCAAAACCATATCTCCTATTCAATCATATTTTCTTCTTTTTCAATGGCGTATATCGCGAGGGCGCATTCCACCCTCTTTTTCTGCATCTCACATCCGGTTTTATATGGCTTAGTGATATCGCCTTCCAAAGAGTATCCGTTTGCCGCACAACCGCCGCTGCAAAAGAATTTACACCAGCAGTTCCTGCAATCTTCTTTATTCAAAACATAGTTTTGACTGAAGGAATCGCAAATATCGCCGTTGACGATACCGGTATCGACATTCCCAAGCAGGTATTCCTCCTTACCGACAAACTGATGGCAGGGGTAGATATCCCCGTCTGGCGTTACGGCGACATACTCCGTTCCGGCCCCGCAGCCTCGCAGCCTTTTACCGACGCATGGCCCGTTCTCCAAGTCTACCATAAAATGAAAGAAATTAAAAAAGTCCCCCGATTTTCTCCGTTGGATATATTCCCCCGCCAGCTTTTCGTATTCCAGAAATACCGAGGGCAAGTCACTTTCCTTTATCGCGGCCTCTTCGCTTTCTCTTAATACAACAGGCTCTATAGATATCTGCTCAAACCCGTTATCCGCGAGAAAAAGAACATCGCTGCAAAAATCCAGATTCGCCTTTGTAAATGTACCGCGGACATAATGATCCTTTTCCCCTCGCAGTTCTACAAACCGCTTTAGTTTCGGCATTATAATATCGAAAGACCCTTTGCCGCCAATTGTTTTGCGAAGCGCGTCATGTATCTCTTTCCTGCCATCAAGGCTAATGACTACATTTTTCATGTTGTCGTTAAGGTAGGCGCAAATATCATCGTTAAGCGCCAAGCCGTTGGTCGTAAGAGTGAATGATATTGTTTTTCCGGCTTTTGCGGCCATTTCATTGCCTTGAATTACTAATTGTTTAACGACATCCAGATTCATCAGCGGTTCCCCGCCAAAAAAATCCACTTCGAGTGATTTCCGGCTTCCACTGTTTTCAATAAGCATTTCTAAAGCCTTCAAGCCAACCGTCTCCGGCATCAGCTTTCTGCCCTGATCGAAGTCTCCTTTTGACGCAAAGCAATAATCACAGCGCAGATTACAATCATGCGCTACATGCAGGCATACCGCCTTTAGGCTTTTTTCATCATTCAAAAGCTGCTGGCCTTCAAAATCGATATCAGAAAAAAGCATACCGGCTGTTTCCATTTCAACAAGCTCTTCAACGGCGCTTTCGATATCATGCAAAGGGTATCTTTGCGAAAGCGATTGTACAATGTCTTCAGTTTTCATCGTTTTAAACAGACTGGCGGCTTCCCATGCCGGTTCATCCATGGAATACAAGGCGCTTGTATCAACATCCAATATTAAGTTTTGTCCCAGACATTTAAATGCGTGTATCAATTATTTTTCCTCCATACCAGGGCTCTTAAGCGCCAAAAAGCGGCCTATAGCCAGCAAAGCCAAAGCCGCGAAGCGCCGGTAGTTTTGTGAAAGATGCTTTATTTTTTCTTTGCGCACTTTTGGTTTGCGACAGTGCAGGAAGTTTTGCACGCGCTCTGGCAGGAAGATTGGCACTCCCCACAGCCTTTTTTGTTGTCTAGACAAGGTTTCTGTATAGTTTTAATATGCTTCATATTTACCTCCGAAAGCTTAATTCTCGATAATTGATTATACATAAAACAATACATTATCTCAAGTACAAATATATAACGGCATACCTGCAAAATGATAAAATATTATTTCGGATACCAAATTTACCCTCATTATAATGGCGCTGTATTCGAAATCTTTTATAGAATTAGCATACTGTTATATACCTATCTATTTCAACAATCAAGGAGGCTTGTAGAGTAGCTAAAACGAGCACCGTACTTTTAATGCTGACGCTGTACCTGCTGCTTACCCTCTTTCCAGCGACCGCGTTAGCTACGCCTTCCAACAACGTTCAAATCACAATCGTCGCAAACAATACCGATTATGGAAGCGTTAAGGGTGGCGGAAGCGTTAAAGAGGGGGCAAATGTTACTCTGACACCCGACCCCAAACCTGGCTATTATTTCATAAGATGGCTTGAAAACGGGACTGAAGTCAGCACGAGTTTTACCTATCAATTCACCGCCGCAACAAATAGGACGCTAGTTGCCGAATTTGCAGCTATTCCCGTTCCGCAGATTTCCGCTGTTTGTACAAAATACAATACAATAACATTGAATTGGACGAAGAGTGATCCCGCTATTCAATATGTGGTTTCCTTCTCCACTTCCGCTGCAGGCCCCTATACAAGGCTTGCAGAGGTTACAGCGTTAACGTATGTGCATACTGGTCTGGAAACTGGAAAGTATTATTACTACAAGGTGCAGGCTAAGGTCCAGCAGGGCAATACAACCAATCAAAGCGCTGATGTCGCGCCGATCAAAGCGAAACCCGTCCTTAAAAAGCCGGCAACGATCAAGCTAAAGAAAGTGAGCTCAACCAGCATCAAGGTTTATTGGGGATCGGTCTCCGGGCGCACGAAGTACGTTCTATACAGAGCCGCTTCGAAAACTGGCAGCTACGCTAAAGTGGCCGAGACCGCAAGCGCGTATTATACAGTCAAAAACCTCAAAAAAGGCAAAACCCATTATTTCAAGGTGCGTGCCTACAGATTAGTAGGTACCACGAAAGTATATGGAAGCTATTCTAGCATCGTATACCTTAAGCTCTGATAATTCCATTCGCTGACATAACGGAAAAATAACCCGGGCTTCATTAGTTATGAGGCTCGGGTTATTTTAAAGCCATGACAGGTCAATATTTCCCCAAAACAAACGCCCGGCTGAACACTATTTACTATGCCGGGTTTTTGTCGTATCTTCAGCTTGTTTCCAAAATCTTTTTTGATTCCTTCTTTTTGGTCTTAGTGCTTATAAAGCCTATGATAGCACCTATTATGATACCCATCAAAAGATCCGCAAGCATTATCGGCACAAGCCCAAATTGCCCTTCAATAAGCGAAAAGATCAAAAAGCCCAGTATTATGTACAGGCCTCCCGCCAGTAAACCGCGCAACGTGTTCTGCGATGTTTTTGCGGTGTTGGCAGAAAAGGCAGCCAATACTATCGCAATTATCTTGATTATCTGGTTGACTACCGGTATTGAAGTTTCATCCAGACCTGCAAGTTTTATTATCAACGCGTACACCAGTATACAAGCCACCGTAAATATTATTGCGAGTAAAACCCCTTTGACTGCAGGAACCAAAAGCTTTCGAACAAATCCGTCTCTATTATCTGCATTTTTTGTTTTGCCTGCTTTTTTACGCCCCAAGAAAAACACCCCCATAAAGTATCTATATCAAATTATGAGGGAAATACATGCGATATGTTACTTATATAAAATAAATCATATAAAAAAAACAAACCTGCAAGCTCAATGGTGAATCACACCCCAAAAAAGCTGTGCAGGTTTTTCTTTTATTAGCTTGGACTATTGCAATTCTGCAGGAGGATCCACAGAAACGCTTGAATGCTCAACATTGGCGATGGCGCCTTTTGCAAAAACAAGTTTTACTTTATCCGGGCCGCATTCTATAACTACAACATCCTCTTTCACCTGGGTTATTTTGCCATAGATACCGCCAATTGTTTTGATATTGTCCCCTGGCTTCAAACCAGACATCATGTCCCTGGCAGCCTTATTCTTTTTCCTCTGTGGGAGTATTATCAGAAAAACAAACACGACGACAACGATCAATATCGGTAATATCTGTTGGAATTGTGCAGGCATTTGTATATCTCCTTTTTTTTAATGTTACAATAATGAATTCTATACCATTAGACGATGTTAAGTCAATACATAAATACATTTTATTTTATCTTATCAAGGCTTTTGAGCTTTTCTTCCTTATATTGGGCAAACCTTTTTTCTATTATTGCTTCTCTGGCCTTTTCCATTAAATCTATCGAATACCGCAGATTGTGCCAGGTTGCGAAAACCGCTCCCAATATCTCTTTTGCCTTAAAAAGATGCCGCAGGTACGCCCTTGAATAGTTCTTGCATACATAGCATGTACAGTTTTCATCCGGCGGAGAAAGATCCCTCTCATACTGCTTATTCAGAATATTCATCCTCCCGTTGGAGGTGAACAAAGTCGCGTTTCTGGCATTTCTTGTCTGCACAACACAGTCAAACATATCTATTCCGCGGGAAACGCCTTCCAGAAGGCAATCCGGCGTCCCCACACCCATAAGGTATCGCGGTTTATTTGGACTCAGCAATGGAACAACGATATCCAATATGCTATACATATCCTCCAGCGGTTCGCCCACGCTAAGCCCGCCGATCGCGTTGCCCGGGAAATCAAGCGAATCTATGAACCGAGCGCTTTCTTTTCGTAGATCCGGAAATACGCTGCCCTGTACAATACCAAACAACGCCTGGTCTTCCCTTTTATGCGCGTCTTTGCACCGCTGCGCCCATCTGTGCGTCATCTCCATAGAACGCTTTGCATACTCGTGTTCAGCCGGATACGGGCAGCACTCATCAAACGCCATTATTATGTCCGCTCCCAGCGCGTTCTGTATTTCTACGGCTTTTTCCGGAGTAAGCATATGCCTGCTGCCATCTATATGTGATTGAAATACGACGCCATCCTCAGATATCTTTCGCAAGGCGCCCAGAGAAAAAACCTGGTACCCGCCGCTATCCGTTAAAATAGGCCTGTCCCAGTTCATAAATCTGTGTAACCCGCCTGCTTCATAAACAAGTTCGTGTCCCGGCCTTAAATACAAATGATATGTATTCGAAAGTATTATCTGCGCGCCTATCTCCTTTAATGATTCCGGAGTCATGGCCTTTACCGTTGCATTCGTACCCACAGGCATATAAACCGGCGTTTCTATATCGCCGTGCGGTGTGTGTAAAACCCCCGCACGTGCACCCGTATCCTTGCAAGTCTCAATCAATTCAAATCCAAAGCTATGCATATATCTCCTTTTCCCGCCCTCTTTTCTTGGTAAATAAAGGAAGGAAAGTCATATCGATCCCAAACAACTGTTTTACGGAAATACGATCATGGCATCCCCAAAGCTAAAAAACCTGTAGCCTTCCTTTATGGCCACTTCATACGCACCCATGACCCTATCCTTGCCAGCAAACGCGCTAATAAGCATCAACAGCGTAGATTCCGGCAAATGGAAATTGGTTATCAATCCGTCTACCGCCTTAAACTGATAACCGGGGTATATGAATATATCCGTCGAACCGCTGCCGGGCTCCAGCCTTCCTCCAATACATGCGGATTCCAATACCCGGACCGATGTCGTCCCTACGGCTATGACCCTTCTGCCCTCCGCCTTCGCCGCGTTGAAAGCCTCAGCGCATTCATTGCCTATTTCATAATATTCCTCATGCATAATATGGTCTTCGATATTCTCTGCTTTGACTGGCCTAAAGGTACCCAAGCCCACATGTAATACCAGAGGCGCTATGATCACGCCATATTCGCGAATACTTTGCATAAGCTCCGCTGTAAAATGCAACCCTGCCGTAGGTGCGGCAGCCGACCCGTTTTTCTCGGCATATACCGTTTGGTAGCGATTCCCGTTGTCCAACTTTTCTTTAATATAGGGCGGCAGAGGCATAATGCCTACCGTATCCAAAACTTCTTCAAATATCCCGTCATATTCAAATTCAACTATCCTGCCGCCATCGCTTGTTTTATCTAATACCAGGGCTTTAAGTTCACTGTTTTTTCCAAAAATAAATCTGCTACCCGGCGCCGCCCTTTTCCCCGGCTGGACGAGAACGCGCCATCTTCTGCCGCATTCGTTTTTAAGCAGCAAAAACTCTATCCTGCCGCCGGTTTGCTCTTTAACTCCCAAAAGCCTTGCGGGTAAGACCTTGGTTGTGTTTATAACAAGTAAATCGCCGGGCAATAGATACCGAGCGATATCAGAAAAGAAAGCATGTTCGGTTTTTCCGTTTGGCAAAAGAGCCAGCAATTTTGATCCGTCACGTTTCTCCAGCGGTGTTTGGGCAATCAGCTCCCCGGGCAGATCGTAATAATAATCAGAGGTTTTCATCCGTGTTTTCGTTCAAAAGTTCGATCTGTTCAAACTTTCCCTTCAAAGGTTTTAATCCCAGATGCCCGTACGCGGCCGGCATCGCGACCCTGCCCCTCGGCGTCCGGTTAATAAATCCAAGCTGCATTAAGTATGGCTCATATACGTCAACTATCGTAACGCTCTCTTCATTAGTAGCCGCGGCAAGCGTTTCCAGTCCAACCGGCCCGCCGTCAAATTTATGTATGATGGTTTCCAGTATGATCCTGTCCATATTTTCAAGTCCAAGCGCATCGACTTCCATCATATCCAGGCCTTTTTGCGCAACAGAAAGCGTTATCACATTATCTTCCTTTACCAAAGCGTAGTCTCCAACGCGTTTAAGCAGCCTGTTTGCAATACGAGGAGTGCCCCTTGCCCTTCGCGCTATCTCCATGCTTCCCTTTTCGTCTATCATAATATTAAGTATGCCCGCCGAACGCTTGATTATCTTTTGCAGATCTTCCGGTTTGTACATATCAAGCCTGCACGATATATCGAACCTATCGAAGAAAGGCTTGGAAAGGCTGCCCGCTCTTGTTGTCGCGCCAACGAGCGTAAATTTCGGCAAGTCCAGACGTATGGAGCGCGCACTGGGTCCTTTGCCGATCATTATATCAAGAGCGTAATCCTCCATCGCGGGGTACAGTACTTCCTCTATGCTCGTATTCAGCCTGTGTATCTCATCTATAAACAGAACGTCTCCCTCTGTCAGATTCGTCAATATAGCGGCGAGGTCTCCCGGCTTTTCTATCGCAGGTCCGGATGTCTGACGGAAGTTGACGCCCATCTGGTGCGCAATGATTCCAGCCAAAGTCGTTTTTCCGAGCCCCGGAGGCCCGTAAAGCAAAACATGATCCAAGGTTCCGCCCCGTTGTACGGCCGCCTGCATATAGAGCTCCAGCATTTCCTTGACCTTGCTTTGGCCGATATATTCGTTCATCTCTCTAGGTCGGAGCTTTCTTTCTATTTCATTGTCTTCCGGCTTGCTGCCGGATGAAATTATACGTTCGTCGATTTCCATTTTCTGACCTTGCCTTGCTAAATTTACTTAATTAATGCTTACTCAATTTCTGCAGCGCCAGCTTTATCAACGTTTCAAGATCCATACTTTCATCGCCGACTTGCTTAATAGCTTTCAATGCTTCCGAAGCCCCGTAGCCTAGCGCTACAAGCGCGGCAGATGCTTCCTGCATTTTGCTGGCTGCCGCGGAGGAAGAAGGCATCTGCATCCCCTTGCCAATATCTATATTATCCAGCTTACCTTTGAGTTCCAGCATTATCTTCTGCGCCGTCTTTTCGCCTACCCCGCTGCCCTTAAATACTGAAACATCCTCGGTAAACACAGCAGCTATTATATCATCCGGCCGCATCTTGGAAAGCACGGACATCGCGAGCTTTGGCCCCACACCGGAAACGTTCAGCAGCTTTTCGAACATGGCGCGCTCTTCCTGTCCGTTAAAGCCGTAAAGCGTCATGCTGTCTTCCCGCACCTGAAGGCTGGTATATATCCTAGCCGGCTTACCTGTCTGCAAAGCCCCAAGCGTAAATCCGGTGCAGAAAACCAAATAGCCTACCCCGCCTGCTTCAATTACCGCATGATCCTTTTCTATATTTTCTACCTGTCCCTGTATAAACGCGTACATATAAGCTCCTGAAAAACAGTAATATAGTTCATTTTATTCTGAATGCGTTCTGCATCCTGCCGGAATGCGCATGGCACAAGGCCACCGCAAGCCCGTCCGCCGCGTCGTCCGGCTTCGGTATGATTTCCAGCTTCAAAAGGGTTTTCACCATCTGCTGTACCTGATTTTTATCTGCACGGCCATACCCCACAACGGCCTGCTTTATCTGCAAAGGTGTATATTCATAAATATCCGGACAATGCTGGACGGCGCATAATAGCGCTATACCTCTGGCATGCCCGACGGTTAAAGCCGTCTTTACGTTTTTGTTGAAAAAAAGCTCCTCGATTGCCACGGCTTCCGGCCTATATTTTGTTATCAGGCATTCAAGATCTTCATATAGTTGCTTCAGCCTCGTTGGCAACGGTATTCCGGCCTCGGTGTAAATGCAGCCGTATTCTATCATCCGGCTTCGCTGCCCGTCGGAATCTATAACCCCAAAGCCCAGTATCGCGAGCCCGGGATCCAATCCAAGGATTATCAATTATCCATACCATCCAAAAAAGTATTTCATTAGATATTGTAATGGTATTCACATTAAAATACAATGTAAAGATAAAGTGAATAGCATCTTGCATGTTTATGCATTTTGTTGTATAATCCTATTATTATATTTCTGGAGGTAAGGTAGATGTCTAAGGACAAAATAGCTCTCGCATATTCCGGCGGTTTGGATACGTCGATAATAATACCATGGTTAAAGGAGAATTACGACTGTGAAGTCATTGCCATAGCGGTGGACGTCGGTCAGGGCGAAGAACTGGAGCCGCTGAATGAAAAAGCGATAAAGACAGGAGCAGCCAAGATCTATATCGAAGACCTTAGAAAGGAATTCGTAGAAGACTTTATATTCCCTACCCTAAAGGCCGGAGCGGTATACGAAGGCAAATATCTGCTCGGAACATCGTTTGCTCGTCCGGTCATCGCAAAACGTATCGTTGAGATAGCGAAGAAGGAAGGCTGTGTAGCCATAGCGCACGGAGCCACAGGAAAGGGAAACGACCAGGTACGTTTCGAGCTTACAATAAAAGCGCTGGCGCCTCATATGAAAATAATTGCCCCATGGCGCATCTGGGACATTAAATCGCGTCAGGAGGAGATCGATTACGCCGCTGCAAGGGGCATAGATGTGCCTGTAACCAAGAGCCGCCCATACAGTATGGATCGCAATATATGGCATCTCAGCCACGAAGGCGCCGATCTTGAGGATCCCTGGAACGAGCCCAAAGACGACCTTTACATGATTTGCGAACACTATACGAAGGCGCCGGATGAAGCCAAATATATAGAGTTAGATTTTGAACAAGGCGTGCCGGTAGCCTTGAACGATAAGAGGATGGATGGAGTCGAGCTTATCGAAAAGCTAAACGCCATCGCAGCTAAGCACGGCGTAGGCGTAATAGACATGGTGGAAAACCGTTTGGTGGGAATGAAGAGCCGCGGCGTGTACGAAACCCCCGCGGGCACAGTTTTGTATGCGGCTCACGAGGCATTAGAAAGCATCACTTTAGACAGGTCAACTCTACATTTCAAACAAATGGCCGCAATACGCTTTGCCGAGCTGGTTTACGACGGCTGCTGGTATACCCCCTTGCGTGAAGCTCTTTCCGCCTTTGTAGACAATACGCAGCAGACCGTCAGCGGCAAGGTGCGGATGAAGCTTTACAAGGGTAATTGTATAAACGCGGGTGTACAATCCCCGTATTCGCTGTACAATCCGGAATTTGCGACATTCGACGAAGACGAAGTTTATAACCAGCAGGATGCCGAAGGCTTTATAAACCTCTTTGGGCTTCCAATAACCGTACGTGCTTTGATGAACGAACAGCAGGATAAATAACGAAACAAAGAAAACTGAGGGATAATTATGCAAAACGATAAGCTATGGGGCGGAAGGTTCACAAAAAAGACCGACTCTGCTGCGCAGAGTTTCCATTCCTCTATTTCCTTTGATAGCAAGCTATACAAGCAGGATATCGATGGTTCTGCGGCACATGCAAGGATGCTCTGCAAATGCGGAATCATTTCAGAAGAGGATTCCAAAAAGATCATCGATGGCCTCCATTCCATACTCGCCGACATCGAGCAGGGGGTAATCGTTTTTAGCGAAGCTGCTGAAGATATCCATATGAATATCGAAACAGCGCTTACCGAGCGGATCGGTGAACCGGGGAAAAAACTCCATACCGCGCGCAGCAGAAACGATCAGGTTGCACTTGATACCCGCATGTATTGCAAGCTTTGCGTTTTGGAACTGCAGGGTAAGTTAAAACTGCTGATGCAGGCTATTTTGGATATATCCTCACAAAATGTTGAGACCTATATGCCGGGATATACCCATCTGCAGGCCGCCCAGCCGATTACGCTCGCGCATCATCTCATGGCCTATTTCAATATGTTCCATAGGGACCATATGCGCTTTTCGGATACATTTTTGCGCACCGATGTTATGCCTTTGGGTTCAGGTGCGCTTGCTGCTTCCCCCTTTTCTCTTGACAGGCATCATGTCGCCGAAGAACTGGATTTTGGCTCTATATCCCAAAACAGTATGGATGCCGTGTCAGACAGGGATTTTTGTATCGAATTCTGCTCATCGTGCGCAATAACCATGATGCATCTCAGCCGCTTTTGCGAGGAGATCATCCTCTGGTCGTCCTCAGAATTCGGCTATATTACCTTGGACGACAGCCACAGCACAGGTTCCAGTATAATGCCGCAAAAGAAAAACCCCGATATGGCAGAGCTAATACGGGGCAAAACCGGAAGGGTATACGGAAGCTTGATTAGCTTGCTTACAATGATGAAGGGACTCCCGCTTGCATATAACAAGGATATGCAGGAGGACAAGGAACAATTATTTGACGCCCATGAAACATTATCCGCCTGCCTTGATATCTTTACCTCTATGCTTAAAACGGCTGAATTCAACAAGGAAACGATGAGGGATGCAGCGTTGCGCGGATACACAAACGCTACGGATGTCGCGGACTATCTCGTTATGAAGAAAGGGCTTCCGTTCCGCACAGCGCATGAAGTTTCCGGCAAGCTCGTATTGAGATGTATAGAAAAGGGCGTTCAGCTTTCAGAGCTTGGCATGGATGAGTACATAACTGTCAACGGCGGATTTGGGCCGGATATCTATGATTTTATTTCATTGGAAAACTGTGTTTCCCGCCGCAAGATCCCCGGAGGCCCCGCGCCCGAGACGGTCAAAACGGCAATACGCGATTCGCAAAAAATTCTGGATGAGCTATAAGTCGCAATGGACGTTACTTTTATTTGAAAGCATAAAAAAAGAAGAGCTTATGAGCAAATATTGGGTTTGCAAATTTTCGATTATACAACTAAGAGGCTACTAAATAGCCTCTTTTTACTAATTAAATCTATTTTGGTTCATCTTATCTGGCCGTTTCCATATATGATGTACTTTATCGTCGTGAGCTCCTTCAAGCCCATTGGTCCCCTTGCATGCAGCTTTTGATTGCTTATACCTATCTCTGCGCCAAAGCCGAATTCGCCGCCATCCGTAAAACGCGTGCTGGCATTCACATATACCGCTGCCGCGTCAACTTCCGCCAAAAACCTTTGTGAAAGGCCATAATCGTTGGTGACGATAGCTTCAGAATGCTTTGTGCCATATTTTGATATATGGTCTATCGCCGACGACGCATCGTCAACGATCTTGACCGCTATAATATAGTCGCCATATTCCTCAAACCAGTCGTCTTCACTTGCCGCATTCACCCACGGCACTACTGAGGCTGTGCGCTTGCATCCCCGTATCTCAACGCCGCCTTCCTTCAACCTGTTTAAGCACTCCGGTAAAAAAGCTTCTGAAATCGAAGCGTCCACAAGCAGAGTTTCCGCCGCGTTGCATACGGCAGGCCTGCTCACTTTGGCGTTGAAAACAATGTCGGACGCCATTTTGAAATCCGCGCTCTGTTCAACATATATATGACAATTACCCGTACCGGTTTCTATGACCGGAACCGAGGCATTTTCCACTACGCTGCGTATCAATCCTGCTCCGCCCCTTGGTATTAAAACATCCAGAACGCCGTTTAAGCGCATGAATGCCGTCGCGGCTTCATGTGATGTATCATCTATCAACTGAATGCCTCCCGCAGGCATACCTGCCTTTTCCGCGGCCGCCGATGCTATATCGGTTATGGCTTTGTTGCTCATTATTGCTTCGCTGCCGCCGCGGAGAACTACCGCGTTTCCGGATTTAATACAAAGGCCAATTGCGTCCGCGGTAACATTGGGACGCGCTTCGTATATTATTCCGACAACGCCGAGCGGTACCCGCTGCTGCCCTATCAAAAGTCCATTCGGCCGCTTCCACATACCCAAAACTTCACCAACAGGATCCGGTAACGAGGCTACGTCTCGAAGTCCGCCCGCCATTCCCCCGATCCGTTTTTCATCAAGTGCGAGCCTGTCGAGTAAAGCCCTCGTCTGGCCTTTTTCAGCTGCTTTTTGCATATCCTTATGGTTGGCGTCCAAAATACGCTGGCTGCCGGCTTCCAAAGCGTCGGCAATAGCATATAAAATAGTATTTTTTTCATTCGTTGTCAGCTTTGCAAGCCCTCTGGCCGCTTCTTTTGCCGTAACCGCTTTCTGCCTGATATTTTCCATAAGATCACCTGCATAATTATTTATAGGGCAAATTATATATTCATACGCCATTTGTGTCAACAAATGCATTAAGCAGGCAAAATATAATTCATTGACTGTGTTCCTGCAAAAACATATCTAGATCCTCTAAGGAATCAAAGGCCATTCCGATCTCCAGCATCTGCCGCATTTCGGCCAGCTTAGGGCTGCTTTTCAGGTCCACATCCCGTATCTGGCTCATTATTTCGGTTCCTAGTATATTCCTGTATAGCCCATATCTAACGCCGTTGTTCTTCAGCACTATATGGTTTGGGCAGTAGCTGGGTATATCCATTGCCAACCTTACCCCATCGTTATCTATGTATTCGACTTTATAGCCAAAATATGTTTCTAAAGCCTTTTTGTCCATACCGACGCAAGCTTGTGGAAGCGGCTTCGTTTCACTTATTGCGTGTCCGCAAAGCTGGTAGCGGTAGTTCCACTCGCATAGGCTGTCTTCTGCAGCCCGTTGGAATGATTCCAGGTATAGCCTGTATTCATCATCGGTCTTTTGTGCCTCTTCCGCTTCATTGATCATCGCATTCGCCTTAGGCGGGCCAAACACGGCGTACCCAAGCAGAATACCGACGCACATCAGAGCAAAAACCATCAGGCAGACAGCAAGCACCCTTTTTATCAAATGGAGCTTCTTAATGGATATCAAAAAAATCATCCTTCCGATCTTATCTTCAGGATGATTTTACCCTCTAACTAAACCAATTATGTATTCGCAAACTCCGGGTACATACGTCAGTCTTCCTCGGAATAATCCTCCGGCAGTTCCGCGTTGTGATACACGTTTTGCACGTCGTCATGGTCCTCAAGTTTTTCCAACATTATCGTGAACCTGTCCAAAATATCGTATGCCGGCTCTACAGTGTTTTGCGGAAGCTTTTCGAGCGATGCGGAAAGGAAGGTCATATTTTGCTTCTCCAAGTTTTCCCTGGTTGCGGAAAAGGATGCGATATCAGTAATGACCTCATATACGTCCTCATCCAAAGAAAAATCTTCGGCTCCGGCTTCCAAAAGCATCATCATAAACTCTTCGTCATCTATATTGTCCTTGTTCTCCACTATCAGAACGCCTTTACTGTCAAACATCCATCCGACGCATCCGGTTACACCAAGGCTGCCGCCATATTTGTCAAATAGATGACGTATCTCCCCAGCAGTACGGTTGCGGTTGTCCGTTACTGCTTCAACTATTACCGCGATACCGCCGGGACCATAGCCCTCATATACGATCTCCTCATAGTGAACGTTGCTGTCTTCACCGGAAGCCTTTTTTATAGAGCGCATAATATTGTCGTTCGGCATGTTTGCCGCTTTGGCCTTAGCAATAACGTCTTTCAGCTTTGAATTTTGATCCGGACTTGGGCCGCCATCCTTAACGGCTATGGCGATCTCCCTGCCTATCTTTGTAAAGATCTTACCTCTTTCGGCATCTGTCTTTCCCTTTTTTCTCTTTATCGTGCTCCATTTGGAATGCCCGGACATTGAACCCCCTCCAAGAGTATTTTACTTGAGTTTTTTGTATTGTTTATACGCAAGCCGTATCAACGCTTTATCCTGACTGTATGTTACGGTCTTTTCAGCCTCGTCGCAATCGAAATATTTCCCGTCCTTAAAGCCCTGCAACCTGTTTATTTGAAACTTATCATTTTTTGCCCTCATAAGATACCATGAAACCTCGTTACAAACAGGCTTTTGCCTTGTTATAGAATAGAACTCATAGCAGGTTTCACCAACCGAAGAAATTATCTCTGCATCTATACCGGTTTCTTCTTCAACTCTGCTGACAGCCACATCTTTCGCAAGCATATCCTGCCGGATAACGCCTTTTGGCAAAATCCATTCGTTTTTATCGTTCTTCAAAAGAAAGATGCTGTCATTGTAAAAAACTACCCCGCCCGCACATTTTCGAAAAAGCAATACAATCTCCCCTCTCGTGGAATTATGATACTATATAAAACCGTAAAAAACAACTTCATCTATAATATAATAATCATTAATCCCTTCCGTTATTCTAATGGTCAAAATCCTCGTTCGGCATCAGGTCCATCATGTCTGACCTGTTATTAACGTCAATAAAGCTGTTTGGCACGTTGCCTACGATGATAGATTCGGCGATCGGCACCTGAACTCTTGATCGAACGGTTTGATTTGCGTTTGGGATAACTACACGTACATACGCGTTAAGTGTTAAAAAAATCCTGTGGCGCGTCTGGTTTATACCCGCGCTTTCAAATTGCGAAACAAACTCGCTGGTAACGGCCCCAACAGGAACAATCTTCGCCGTCACTTCCGGGCCCATTCTCGCCAAAACCTGTATGCCAAGTATGGTTCCAAGCGGTATCATCAGTTTTTGCTCTCCGATATCGCTTATCTTTTTTTGCGCCAAGAGCGCGGTGCTCGTCGCGAGCTGGTTCATCTTTTGCGTATTTGCCTGCAGCATAGTCAGTTTTCCTTCATCATCCTGTAATATTTTAACAAGGTCACTGTATTCCAAATTATCCCCGACTATTTCCGCTACGGCATCATTTATAGCTTTCGCGGTAAGCGATTGGACCTTGGATTCCGAAAGGGCAAGCACAGTCGGCAGCATACGTACATTCAAAAATACTATTATGCCAATGGATATCAGAACGAGGATGGACATTATAAACACAATAAACAAAAGTTTCTTTTTCATATCTTAGCCCCATATCTATTCTATGATAAATTTATATTTTTTTTACAAATAGTAGGCCGGGGGCTTGTAATTTTATGCTATAATGACTGATGGGCAAGAGCCTATATATTGGTATACCCTTTTACTACCGGAGGTAAAGATGAATTATAATGATGATTTTGGTAATGGAACGTTTGGCGGTGATGAAAAAGATCCCGGAAAACAAAAGCCCGAAGGTTCCAAAAATCCTTTTAAAGGTAAACTTGATAGTTTCATCAAAAAGCTTGCGGATAATTCGGAAGCGAAGCAAAATGCACAAGCGCGGTCTGAAACGGACGCAGACGATACCGTTCAGAATGCTGCTGCCTCAGATAAAAAGGCCAAGAAGCCTGATTCTGTAGATATACCATTTGCCTTTTCCAATAACAGGAATGGCGGGGCTAATAAACCGCCGTCCAAAAAACCAAACAAGGCGCCATTGCTTCCGGATAATAACGATGATATCGATTTGGTTTTCCCCGGAAATAAATCTAATGGTAAAGATTCTTTACCTGAGCAAAAGAAAAAAGCAGGCCAGAAGGATGCGTTTGGCGCAGGAGCTGAAAAGACAGATAAAGCCAAGCCTGCCGCAGGTTTCCTTTCTTCTATCAAAGGTATAGGCAAGACGAAACCCGATACGCCAGATTACGCTATGGACGACGAGGGCACAAAACCTTCAGCGAAATCCGCCGGGGCTAATAAAATCATAGAAGACGATGTTTACGAAGATGCCGATAAGAAACCCGTCTTTAAGATGTTCAATGTTTTTTCAAAACCAACGCCTCCCGCGGATAACGGGGATCCTGGTTATGATTCTGATAACGACCTATACGATTCCGAATATGACAAAGAACCAAAACAAGCCGCCAAAGCCGGAGCCGCATTGGGATCCGCAGGGCTCTTTTTAAAGAAATCATATGAAGGCGCGAAAACTTTTGTTAAAAATCAAAAGGATAAGCTGGTTTCATCCAGGGACGAACGCAGATCCAGACAAGAAGAAGAGCGTGGCCGCTTTGAAGATGAGCAGAAAAAGCTTTTTATTGACCAGAAAAAATCCAGCTATAAGATGAACAAGATGAGGCAGGACGGCAAGGGCTTCGACGATACGCAAACCGCCCGGCCCAAGCAGCTTACGCAAAAAATCAGTCAGGCAGATTTGGAAAAGCAGCATACGCAGGTCATTGCGCCTGCCGGAGTACATCAGCAGCAGAAGAAGACAAACGGCAAACTCAGCATCTCTGAGGACCATATGACGGCGGATTACAAGACCCACGTATCGATATTCGCTAAACGCCGCAGGCAACAGAATTTTATAATCAGCATCATTTTAACGACATTGAAGCTTTTTGTCCTGGTCGCCCTGATCATCGGCGTAATAGGCTTTGGAGGCGTATTTGGCATTGCCAAGGCTTATTGGGAATCCACACCGGATCTTGATGTTACAAAGATACTGGAACAGGAGCAAACCTCATTTATTTATGACTGCAATAATAACGAGATAACGGCCTATACGGGTGCGGAAAACCGTGAGTGGGCAAAGCTCGATGAGATACCGATGATACTTCGCGAAGCCGTTATTGCAATAGAGGACGTTCGTTTTTACAGCCACGGAGGCGTCGATCTAAAGCGTCTGGCATCCGCGTTTTTTAATAGCGTAGCTTCCGACTCTGATACCCACGGCGCCAGTACGATAACTCAGCAATTGATCAAGAACAGGATACTGACGAACATACGGTCTTACAAACGTAAGGTTCAGGAAGCAAATCTGGCCATGGAACTTGAAAAAAAGATGACCAAGGACCAGATATTGGAAAGCTATCTCAATACAATACATCTTGGCGAATCAAATTATGGGGTCAAAGCCGCCGCAAAGGATTACTTTGGAAAAGAGCTAAAGGATCTCAATCTTACGGAATGCGCCATTCTCGCCGGCGTTATCAAGAACCCCACAAAATATAACCCACGCAAAAACAAATATGAGAGGGCAAAGGCCGATCCCAAAGCCTATGACGTGACCGCTTGGCGCGCAAACACCGTGCTTGTAGCAATGTGGAGGGCAGGCTTCATTTCCGAGCAACAAAAGGACCAGGCCAAGCTCGCGAATGATGAGGAGGCTAAGCAAGGTAAAGGCGTCGACGTGCATATCGAGGAAATATCCAAGATAAAAGAACTGTACACTATGCCCTATTTCGTTGAATATGCCATACAGGATATCTGCAAATATATATTGATGGACAGGAATATGACCGACAATATACCAAACAGGCTTGCAGTAGAGAACGAACTTCGTACGAAGGGCTACCGTATATATCTTACCGTAGATCCTAAAATACAGGATATGGTCCAGTCCACTTTGGAAAATTGGGAAAAATACCCGCGCATGAAGCGCTCATCCGACAATTACGTCAACTACATCGACGGCGACCAGATAGAAAGGGTCCGCCAGCCGCAGGCAGCTTCGGTAGTATTCGATTATCATGCCGGCGAGCTAAAAGCCGTCGTTGGAGGCAGGGACCGTCCAACCCGCAGGAAACAATTAAACCGCGCATGGAAATCTCAAATGCCGGTCGGATCATCTATAAAACCTCCCGCGGTTTACGGCCCCGCGCTGGATATGGGTAAAGCCCCCAGCTCCGTCATCTCCAATAAGCGTGAGCCCATAAAGGGCTGGAAAGGCGGAAAGGGTTATCCCGCAGGCGGCGGCAAGGATGGTATGGTAACGCTGAGAAGCGCGCTCGTCAATTCCATGAACGTTGCAGCTGCGAGGCTTCTGGCGGAATATGTGACCGTAGACCGTTCAAGAGAATATATGATGAAGATGGGTGTCGATTCGGCGCATGTATCCGGAGACAACGCAACCATATCCGGGCTTTCGCTCGGTTCCGCGCCGATAACCCCAATAGAGATGGTCGGCTGCTTTGGCACTATAGCAAACCAGGGTATATATACCCCGCCGCTTTCCTTCCGCAAAGTGGTAGACAGCAATAACAACATGATTTTGGACGCCACAAAGATCCGGCAGGCCAGAAGCCAGCAGGTATTCAAGCCGGAGACAGCATGGCTTTTGACGGATATACTGGAAGAAGCAGTTGCAAAGGGCACTGGTAAGCCCGCAAGGCTCGGCAACAATATGCATGCCGCTGGAAAGACCGGTACTAACGATCTTGCAAGGGGCGTTTGCTTCACGGGATATACGGCTTTCTATTGTACAACGGTGTGGATTGGCCATGATAGGTTTGCCCCGTTGACGGGAAGCGCATATGGCGGCCAATATGCCGCGCCGATATGGAGGGCAATAAACCTGGAGCTTATGAAGGATGAAGAAAACACTGGCAAGGAGATCATCGCGGAAAAACCGGAAGATATCGGCCTTAAATCCGTATCTATCTGCGGTGCATCCGGCAAGCTTGCAGGGTCTGCATGTTCCTATGACCTGCTAGGGAACGGAACTGTTAGGGATTATATCAGCAAGGATGCTGAATTTGAAGAGCGTGAAAAATGCAACGAGCACGTGCTCTTGACCGTTTGTGAGGAAAGCGGTATGGAAGCAGGCCCAAACTGCCCGAAGGATCAGCTCAAAAAGGTCAGCGTCATACCAAACGAATCCGCGTATAAGAAAGCTTTAGCGGAAAAATACCCGAATTACAAAAACGGTGTGCATTGTACATTGCATACCTCCGAATGGGTAGATGAACAGAACCAGCGCAGTACG
The DNA here is from genome assembly GCA_031550915.1 of Eubacteriales bacterium. Classification (GTDB taxonomy): domain Bacteria; phylum Bacillota; class Clostridia; order Christensenellales; family MGBC116941; genus JAVBOF01. The sequence goes on along the minus strand of JAVBOF010000086.1, from coordinate 624 downwards.
GCTATCAACGCGGCTAAAAAGGCCATTTCCAGCGCAAACAGCAAGGTCAAAAAGGCTGGCGACGACGTATCGGATGACGCAAAAAACAACGTTAAGAAACTTGCGAGTGATTTGAATAAGTTGATTGCCAAGGCAAATGCGACGGTAGAACAGATCATTGAAAAGACTAACGCGCTAAAAAATGCCGCAGATGCCTTGTAGCACAGTTGAAAGGCTCAGTAAACGAATAAAGGTGCCTTGATAAGCATGCTACCATGACCCGGGGTTTTATACCTCGGGTTTTTTATTATAAAAATCCTGTTTTTGCAGATAATAGCCAAGAAGAAAAATCAGCGAAAGGAAAAGTATGGCAAGTAAGAGGATGGGATTACAAACCGTAGCTTTCCGGCAAGCGCCGGTAATAGTTTCCGGGGCTTCCATCGTAGGAAAAATCGAAGGTGATGGCCCGTTGGCAAAATATTTCGATATGATAATCCCCGATGATCTTTGGGGGGAAAAATCATGGGAAAAAACCGAACGGAAAATGTTTAAAACCGCGGTAAGTAAAGCGACTGAAAAAGCCGGAGTAAAGCCTCAGGATATAAACTATCTTTTGGGAGGCGATCTGCTGAACCAGATAATATC
>JAVBOF010000010.1:0-9036 GCA_031550915.1 Eubacteriales bacterium | reverse complement strand
TTTGTAAATTATTTGTTTTTCCACGGATAATATTATTATCGTACTGTATCAACTATCTCTTAATAGGCTTTATAAGTTATTTTTTTAATTGTCCGCTTTTTTACTCATAAAACAAAATATTTTCCGGCTTCGAACATTTCTATCATATATTCCCCACCATGCACCACAAATAAAATCGCATGACAAATTAATATTCACTTTTGCATGCCGCATGTGCCTTGTGTTATAATGCATTATCAAAAATTTACGGAGGAGAAATGCTAAAAAAGACTATTGTAGCCGTTATATTGCTGATTGCAGACCAGATAACAAAGCTGTTGATCGTTTCAAATATGCAGCCATTCGATACAATCCCCATCTGGAGCGGGGTATTGCATATAACATATGTACAAAATACGGGTGCCGCGTTCGGCATGATGGATGAGTTCCGGTGGATACTGATAGGAGTAACAGTTATCGTCATACCGGTTTTGATCTACATAATCAAAAAATACGGCGGAAAGAGCAAGATGCTCGATTGGTCCCTGTTCCTCATCCTTGCAGGCGCACTGGGCAACTTCATAGACAGACTGCGGCTTGGCTTCGTAATAGATTTTGTGGACTTCCGCGCAATCAATTTTTATATCTTCAACGTCGCGGACAGTTGCATAGTTATCGGAGGTATATTGCTCGTCATCTACACTTTTTTGTCCAGTAAGAACGAAAAGAACGATCCGGTATTGGAAGATGGAAAAGAATCTTGAGTTTTTAGCCCTTCAAGAAGACGAAGGACTTCGCATGGACGTCTTTTTGGCAAAAAAAAGCGGCATTAGCCGTTCACATATCCAAAGCCTTGTATTGCACGGCGCTGCCGCTTGTGAAGACGCACCAGTACGCTCAAAAGACATCGTCCGCGCCGGCCAGACAGTAGTATTGAATGTGCCTGAGCCAAAAGTCTTGGACAATGTTCCTCAAAACATTCCTCTCGATATAGTCTATCAGGATAAATACCTTGCCGTAATAAACAAAAGCAGGGGCATGGTCGTCCATCCCGCGGCAGGAAACGCGGATAATACGCTTGTAAACGCACTTCTTCACCATATTGACGATCTATCCGGAATTGGCGGCGTCATGCGCCCCGGTATAGTCCATAGGCTGGATAAGGATACATCTGGACTCATGCTCGTCGCCAAAAGCGATGCGGCTCACGAAGCACTCAGCCTTATGTTCAAAGACCACAGTATCAAGCGCGTCTATCTTGCTCTTGTTGATGGCAATTTTCGCGAAGACGAAGGGACAGTGGACAAACCCCTGTGCCGTAATCCCAACGACAGGAAGAAAATAGCGGTGGCTAAAAAAGGTGGGCGTAATGCCGTTACCCATTGGAAGGTCATCGAACGCTTTGGCAACTATACTTTGATCAGCTGCATATTGGAGACCGGCAGGACGCACCAAATCCGCGTGCACATGGCCTCCATCTCACACCCGCTAGTTGGCGACACACTCTACGGGCCCGGCAAGCAAAAGCTCGGCTTTTCAGGACAGGCGCTTCATTCTGCCGAGCTGGAATTCATCCATCCGATAAATGGCGAAGATATGGTGTTCTCCGCCCCTTTGCCCGATTACTTCATCAGCGCTTTGGAAAAGCTTCGAAAGCAAAGCGGCTTGAGGAATCCTATTGAGTGATGACTTTTCTGTATAGCTCTTTTTATAGACAAACGGTCTTTGTTGCAATATTACGTGCAAATGCCGCGTCATGCTCAACAAAAAGCATCGTAGGCTCATACCTCAGAATAAGGTCCTCTATCTGCATCCTGGATATTACGTCAATAAAGTTCAGCGGTTCATCCCAAATATATAGATTTGCTTTTTGACAAAGGCTTTTCGCAATTAGCACCTTTTTCTTTTGTCCGCCGCTGAAATCCCGCATATCCTTTTCAAACTGATCACGCGAAAAATCCAGCTTTCTCAATATGGCCTTAAATAGCGCTTCTTCTATGTTTCCGTCCCGTGCATAATCCCTAAGATTGCCTTCCAAAAATGATGTATCCTGGGGAACATAAGAGATGATAAGGTTGCTGCCCTTTTGTATAGTTCCGTTATAACAAATATCTTCGTCTGCGATGAGCTTTAAAATGCTGGATTTTCCGCTGCCGTTGCTCCCCTGCAGGACGATGCGGTCTCCTTTCCGTATACTGAAGCTTTTATCTTCTAAAACGCTTTTCCCGCCGTAGTATATGGATACATCCCGCAGCTCCACCAGCATGTCTTTGTAATAAGGCAACGGTTTTATCGCAAGGTCGTCCGCAGACTCGATATTTTTTAGCAGTTTGGATTTTTCCTCTATTGCGTCTTGCCGCCTTGAATCGATGTTTTTTGAGCGTTTCATCATCTTGGCAGCCTTATGTCCGACATATCCGGTATCTATGCTGGAGCCGGACGCTTGAGGTTGTTTTTTGCTCTTTTCAACCTTGTCCGACCAATCCGCCGTTCGTCTTGCCGCGGCGGAAAGCCTTTTTATGTCGCCTTGCAGCCTATCGTTTTCCGCTTGCTCAAAGTCATCCTGGCGCTGCTTGTTAACCCACCATGAAGAAAAGTTGCCCTTTTGTATTTCGATATTATTCTTATTTATTGCCAGGATATGATCAATACAATTATCAAGAAAATCCCTGTCGTGCGAAACAAGGATAAAGGACTTTTTCCCCTTAAGATATCCACTGACTATAGCGCGCGCCTCGGCATCCAAATGGTTCGTCGGCTCATCAATCAACAAATAGCTGTTTTCTTTTAAAAACAAAGCCGCGAGTAAAACCTTTGTACGTTCGCCGTGGCTCAGGGTCTCAAAAGCGCGGTACAAAACATCTTCAGGCACTTTTAGTAAAGAAAGCTCGCGCTCAAGCATCCATTGCTCAAAATCACCAATTACTCCCCGGATAACGTCTATCGTATCTCTCGATATATCTCCTGCATCAAACGGAAAGTATTCAAAGCTAACGGGTGAAGATATAGTGCCCCGGTAATCGTATTTGCCCATCAGAAGGTTCAAAAAAGTGGTTTTGCCTCTGCCGTTCCTTCCTGTAAAGCCTAGTTTCCAGTCGGTATCCAGTTGGAACGATGCGTTTTCAAAAACATTATCATGGCTTCCCTCATAACTAAACGTTAAATGTTTTACGTTTATCAGTGCCAAATCGTTAACCTCCAAAAAAAACGGCCGCGGGAATCGTCTTCCAGCAGCCGGTTTGACCTAATATTAATTAGTGCTTGATCATTGATCATGGTTATTTTCGAACGTAGACATGCGCGATTCGAGCTCTTCAAGCGATTGTATTGAAGTTCCGCGCAGACGGTCCAGCTGCATCTCTATATTTCTGCTGATCTCATCCCTTGAGGCATGAAAACTGGTTACAAGGTCTGCATACTTTGAACGGATATCTGCATAGCTGTTTTTATATTCTTCCTGCATGCGTCTTGCTTTAGACTCAGCTTCTGAAATTATCATATCAGAACGGTTCTTGGCATCGCGCAATAGGTTATCCGCTGATTTTTGCGCCGTGATTATTGAGTTTTTCAACGCCTCTTCCATTTCTGAATATTTTTCAAGCTTGACTTTGTTTTCTTCCACTTCAGCCTCAAGCTTTTTAACCTTGTCTTCCAAAGCTTTGAATCCCTCTATGACTTCGTCTAAGAACTTATTTACCTCAAGTGCATCATATCCCTTTCGAACTGTTTCAAATTGTTTCTCCAAAATTATCTTGGCATCGATACTCATTCTCATTCTCCTTAATGTGGAATTCAATTCCATATAATTATACTCCAATATTTCTCATTCGGCAATAGTCATTACTTTTTAACAATAAAAAAGGGCTTCTATACACTGTGGATGTACAGAAGCCCCGGTTTAATTTATCTTCCGAAATAATCGAAGTAAGTTTGTTCGTTTATTGAATCCATGGCGTTTCCGGAAACGTCCATATTGTCTGGGGCAAACAGGAATATCCCTCGGGAGATTTTATGTACATTGCCGCCAAGGGCGTACATTGCGCCGCTCATTATGTCTATAACTCTCTGAGCGCTCTCCGTCTCCATAGATTCCAAATTGGAAATAACGGATTTGCGGCTTTTCAGGCTATCTATTATGTTCTGCGTATCGTCATAGGAACACGGCTGATAGATGATCATCTTTTGATTGGCATTCTGGTGAATGTTTACTACCTTGCCTTTCTTTTGTCTTGAATAAGTCTCTTCCACGTAATCATCCTCATAGTAATTGTTGTTATCGTCGTAGTAGCTTTCTTCTTCCGCTTGCTCGACGCCTATATAATCGAATAATTTGCCAAGTATATTAGCCATTATTAGACCTCCAATATTAATTTGTATATGTGCGAAAGTGCTCAGCGAGAGCGTTTGCCAAATATAGCCGAACCAATCCGAACCATATTTGAGCCTTCCTCAATTGCTGTTTCATAATCCCCCGACATACCCATAGACAGAAACTCCATTTCCGCATTAGGCATGTTTTTCCTTGCGATACTATCAAAGATGCTCTTCATATCGCGGAAATACGGCCGAACATTTTCCCCACCCAAGGCCGGAGGGATACACATTAGCCCTTTCACATGAACATTCGACAGATCTTGCAACCAGCGTATAAATTCATATACACTGTCCGGGTCCACCCCACCCTTCGAGCCTTCCTTGCCGATATTCACCTGAATAAGTACGTTTGCGACTTTTCCATTTGCTTCATATAGCCTTTGGATCTCCGTCGCGAGAGCTTTATTGTCTAGCGATTGAATAAGGTCTACTCTATCAATTAGACATTTTACCTTATTTTTCTGCAATTGTCCAATAAAATTCCATAAAATATTTGAAAATTTTTCAATAATAATATCGTATTTCTGCATTAATTCTTGAGCCCTATTTTCACCAAAACTGCAGACACCGCACTCCAGTGCTTCCAACATACGATCCGTCTCTACAAACTTAGATACTGCAACAAGCTCTACAGGCTCATTTTCACGTCCGGCACGATTCTTTGCCAGCGAAATTTTTTCGTTAACTTCATTGATATTTTTAGAAATTTCGCCCATAATTTATCACCAAATATTTATATGTCAAACTATTTTTTGCCCGACGACAATCTCATTTCCCTGCGCTCCCTGGATTATAGCTTCATTGCCGTCGTTTACAATTATCTCAACGGGTACGAATCTCGAACCGTCCGCATCCCGGACATTAACGCCCCGCACCCCGTCCTTTTCCACGATATATTTAGACGGTACCTTTAGCCCTTCGAAATCCCGCTTTAGCGTCATCTTGGCCTTCCGCACGCCAAGCATCGGGCCGATATCCTCAACTACTTCAAACTCATAGATATATCCATCTTCAAGCGTACGCACGGATAGTACCCTGCCCTCATACGGCCTGTCATAAACGCCTTCAAAGCTGATATTGAACTTGGTGTCGGCCTTAAATTCGTCTATTCCCTTTGTATCGCCAATAACCACGCAGTACCACTTAAAATTATCTACCAATCTATACAACGCTGTTTTGCCGTCGGTATTCTTTAGCCTTCCCGTACCGATGTTCGTAATTATCTCGTTTATTTGCTGGATCGTGATATCCTTCATTATTTCCGGCGTTAAAAGGTTTTCCGCGCCGTCGCAATAAAAGCTTACTATGCCCGCGTCCTCTGCAAATTCATCTGTCTTCCAGTTCGCAATATTATCTACAAGGGCTTGTTCCTGCTGAAGCAGCATTTTTAGTTCGGTGTTATTCTCGGCGTCCCCTTTCTTCTTTAGCAATATCTGCCGGGAATTCAAAAGATCTTTTAGCTGTTTTTCTAACACCAGCAAATCCTCTTCGCCATTGCCGCTCAACACGCTTTCTATCTGTCCGAGTTTTTCGTCTATCTGCGTATTCAGATCAACCAGATCCTGTTCAAGGATATTCTTTATGAAATTTTCCTCAACGTATTTTTTTATATTGGTCTGTACAGCAATAAGGTCTTTACTGGCATTATTGTTATAGCCACTTTTATATACTTCAACTATCTTGGCGCCCTTGGATACCCTGTCTCCCTCAGCAACAGAAAAAACGAGCTTGCTGTAATCATCGGTTTCATATACCTTCTCATTGCGCACTATTATGGCATCAAAAGCCTTCTCATATTTTACTGCTCCCTGGGTCACCAAAACATCCACGCCGTTACCAGACAGCAATACGACTATGGTAGCTATAATAGCAATAAATAATATTAAAAATACATAAAATCTAGGTTTTAGCCTTACGCGTCCAGCCATATATAAACGAAACCATCCTTATCAGTTTCTAATAATTCTCTACCAAAACAGCTTTTCCTGCCATTCAAAAAGATTTTGCAAGTGCGATACAATAAACAGCTTTTTTCAGCAGGATGAGCCCGTAACTTCAAAAAAATAAAACCAAGCGACTTATTCCCTTTTCCATTTACCGAATGCTTCAAAAACCGCGGTCCCATCGGCCGCATCATTGCCTCTTACGAAAAATTCGTCGTTTTCTTCCAACAATGAAAGCTCGATCTCTTTATCCGGTACGGCTTCAGTCAGATAGTTCACCTGCAACGTGTGAAGAAAATTTTCTTTGTGCTTTTTGGTATCGAACATATCGCATATCCATTCCACATATCTCGCGTTATTCATATGGAAGTTTACATCCAAATCGCTATATACAGGCTTACGGACGGAGAAGCGTCCGAGCTGTTTATCTGGCCGCAGCTGTTGCGGAGAAGGCAGCGGATCGCTTTTATCCGCAGCTTCGGAATAATGGAACAAGTCATCCGGCGCGCGCAATACCTTGCGGGTCTCCATATCCATAATGATCCAAATCGATGCAGCCGCGCCGATCTCCTCACCACTTTCGTCAAATATCCTGAAGTTTCTGGGAAAGAGCCTGCCCCCCCTGTCATACGCCCAGGTATACAGGCGCACAGTTTCGCCCCAGTGCGGGTAACGCCGCATCTCTATAACCAGTCTCGTTAGAACCCATACTATACCGCGGGATACCATGGCACTCCTTCCGCAGCCCAGGTTATGCGCATGGGTATCGGCGATCTCCTGCATTGCCGTATATATGCAAGAAGGTTTCCATCTGCCTAAAAAATCCGTCTCGCTTATCTGAATCTCTTTTATTATCTCACAGGCAGGCAAAATACTGTTATCCATATAAAGCTCCATTTTTTAATCGAAATATTTTGCTTGGGTTTTTAACATTATATTATAACTGTGGCATGGCTTGCAACGGCATGTGGCTTCGATGCATTTTTATGCATATCTTTATAGTTTTGTAAAGGATTTTGGTAAGTGCACTTTCTGTTTGCCTTATGTTATAATAATTATAGAGCGCAAAAGATTTTGTGGCATATAATATGTTTAAAGGACTTGAAAGGTATGAAGGGATCAGTGAAAAACAACATTTTGGAAACCATCGGTAATACGCCTTTAGTAAGGCTTAACAATATTTGTCCAAACCCGGATGTGCAGATATTCGCCAAACTTGAAGGCTTTAACCCTACCGGAAGCATAAAGGATAGGATTGCCCTGAAGATGATAGACCAAGCGGAAAAGGACGGCAATTTGCGTCCGGGCATGACTATAGTGGAACCCACTTCCGGCAATACGGGTATATCGCTTGCTATGATAGGACGCGTAAAAAACTATGGCGTAACTATCTATATGAGCGAAGCGGTATCGATAGAGCGCCAGAAGATGATAAAATCGTTTGGCGGCAAAGTTATATTGACTCCCGCGGATCAAGGCACCGACGGTGCTATAATGGCAGTGCGTAAACTGCTTGAAAACGATCCCGGAAACTTTTTCAACCCTAACCAGTTTTCAAATATCTACAACAAGCTTGCCCATTATAAAACGACGGCAACTGAGATTTGGCAGCAAACGGGCGGCGAGATCACTCATTTTGTATCCTCCATCGGTACGTCCGGAACAATAATGGGTGTCGGAAAAGGACTTAAAGAGAAGAACAAGGATATAAAGATCATTGAAGCGCAGCCGGTGAAAGGCCATTACATACAAGGCTTAAAAAATATGAAGGAAGCCATTGTTCCGGAGATATACGACCCGAGCCAGATAGACCAGCATATTATGATCGATACAGAGGAAGCTTTCAATACAGCACGCGATATAGTAAGCAAAGAGGGTATCTTTGTCGGAATGAGCAGCGGCGCCGCGATGCTTGCGGCGTTGGAGGTCGCCAAAACGCTTAAAAAGGGCGTTATAGTGGTCATCTTTCCCGACCGTGGCGAAAAATACCTCAGCACTACTCTATTTGACAATATAGATTAGGCTTGTAATCATATTATCAAGGCTCTATTTGCAGCTTTATACCGCATATAGAGCCTTTTTATATTGCTTTATTTTGCTTTCTATTCCGCTTGCTACTGGGCGCCTAAATTCTGTTCGATATACTCATATACAACAGGCATCAATGAATCCATATCCCCGAACTCAAAGGTCTGTATTCCATCTATATTGAAATCAAAATCTGTTACCAATGCCATTATAAGCTTTGGGTCGCTTGTAATGCCTTGGCTGTTTTTTGCTTTCCTTACAATCTCAATCTTGGGGTATGATGAGGTCCTTCCGCCCTCGACAATAATGATATCCATATCGTCCATCAAAGGGAAAAGATCCTGCATTGGCACTTTTTCTACGTCCTTTACCATCATAAACTTGGTATCGGAAAAAACCAATGTGCAATCCGCCCCCGCCTGTTTATGCCGGTATGAATCGCGGCCTTCGATATCCGCGTCAAACTCGTGCGCATCATGCTTTATAACACCGACCTTGTAACCCTTTTTCTTCAAATACGGAACGATCAATGTTATCAATGCCGTTTTTCCGCTTCTTTTATATCCAACGATAGTAAATATGATTGGCTTACGCTTCTGCATTTTTATACTCCATTTATGTGTATTTATAGGATCAGTAGCTGCAATTCCGTGCCGCATTCGATCTTTTCTACGTCATCCTCTATATATGCAAAACAATTGCTTCGTGAGAA
>JAVBOF010000161.1:0-6422 GCA_031550915.1 Eubacteriales bacterium | reverse complement strand
TTCAAAGTGTGTATGAAAACTCTTTAGATGAGGATATTCGGCGATTTGTTCCTGACGAAGTATTTGAATCGGTTGATGATGCCAGAAAAACCGTTTTGTTCCTTATGGACTGCTATATAGAAAAAGACGGGCCGTTTGTTTATCCTGTGTTGTTGAAAAATCATGAGAATATTGGATATGTGCAGGCAATACCGATTGAGAACGGATGGGAAATTGGCTATCATATTGCCAAGAAGCATACAAATAATGGGTATGCAACTGCAGCGGTAAATGCTTTTGTACCAATCATTATGGAGCGGTTAGGTATAGAAAAGATAGTTGGCCTATGCGCCATTGAAAACCGTGCTTCATGCGCTGTTTTGGAAAAGTGCGGGTTTGAGCTGGAATATAAAGGAATGGGCGATTATCAAGGGAAGCAACGTAATATTTGCAGATATTTATATTCTAGATCAAAAGAATCGCTCGCTAAATATGAAGAACTTGCATCTAAATCGTAGCGATTATGCACATGAAAAACCGATTAGAGGATTTGAACCTTTGAGCGGTTTTTTGTTATAATGCCATACAGAGTATTCTTTTTTGGGAGAGGTTGAATGGAATTTTTTAAAGGCCTTGATTCGCTTCTGAAAGGCATTATTGGAAAAAATATTAATGAATGGGTTTTACAAATATTGACCAAGTAAATTCAGACCCTATTCAAGCTGAATATTATATTTTCCCAGAAAAAGAAATATGGGACTTGGAAGATGATAAAGTACATGTAAATGATGATGGCGCATATATACCTATTGAATATAAAGATAAAGAATTAAAAGAATGGCTGGAAGCTTCAACGATTGAAGATGCAATAAATTATCTGAAACGTTATCATGACAATACAAGTTTAATGCATATTGCGCAAGCATTACGATACTATTATGATAACGATGCATTTATGGAATGATATTCATTACTCGAATAATCTACCATGAGGAAGCGCTGCATCTTTTCTGTCCACATTCCACTTAATGCCGATAATTTGGATATGGAATATATAACCCGCTCGTTGAGAAGGTTTGTGGCATTTCAAGAAACGTTTACCCGTAATACCGTTAAGCAGACATAGAATCGCTTTTTCAGTTTTTCGAGCCGATTCGAACCAACTGGTGTTTTTATTCCTTTGCTATTTAAATGGAAAAACATTATACTGATCTTGCAAGCATAGCGCAAATTTACATTTTGCATGCTTGCCGTGCAAGCTCCAGTCCCAGTGCCGCTAAGAGGGATATCACGAAGATTTTATAATCTTATAAGATATAAACGGAACAGCAGGGGGCATTAAATGAAAAACTGGTTAAAAGATAACGCATACTTCGGAGTGATTATGTGGGCGATACTTGTCTGCGTAGACCTTTTTATAGGAATACCTCGCTATATTTATATACCTTTATCAGTTGTTATTCTAATTATATTTATTTTGCAAATCAGTGCATCTAAAAGTTCAAGTGATAAGAAAGACGAATAGTCTAAGCATAATATTCGACGAGCGGCTGCATCTATTCTCTGGCGCTTAAACACCAGCGTGCTGCTGGATCCATCAATATAAGCTTATTATGGGAGTTATTATCATTAGAAAAGTATATTTGATTTTTGGTATTTTTGGCGCAGTTTTGCCATATTATTTCCTCGTTCCATTTTTAATAACAAACGGATTCGATTTTAAGCTTTTGGCCGATTTGCTTTTTGCAAATAGTATTTCCTCTTTTTTTGCAGTTGATTTCATTATCTCGTGCGTTTTCTTTGCTGTGCTAATGTTCCGTGAAGCGATAAAACTCAAAATACAAAAATTCGCCTGGATCAGCTTAATAATCTTATGTACAATAGGATTGTCGTGCGCTTTCCCGCTATTTATGTTTTTACGTGAGCCATATAAGCAGCGCAAAGATTGAGCCCGCAGGTGCACCCTGATATCTCTTACTCTTGCATAAGTTTTGGAAATCATCGATGGTATTACTGTTCGCTTTATAATAATTATTTTCCGGAAGAAGACTTGCATCTAAATTACAACGATTAAACAAAGATAAACCGCTTAGAGGATTTGAACCTTTGAGCGGTTTGTTGCTATAATGAAAATGATGAGTAGCATATATATTAAGTGTGGTGGATTAAGTGAACTTACTTGAAATAAAGAATGGCAAACACGTTTTTAATGCGATTTGGACTTATAATTTATGCGGAAAAGAAATAAATAAAATAACATGGGATAAAGCCGAAACGCTCTTAAACATTTTACTTGATGATATTATAAACCAAAAAGATACCATAACCGAACAACAAGCTAAAGATATTTTTGCTAAAGCGGTATATTCGCTAGAAATGCTGCTTGAAACATCACCGCTTGATGATTTTGGAGTTTATGAGTATGGTGGGTTAAATTATTTTTTCGCCGACATAATGATATCATTGGGTTTTCCAGTAAAACAAGGCAAGAACGCTTTGATAAGCAATTTTGTTTATGGTATAGATTTCAAAGAAACGTAGCAATAAGCATCATCCTTCGCAACCGATAGTTGCGGAACTTCAAAGCAGAATTGGTAGATGCAACCGGTGCGCTAATGGCACAATTACATTACTAAATTCGTTAGGAGCATCAGGAAAATGAATGTTGAAATCGCAAACAGATTAGTTGATCTTCGCAAGGGAAAAGGTTTGTCACAAGAAGAATTGGCAGAGAAACTAGGTATAAGCAGGCAGGCCGTTTCAAAATGGGAACGGGCTGAATCATCACCTGATACCGATAATTTAATTGCACTTGCCAAAATATATCAGGTTTCTTTAGACGAATTGCTTTTGATATCTGAAGAAAAAGCCGGATCCAAAGTTTCATCTGCTGATATCGCCGGAAAGTTTGAATACTACCAAGCGGAACACGAAAACGCCATGAAGCGCAAAGGCGGCATGTTTTTGTTTCCGTACCCTGTCGTCGCAGTTATTCTGTTTTTCTTATTCAGCTTTACAAATATCGGCTGGGGCCAATCATGGCTGATTTTTCTTACGATCCCGATATACTATGGCATCGCTGAAATGGTTCACCATAGAAAAAAGAACAAAGGTAGATGACATCTTAACGCATATAAAATGCGGCACGTAAATAGTTTAATAAGAATGTTAAATATATTGATGCGATCAACTTATCGGAATAAATATAAGATGAATAAAGGCATATTACATTTTATTTCCATTTGATAAACGCTGTGATATTATAGGGCTGGAGGCGGTATTGATGAAGATAAAGGACGTTTTCGGGTATCTAAGTCTCGCTATTGATTTAATTCCGGGGCCTACACGCGTGCGGGCTATTAACAATAAGAGCACAGTTGAGAATATCATTTATTCCTCCGATGATGGAATATGGCCAAAAGATAAACTTCCGTCGTTTATGACGCCGCCTTATCCAAAACACACTATTAAAAACATCAAAGTAGTATTTGAAAACGAAGATAATAAACAAGAGTATTACGCGGAAATACTAATTGCGAATATCACAAAGGACGAGGCGCACGAGTATATGCTGGGAATGATACGCAATTGTGATAGCGTGCTTTTGGAAGAAAAAAGCTGGGCAATGGCAAAAACAAAAACCGATGATATAGAATGGCTGGTTTGTGGAGAGCGCTTTTTTAAGAAACCGGATACCTGTACTGTAAAGATGAGCTGGAGCCTTTAAAAAACCATTATTTGTATCGCTTTTAGTATACTTATTTAATATAATTTTAAGTTCCAAAACCGCTCAAAGGAGATGATCCCTCGGGCGGTTTTCGCAATTGCCAAGGCATGCCGTGTACGGCGATTGGGGATTCCTGTAGTAAGATATGATCCATAATTCATAAATGGTGGTAAAGTAAAATAAATATAATTTGAACGTATACCGGCTTTGCGGACTACGGCGCCCGGACTTTTAGTTTTAAAAGGGATAAGGAAGGTAGCGGAATGAAATATATATGTACTATATGCGGCTATGTTTATGACGAAGCTACAGGCATTCCGAACGACGGAATTCCTCCCGGAACGCGCTGGACGCAACTTTTGGACGACTGGGTATGCCCTTTGTGCGGTGCGGCAAAATCATTATTTGTTCCGGAACAATCTGCATCCATTCAAACGCAAAAAGGTAATGTAAATGAAACGATGGTCTGGTCGTTTCCCAATAGTCAGAAAAAGGGCGTTTATGCGGGGAATCCGTTTAGTGGCTCAAAGACTGTATCAATTGCAATTGAGGATATTGCTTTTCATAAAAGCATGCATGAGATGTCATTTGGGGAATTGAGCGCACTTTGTTCCGGTTTGGCAAATAGCTGCGAAAGGCAGTATCTATTTCCGGAGGCACAACAATTCAATTTACTGGCTGATTATTATAGGGCACGCACGCCCTCGCCCTCGGAAGTGTCGGTTGATAAGCTGCTGGCCATGCAGGAGAGGGAGTTATCGGAGATATATACGCGTGCTGATAGCGCTGCGGAAACCGCCAACGACCGTGGAGCCAAGCGAATCCTCAAGTGGAGTAAGGCTGTCGTTAGGGCCACGGGGGCCATCCTTAAGAGATACAAATCACAGGGCGATGGATTTTTGAAAAACTCCGGTGTATATATCTGCGAAGTCTGCGGATACATACAAACAGGTGACGCTATGCCGCATGTTTGCCCCGTATGCAGGGCGCCTGATTCAAGGATCTCGAAAGTAGTATAGAAATGAGGCAGATATATGTTTGCTGTCAGAAATAGCCGGATGTGCACAAAGGACTGCCTTTGCCTGGATGTTTGCCCTACCGGGGCGACGGATACGGAAGATGGACAGATAGACCGCAATATATGCGTTGGCTGCGGCCTATGCGCAATGTCCTGTCCGTCCTCTGCCATATACATGGCGCCGGAAAAAAACCGTATACCACAGCAACAGCCAAACACAAAAGCAGTAATAAATGTTCTTATGGAGCTTGTACTTAGCAAAGCAACACAGGAGGCTTTTGCCTGCAAACTAGCGGAAAAAAACAGAGCCTCCGTATTCCATCCACTGGCAAAGGCATTGGAGCGCTCCAACCGCATAATGGCCCAAGGGATTTTGGCTGAAGCCGGATTTATGACGCCTCAAAGCAAAAACACGCAAGCTTTCTTGCATTCGCTATTAGCCGAACCTCCGGAAGGTTTTCCACTTGAAGCCGTCAAGAAATTAATCGCAGCCTTTCAGCAATAAATAATTCATAAACCAATTGCAATAAACTCAAACACCGTTTAAGATTTGACTTACATCATTATTAATATATACTTCCTTATGCTTCGAGATTTTTCGCGGCGTTTGATTCAAAGATTTATAAAGCAATTCTAGAAGATATGGCCGTTAGGGAGTGGACATGCATTTAATCTTATAAAGATAGGGGCATTTTTGTTGTACTTACTCTGAACTCCAATATTTCGACTCCAAGTTACCGTGGACGAATGCCTTTTGCATCCGTTTGGGTATTTAATGCGCATACCAGTTGCCGGCAATTCGAAACCGCGCTGGGTAAAGATAGCCTTTTCTTATAAGATTAATATTTAATATAGGAAGATATTTAGGAAGGAGAAAGGAAAGTAACTAAAAAAGTTGAAAATGTTACCAATTATATTGTAAAGTCAGGGGGCTTAAAAGCCGATATTCAATTGAAGGATATAAATAAATTCAGGGAGGAATAGAAAATGGGAACGATTGACGCTTTATCTGGCAACACCGCTCAAAAAGCGGCATCTACTAACAATAGTAAAACTTCTGCTGTAGAAACCAAAACCAATAAACCAAAAGAAGAAAGCGCTTACATTAAGGAATCGGCCGCGAATGAAAAAAGGGTCACTTACAGTAAGCCAGACATGTCTAAGATCAATAGCCTGAGAGCCGCACAAAACAAAAATATGAACGCATTCAAAGCAATGGTTGAAAAGCTGCTTACAAAGCAGGGGCAACTTGCGTCTTTTAATGGCATAGACCTTAGCAGCGAAAAAGGGATGTTGAGGCTTAAAAGCCTTATAGAAGGCGGAATGCCGGTAGACCAGGAGACCATAGACACAGCGCGGGCCGCCATTGCAGAAGATGGTGAATTTGGCGTTGAAAAGACCAGCGAAAGGCTTTTCCAGTTTGCAGTCGCGGCATCAGGGGGCGATAAGGCAAATATGGAAAAGATGAGAGCCGCCATCGAAAAAGGCTTTGCACAGGCTAAATCCGCTTGGGGCGGCGATCTGCCGGAGATATGCAACAAGACTTACGAAGCGACGATGAAAAAACTGGATGAATGGTCCAAATCCCAGGAATAGACTGTGAATGGTCCCGAATCCTTTCCGGTTTCAATATGATAATATAAGAAACAACACGCGGGGAGCGGAGACCGTTTTAGGTGCCAGAGGTGCTTATAAAAC
>JAVBOF010000179.1:0-4213 GCA_031550915.1 Eubacteriales bacterium | reverse complement strand
GATGCAGGGCGCCAATCAGGTACAGGTGAACCCTAAAGCCGGCCTGACATTTGCCAACGGTTTGAGGTCCATACTGCGCCAGGATCCTGACAAGATCATGATCGGCGAGATACGCGATAACGATACAATGGAGATAGCTATTCGCGCGGCGATAACCGGACATCTTGTACTGAGTACCCTGCATACTAATGATGCGGCAAGCACCATATACAGATTGATAGACATGGGGGCGCAGCCGTACTTGATATCGTCTGCTCTGGTCGGGATAATTGCCCAAAGACTTGTCCGTTTACTATGTAATGAATGCAAGAAGGCATATAAACCGTCATCATCAGAACTGCATGTGCTTGGAATGATGGGTTATGGCGGGGATTTTTACGCAAGCCAGGGCTGTCCGAAATGCAATTATACCGGGTATAAGGGCAGGACAGGCCTTTTTGAAATAATGCCCGTATCCAGGGCTTTGAGGGAATTGGTAAACGAACAGGCTTCGTTGGATAAAATAAGGGATCAAGCCGTCAGGGAAGGCGTAACTTTGCTTCGGGACGAATGTGCACGCGTTGTGGCCGAGGGCAAAACGTCCTTCGAAGAAGCTATTTCAATATCATTCTCGCAGGAGTAGGTATTTTGGGAAGGTTTTATTATAAAGCAAAAGACATCACTGGCAATAAGTCGGAAGGTTATATCGAAGCCACTGATTCAGCGATGGCGTTTTCCATCGTCCGCCAACGGGGACTGTATCCGCTGAATATAGCAAGCGTGGATAAAATCGGATCTAAAGAAGTGTTCGTAATATCCGGTTCTGGAGATAAAGAGATATCCGTTTTTTGCAGACAGTTTGCCGCCCTTTTAAAATCAGGTATAAGCATATCAAAATGCCTGGGGATATTGGCGACGCAATCAGAGAAGAAGGACTTAAAACAAGCCATCTTAGCTGTCAACGAGGATGTACATTCCGGCAGAAGCCTTTATGACAGCATGAGCAGGCGAAAAACAATATTTCCAATGGAACTGCTTAAGATGGTAGAGGCGGGCGAATTGTCCGGAACTTTAGAAGATTCGCTCGAACGGATGTCATTGTATTTTGAAAGGCGTTATTCCATGCGCCGCAAAGTATCCACCATGATGATATATCCTATACTGCTGCTGTGCCTGGCGCTGGCAGTGTTTATTTTTATCGTTGTAGGCGTTATTCCAAGCTATTCCGCTATGTTTGAAAACAACAACGTGGAATTGCCGGGCATCACAAAAGCGCTTGTTTCACTATCCGGATTTATACTTCTAAACTGGCCGATAATAGTTGGAGTCGTATTAGTGTTGATAGGCGGGTTTTACCTATATTTTATAAAGGGCAAAGGCCGGTTGGAATGGGATAGGTTTAAGCTGAACATACCGCTGTTTAAAAAATTCAACCGCCAGAACGAAGGTTCTCAATTTGCAAGAAAAGTCAGTACACTGCTAAAATCGGGTATACATCTTTCCGGCGCCCTCGCTTTTACCAAAACGGCGGCAGAAAACCGGTACATAAAGTCTTTGCTAGTTAAACTCGAAAGTCGGGTGAATCAAGGCTGGACACTTGGTATGGCATTGGAGGAGATGAATGTATTCCCCCCGATGCTTGTGAATATGGTGCAATTGGGTGAGGAATCCGGTAATCTTGAGGATATGCTTGAAAAAACTGCCGATATCTATGACGAAGAAGCCGAGGATAGCGCAAAGCGTTTACTTGCTATAATGGAACCGGCTTTGATAATAGTGATCGGAGTGTTGATACTGTTTGCGGTTTTGTCTTTGGCTATGCCGATGGCGGATCTTGCGGGAGGAATCAGCTGATATGCGCACAGGAGGTTTTTCTATGCTGAAGAAATACATAAAGCATATAAAAAGAAGCAAGGCGGGTTTCACTTTGATAGAAGTAATCACCGCGGTTGCCATAATAGCGATAATGGCTTTGCTTATCATACCCTCGTATACAGGAGCACAGGAAAACGCGCGCATACGTGTTGATGAGGCCACCCTTAGGACAATAAAGACATTTTTGGTTCAGTATGAAGCCGATTACGGCGAATATCCCGCTACGCTAGAAGAGCTTGCGGAAGTAAACGGCACGGAACAATTTAAAACGACATCACGCAGGTACGGCGTTGGCAGGGATTATGAGTATGACGGTAACGGCGTAGTTTCCATGCCGGAAAGATAGAATTGAGTGTTTTGTTAGCAATAACGGCCGTTTTAGGTCTTATAATTGGAATTGTATGCAATATATTGGTAGATTTGTTTTGCAGGGCGGAAAACGGTAACGCAGAGGCGTACGGCCAGAATAAAAGTAAGTTCAATGTATTGGAATCACTGCCGTTTTACTTGGCCGTGCGGCATCCTTCAAAGGCTGATAGCCTTCGGAGTATGCTTAATATAACCCAGCCGGTATTAATGACAATACTATATGGATTCGCGGCATTGTCGTTTGGATATTCAGCGGCTTTTGTAAGGGCTATAACGCTGATAACAGCGGTAAGCGTCTCAGCGTTTACGGATATCCGTGCAAACATAATAGATAATCGGCCATTGATCGCTGCGGCGGTGCTGGGTGCCATCTTTATGTTTGCTTTTAATGATTCGGTATGGTGGCATATGCTGCTGGGCGGCGTTGCCGGAGGGATATTGCTGTTTGTTTTGAATCTGCTTTCCGTGCTGTTTACCGGGAATATAGGTTTTGGTGGCGGAGATATAAAGATGATGGCTGCATGCGGCCTGTTGCTCGGATGGAAGCTGACCTTGTTTGCTGAAATAGCCGGAATCATTTTTGGGGCAGTGATAGCGCTAGTGATGCTCTCGCGGGGTAAAGCAAAGAAGGAAGGATACATACCGTTTGGACCCGCGCTTGCCTTGGGTTGTATAGCGGCGTTGTTTTTTGGCGAAAGACTGTTATTGTGGTACGGAAGTATGATGGGGCTGATTTAGTTGGATAGACCGATAAAAATGAATCCGTTTGGATGCAGGCGCGGATATACATTGTTGGAAACATTGTTTTCACTCGTGCTGGTAGTTATGGCTTCTATCATACTGTTCAGTGTAGTATCGGCTAATACCAATTCGAATAAGTCCGCGGCACAGAACAGTAAATCCCAGTTTATTTTGCAGGGTCTATTGGAAGAAGTGATATATACCGAAAAGCGGACAGATGGCGAGAATTTCTTTTCAAAGCTGCAGCAAGACGGCTGGCAATTGGACGCTGATGGTGTATTTATAAGGGATTACGACGATAAGACGGCTCGTTTGAGTTTCGTAGAATCGGATGATATAGACAGCCAACAGGGCGTGCTGACGGCGGTACTCGAGATGGTCAGCAATAAGGAAGACAAGCTATATGCTAAGCTGCAATACCTTTTTTGGGACGAGGTTTAACACGTATGGCCGGGCTGAATAACAAAAAGGGTTTGACATTAACGGAAGTCATCATTTCGGTAGGATTGATGGCGGTTATCCTGCTTGCGGGCGCAATGCTGCTTATACCCGGCGCGCGGGGATTCAGCGGGGATATGGCTCAGGCCGGAAACCAGATGAATGTTCGGGCGGCAATTTCAGCTATAAGCAATAGCTTTCGTGGTGCCGAGGATATTATTGCGGACGGAGATTCATTTACATTAGACGGCGAGAGGTTCTATTGCGAAAACAAAACCCTTAAAAAAACGCCTGGAGATGTTTTGTTAGAGGGTATAGACGGTATGAGCGCAACAAAGTATGGCGACGGGTATAAAATTATAGTTTGGGTAGGAGAAGGCAGTGGAAGGTTTGAACTGGAAACGATGCTTTACCCTAGGGCAACGACATGAGAAGAAAGCTGCTTTTTAATAATTCGGGATCATCGCTGGGATTCATGCTTGTTGTTATAGCAGTACTGCTTGTGCTTGGTATGGGCTCTCTTGGGCTGATACAGGCTAACGCAAAGGGTAACGCATCTAACAGGGATGGAATGGTTGCATGGTATGCCGCTGAGAGCGGAGCGGAGTTGTTTGTGAAATATGTTGAGGATGTTGCTTCTGAGCAGAGGCTGCAAACGGGCAACCGTCTTGATTTTATAGAAGCCTGTAAGAGGTCTTTACCTGGTGATATGGATCTTAGCGGGTTCTTTCAAAAGCAATATAATTATGTTCCGCAGGCCAAGGTCAGAGTAGAAAATACAGATGATGGACTGAGGATAATATGTGAAGGC
>JAVBOF010000142.1:0-8430 GCA_031550915.1 Eubacteriales bacterium | reverse complement strand
CGGCCCCGGGCAAATAATACCGTAGCATTTTTTACCGATCATATCTTCTTTTGATTTTCCATATATTCGCGCGGCAACAGGATTGATATCCAAAACCTGAAAGGTGTCCGCATCAATTATTGCAATACCGCATTCAACGTTTTCAAGGATGGTGCCGATCCTGTTGAGCTCAATATCCTTCTTATCGCTTATAAACTTATAGATTATAAGTTCAAAGGATATCGAGACCACTATAACGAATGCGCTTATAGCATCAAACAGATCTGAGTTCAACATATATACAAGCGGTTCATGTAGCTTGCAAATCATAGTTGAAGAAATGAATGAGAGCATAACAATTGCGGCTAAAACAATTTTATCGCGAAAGTTTAAGCTGGTAAAGAAATATAGTGGGCACAGCGCCAATATCGCATACCAGCGTAAATCAACACCTACGTTTAATGTATATGCCCAGATATTTATCGTAACGCTAACCAATAAAATCATAACTATCGCGGCGATGCGTGGCTTTAGCCACCGCCGGTTAACAACAAACGCACCGATGCAGACCAATACGCTTATTGACTGTGCAATGATAAGAACGGTGTTGTAGGCATAGAGAGTGAAAATTATACCATAGGCGAAATACAGCACCGTAGCAAATGCCGTTATGACATACATATTTACATATTCTACATAATCGTTTTCGTTTTTGAAGACATCTTTGCGAAAAAATTTATCCACGACATTCATCTTTCTTGCAGTATTTCCTACTGATATACACTTTAATTATAATTCAACCGCCAATATTATTCAAATATTATATACTGTTTTTATCCTGAATTGATAACCAATAATACCAATGGATGCCGATATTGAAAAAAGTACTTTCGCTTATGCTTTTCATGAAAGTCATAGCACGGCATATCAACTTAAGCAAAAGCAACTTTCATTGATTTTTGTCCACCTTCATTATAAATTATTTTTCAGCAATCTGTATCGATTTGGCAATTAGACCGTGTGGTCTTCTATCAATACAAATACAATATATATATCAATAGTATAACACAAAAACCACTCTTAGAGTCGTTCCGTTCATCACCTTTCATAGTATGTACTGATAGAAAAGATGCTACTTGTAAATAAGAAAACCGATATCGTAAACCCCAAAAAATATTTTGAAGACAATGTCCGGCTGTTCAAAAGGTATTATACTTCCTAAGGGATGCGCTATATCGGTTGGAACGGAAAGGCATATTTCTCGGGAACATCAATATTCTCAATGAAATACAAATACGCTCACTTGCCGGTATACAAAACGAGAAATTCTTATTTCACGCTGATGCGGTTTATAGGATTGCCATTTTAGGTATATATAACCAATTGTATCGGATGGCTTTGATTTACCGTTCAATTACCTAGTTTCATTAATTTGGCAGCCATTGCAATCGTTTCTATCAAGAGATATAATATCATATATAAGTATAGTGGAGAATCGGCAAGCAGCATTGCAAGAGCATATGCTGATTTTTATAGATTCACGTTGTTGAAATAGCATTAACTGGAATACTATAGATGCTAATGCCGACATCCATATGACAGCAACGGATGATTTCGAGATGGACAAGCTGATCCATATTGGCCGGGTATCGGATACGGTACGGATCCGATAATTAGTATCTCTGGCGGCAACTTTTATGATCATTATGGCACACGCCGTGTTGACCGTTTTTGCAAAAAACTTTAAATACGCCTTAATTGTGTCTATAAAAAATGAGGTGGGATTATGATGCTGCCGAGTTTCTTCTATTTGGATTTTGCATATACGCGGACAATGGAATTAATTCTGTTTGTCATCGTAAATGTCGCAAATTTCATCTTCGCCTACATCGTCGTATCTATCTTTCTAACGCTTTTTGCTGCAAAGATATCACAGCGCATGAAGCTGTTCTTTGCTTCAACATTAGTTATATTTCAGATCCTGATGATATATATACCATATGCACTCAGCGGATTCCAGGGCCTTGGAAACTCTGTTTACCTGTTAGCGACCCCTAATCCGGTCTTGTATCTGCTGGAGTTTTTCATCTGCAACAAGATATTTAAGATTGCAAAGCACCGTATGATCCATATGATGTTTTGCATTTATCTTTTCGCGCTGCTAATACTTTGTTTGTCTAGGATAGTAAATTTCGGCATCTTCCAGCAGACATCGGCGCATTATAATTATATGATAGACGCGGGTTCCGAGGTAGTGAGCGCATTTATGAATATAATACTATACTTGATATTCTCCCGCTTTATCAAATCGAAAAGCGCTGCGGTTACAATGACTGACAATGTATTCTCAGGTTCTATCGTTAAAAAAGTTATTGCGATTTCCGGCATCATGTTTGTTGCATATGCCGGAGTATCCGCAACGCAAATAATCTACGAAAAAGATGCCCTGGCAATGCTGATAGTTACTATAATCATCGTTCTTTCCATTGTAATTATTATTCTGAGGTTAAAGCTTAACGCGGACAAGGTCAATCTACAGAACAACGCAGCCCATATTAATACGCTAAACGGTGTCATCACAGACTTCCGTGCTGTGAAGCATGACTTTTATAATATCCTCGGAACCTACAGCGGCTATATAACGCTCGACGACCTTAAAGGATTGAAAGAGTATCATGAAAAGCTTGTAAGCACAACGGTAACAGCGGGTGACCAGCTTGACATTGCCAAAAATATGGACCAAAACCCAGCGTTATGCTCACTTCTAATACAGAAGAGCGAGCGTGCCGAGTCGCAAGGAGTAACGATGAATATCTCCTTGCATTGCCCGATCGATAATATTGCAATTGATAATTTCGATCTGTGCAGAATGCTGGGAAATCTTCTCGATAACGCGATCGAAGCCGCTTGCGAAACTGAAAGCCGTAGGGTCAGCTTTTCTATTGAGGAAAAGCAATTTTGCGATAAGTTGATCGTTATAACTAACTCTGTAAAGGAAGTTGTCGATATCGTGCAGGTCGCCTCACTCGGCTATACAACAAAGGAAAACCACAGCGGCATAGGGCTATGGCAGGTTAGGGACATAATTGCCAAATATCAGAATTGCGCAGTGAATTTCGTATATTACGGAATGCAATTTTCAACGTTCGTAGAGATCAAGAACAATATCTAACTATTATTTAGATATATTTATACCAAAATAATTATTACTAATCCTCTTATCCGGATGCGCGGCGTTAATAATCAAACGTTCAGGCAGATTAACAGCACGTTTAATTGATGTAGGCATTGAATTTTATTTTAGGCTTTTATTTTCAAGATCCATTCACCACTACACTTGAAATAGAGCATAAATAAAAAGATTAGTCAGTAAAAAAAATATTCTATCAAAATAAGTATATAACAATTTATAATTTCGCAACCTTAATAATCCATGCCATTACCAAATAATTGCAACGCCTTGGAATCTCTGTTTAATGTGTAAATATAAGCATCGAAGAAGGTCATAGTGCTTTTATAAATATTTCATAAACGCGACTATCATTTGAAGCTGGATATTCGATAATTTTCAAAAATACCATATTCTTCGTCAGGTATCATAACAATATTGATACCTGAATGTTTTTTCATCAATCTTATCTTGAATTTTTATCACGTCAAATTATTGTATTTTCAAAATCAAATATATGGAAAAGATGGTATCATTACTACTGATTTTCGACAATTGCCTATATTCGGATATAATTTGTCATTTTTACAGTATATAGTTACTTATATATAGAATTATAACAAAAAACCACTCAAAGGTTCAAACTCTCTTAGCGGTTTCGGTAATGGAATATAATGATAAAAAAGATACAGTGTGCAAATTATAATTAATGCCAATGAGTGATCGAAGTTATCCATCAATTAAGACTTCATTAAAAGTTTCAAAAACCCCACTAAAATCAACATCGATGATATGCTCATCGTCCAATTGATGATTTAAATAGGTCAGAATTCCGCCGACATTATCTACTCTTATTTGGGGTGTGTTTAATTTTTCGGCAACCTCGTCTTTTGTAACGCCGTCATAAAAGCAAATAAAACCTTCGTCAGAAACTAAATATCCAGCAATTTTATCGATGTTTGCTGGATAGGCATCCAATATCTTTTGAGCCAGGAAGATAACTTCATCGGATAAATCGTCCTTGTAAATAGACACCTCAATACCATTAATCAAAGATTGATATTCATTGGCTTCTTTGTTGTAGCTAAATTCATCCTTGTTGATGATGATTTCCCCCTTTATCAGAAATCTTATTAGAACTCGTCACAACATTATAGCAAAAACCGCTCAAAGGTTCAAACTCTCTGAGCGGCTTCGGTATTGGCGGAAGAGGAGGGATTCGAACCCCCGTGGGCTTGCACCCTAACGGTTTTCAAGACCGCCCCGTTATGACCGCTTCGGTACTCTTCCTAATAGTCATAAAAGAAATAGCATATTTTTAAAAATCGAATAAGCTATCCTCATACTATCTGCAAAAAAATCAGCACGACAAGTATAGCAAAATGGTGATGAAGTGTCAAACAAGCGGCTATAAAAAGCCGCTAGAATATAATTCTATAATGTTATTTGATCCTGTTTGCGGGAGATACTATGTCGGTAATACGGACGCCATAGCTTTCATGGATGACGACGACTTCGCCTCTAGCAATCAGCTTACCGTTGACCAAAACCTCGACGGGCTCTCCTGCCATTTTCTCCAGTTCGATTATTGAGCCAAGCCCAAGGTCCAAAACCTCACGTATTGTCTTTTTTGTCTTGCCGAGCTCAACGGTGACCTGCATCGTAACATCCATTATGAGATCCAAATTTTGCGGAGCATATTCCTGCACATGGGAAGGTGCAACGGAAAAATTCGCATATTGCATTGGCTGCACATCAACCGTTTGACGCGGCGCCTGAGGCTGCTCGTATTGAGGTCGTTCGTATTGGACATGCGGCGGTTGTTGTGCGGCGACGGGCGCTGTCGGCGCGGGTGCAGGCCTATCGACAACGGGTACAGGAACAGGTTCAGGTTCACTTTGTTGCGTCGCTGCCGTTACGGGCGCCGAGGCAAGCTCTTTTTGCTGGGTTGTAAGCATCATTTGAACAAGCTGCTTAGCAAAACTGAATGTCATTATCTGCATAAGATCGCTTGTTAGAACTCCTTCTATTTCCATAGAGAAATTGATTCTAATTATAGCTTCGGTATCACCGAGAAAATCCGGGCCTCCGTTCTGATTGAAGTCCATAACATGGGTCTTTGGAGGCGAAATATTCACAGGTGTCTGTAGTAGTTTTGCCAATGAAGTTGCAGACGAGCCTATCATCTGATTCATTATCTCGCTGATGGCGCTTAGATGAAGTTCGTCAAGCTCAAATTCGCCCTCGACTACGCCTTCGCCGCCCATCATCAAATCTGTGATTATTGCGGCGTCTTTCTTACGGAGCATCAGTACGTTGCGGCCTTCAACACCTTCTACATAGCCGACTTCCACAACGATAAAGGGCATGGTGAACTCTTCCAAAAGATCCCTCATTGTCGGATATATCGTCACCTTTGGGGTGGTAATATTGACTGTTTTGCCTACGTATGTATATAGTGCCGTCGCGGAAGCACCCATGCACATATTGCCTACTTCACCGAGTATATCGGTCTCCTGCTCGGTCAGGAAAATATCCGGGGGCAGATCGTATACCCTGGGTTCGGAGGGCAGCGATTCATCAACAGATTCAGACTGCATGCCGCTGGAAGCCACCATATCTCCTGTTTCTATATCGGGAATATTTTCGGCGGACAAATCTGTTTCTTCAGGCGTTTCTCCGCCTTCTGCGGGTAATTCGCCACGGAGCATGGCATCGATCATCTCTTGGGACATAGTATCGGACATATTAGTTCTCCTCCGCAATAATATCTACAACTTGCACGGCATATTTGCCTTCGTTGACCCCGAGCATGCCCTTGAATTTTGTTATATGCTCCACATTAACGTTGATCGGGCTTGAAAGCATATGATCCAATTGCACAACATCGCCAACCTGCAAACTGAGAATATCTTTTATAGAAGCCTTCGTACTTTGAAAAACCGCATGAAGGGTAACTGCCGTATTGTTCATTTGGTACTTGATATATTCTTCATGGGTCGGATTGAATTTTTTCCCGGTCGGACCCGAGGCAAAAAGGTTTTTTGTGCTCAATGAAGCGGATATCGGCTCAATAGCCAAATGAGGTATACAAAAATTCAACAGCCCTTCAGTATTGCCGATCCTTGTATTTAGCGTGACGATTGCCACGGTCTCGTTCATTTGAACGATTTGGGAAAACTGAGAGCTTGTTTCTATCCTGGAAAGCGTAGTATGCATAGGTAAAACTTTCGCCCACGCATCGTTTATTAGCACCAGAACTTGCCTGAGAATACGCTCTAAAATCGTAAGCTCTATTTCTGTAAACTGCTTTTGCGTATCTATCCTGTCATCCGATCCGCCAAAGAGCCTGTTTATCAAGCCGTATGCTATCTCCGGAGAAACCTCCATAAGGATGGTTCCCTCCATAGGCGGAGATTCCAAAATTGCGATTATAACTGGTGTAGGCAGGGCATTGATGAATTCGTTAAAGGACTGCTCTTCTACAGAAATAACCTCTATTTCGCATAGGGTACGCAGCATGCCTGTCCATCTTCCGGATAAAAACTGAGCGAAATTATCATATACGCTTTGCAGGGTCCTGATTTGGTCTGTAGGGAATTTATTAGCGGTCCTGAAATCATAGTTTTTGACCATATCCTTATCGAGGTCCTGCGTACTTTGCATGGGGGTATCATCGCCGGATGCCAGTGCGCTTAAAAGGTCATCAATTTCCGCTTGAGATAAAACAGTAGACAAATTTTATATCCACCCTTGCAATTTTCGTTCAAAAAAACAGCTACTAAAAAACCCGCGCCGTCGTGGGCATATAGCCATTATAGCCTAAGAAGGATTCCGAAATCCTACTTAGGCTATTTTACCATAATATATGAAAAACTAAAACTATTGAATTATGAATTCCGTAAAATAAATCTTTTCTATACATTCAACGCCTAGTTCGTCACTTACAGCGGTCAAAAGGATATCCTTTATTTCATCTTCCGAGCCCTTTAAAAGAAGCTCTTCTGACATATTCCGCAATTCGCGCAGTATTACGCCGCGGATCACCTTTGCCTTCTTTTTGAACTCCTCTTCATAATGGACATCGTTAACTTGCAGCGTCAGTGCCGTTTTCAGCATCTTTGAACTATCCTTAATATTGACTATATAGGAATCGCCGGTATCAAAATAGAAGGTGTTTTCTTCGATTTTTTCCTTTTCCTTTTCACTCAGCTCAGGCGTTTTCTTGGCTTTGGGTTTTTTCGTAGTGACGGGGTCTGCGCCCTCTTCCGCTGCCGCTTCATCTTCCGCCTCCGCTTCCATAGCGGCAATCTGCTCCGCCTCGGCCTTAGCTGCGGCTTCGGCATCCGCTTTGGGCTTCAAAACAAACATATAGGCTGCCCCTGCCGCTAATAATAGCACGACGACAATTATTATTATCAATAGCAGTTTCTTTTTCAAATTCCTATCTCCCCAAAAATAATCAAGTACTATTACAGGATATTTACAAATAATAGTACATGACTTTTAATATTTCGTCAAAATCTTTCGCTTGCAGAAGGATACTTATTCAAGCTCTTGCCGCGCGCGCGCTGAGTTTCCGAAACCCTCACGGTGTTGCAAATGGAGATTCCTCTTATACTCGATTATAAGCTCGCGTATCAGCTCGGCGGATTCGGTTACAACAAGCTTGTGGCCGGATTGCATCGTTACGACCGTGTCCGGGGTTTCTTCAATAGTTTCGATCAAATCTGGATTGATCATAAACATAAGTTTGTTTATCCTGGTTACCCAAATCATCGAGGATGATCCTCCTTTTTATGCAATCAAAAGGCTGTTATTCGTTTGTGTTATCGTTTCAGATTAACCAGTTCTTCAAGCATGGAATCCGTTGTTGTAATTATCCTGGAGTTTGCCTGGAAGCCCCGTTGTGTAACGATCATCTCGGAAAACTCGGTTGCAAGGTCTACGTTTGACATTTCCAATGTGCCGGGATTCAAAAGGCCTGCGCCATTTTCGCCGGGTTGATTGTCTACCGGTGTGCCGGAGTTGTTAGATTCCCTGTAAAGGTTCTGTCCCTGCTTTTCTAGGCCCGACGGATTTTCAAACGTGGATATCGCTACCATGCCAACAAAGACTTTGTCGCCATCGCGCATACCGGTGATAACACCGTTCTTATCAACCTGGATATCGGTTATCTTCTCGGTAGGATTAAGCGGGTCAACGATCTTGCATTCACCTGCGGTCGTACCGAATACCGGCGGTTGTTTTGTCCAATCGTTACCTGCATCAGCGTTCATAAA
>JAVBOF010000004.1:0-15065 GCA_031550915.1 Eubacteriales bacterium | reverse complement strand
AAGATATCGCTGCATATCCAAAACCTGGAGGATGACGAAACGTCCTATAGATTAAAATTCATCCTGAAGGATCAGGGGATCGGGCTTACCGAAGCCCAGCAAGAAAAACTGTTCAAAAGCTTTGAGCAGGCGGACGGAAGTATATCCCGGAAATATGGCGGAACGGGGCTCGGATTGGCAATATGTAAGCGCATCGTCGAGATGATGGGCGGAGAGATATGGGTGGAGAGCAAACCGGGCAACGGCAGCACGTTCATGTTTACGATAAATGCAAAGAAATGCGATGAAGTGCTTGAAACATCGGATACCGGCGGTATGCCGGGGATTCCTTCGTCATACGATTTCCGCGGTAGCAAGGCGTTGATCTTTGAGGATGTGGAAATAAACAGGGAAATAGTACAGGCTCTTTTGGAAGGCACAAATCTTGAGATGGATTTTGCAGAAAACGGCATTATAGGCATCGAATTATTTAGAGCGAATGAGGGGAAATACGATATAATCCTTATGGATGTGCATATGCCAGAAATGGACGGCTACGAGGCCACACGCAAAATACGCAGCATGGGCATCGGCAACAGCTTCGCAATACCGATAATAGCAATGACTGCAAACGCTTTTAAGGAAGATATCAGCAGATGCAAGGAAGCCGGAATGAATGACCACATAGCCAAGCCAGTAGAATTGGCTGTATTATTGCAGAAGCTATTTACATATATTCCAAGGCATTAAATAAAAAGCAGAGTACCGGCTGAGGGACGGTAAAGTTACTGTAATAACGGAGGAAAACCGCTTAGATATGGGCAAAAATAAGAAGATATCCTGTATAATACTATTTTTTTTGGCTCTGATATTTTCATTCATACCTGTAGTTTCTTTTGCTCTGGACAAGGAAACCGAAAAGGTATTTATCTTAAATGAAAACGCGAAGAAGTCGCTTGGTCTGAAAGAAGCAAGCAAGGTATATTGCTATTTAAAAAATGGAGGAATCGGTTGGAATGGCACCGGTTTCGTGCTTGAGGACGCTAATAAAGCTGGGGCTGATAAGAATGTTGGTATTGTGATCAGCTTGGACGGGCCGGTATGCCGGGTTTCAAATGTTTTGATCAAGGCAAACGGATATACGAACATATCACTGGCGATGTTTTCGTTAAACCAAATGCTCATTGCTAAACAGGATCTGGATGAACTTAAAAAACGCATCATAACAGGCGGAAGCGGAGCAGACATTCAAAGCCCGTTTGACCGGATAGCTGCGGGCAGCATCATCAATGATATGCTATATATTGAAAATACATCCGTAAGCGCAGTAAAAAAGACCGATGCTTTGAGGATCGTAAACCGCAATCAACCGGTTTCAAAGGCCCGCGCAAACGATACGTCTGCATTGGTTGCCTTTAAAAACAAATGGTTCCAAAGTAAGAGCAGGACGCAATACCTTGAGGCCCAGACGTTGAAGCAACTGGACGCAATGCTTAAAGCATCGGGAGTTACAAAGATAACATTGCTGGATACCTATAGGAATTTTGCCAGGCAAAGCGAGCTCTTCAACGCCAGCGTTAAAAAGTTTAAAAGCAGGGGCATGGGCAAAAAAGAAGCATACGAATATACAGCCGGCAGAACGGCTATCCCCGGATCCAGCGAGCATCATATGGGCTATACCGCAGATGTCGTTCAAAGGGGCGGCCAGATGGTAGAGAGCTTTGACAAAACCACCCTTGGCAAATGGATGGCGAAAAATTGCAAGAATTATGGATTCATCCTGCGATATGCAAAAAACAAGACCAAGATGACGGGGATCATGTATGAACCATGGCATTTCCGGTATGTCGGCAAACCTTTGGCGAACTATCTTTACAATGGTGCCTACTGCATGGAAGAGTTTGCGTCAAAGCTAAAAAAAGAAGATGCGGTCTATTATACGTACGGGAACGATGTGTACATACATATATTTCTCGGCAAGGATACAAAGATACGGACATCGTCAGATACGGAAAAGAGGATAGCATTTTCGGCTTTGGACAATGAATCGGCCGTTTTGACGGTTATAGCCGCAAAGTAACTACATCAGAAGGATTCAAACAGAAGTTTTATATAAAGTCTTTATAGCGGATCATAGAAATAATTAAATGGTAAATAGAAAAGTCTGCGGACTCGGCGTACGTCTGATACGCTTTTACCCGCAGGCTTTTTGGTAAATATTAAGCACCCTTTTTCAGGATTTCATTTTGTCTTTTAGGCTTAGCCCTCTTATACTTGCGGTTTGCCGATTGTACCTACGCGTACCATATTGGTATAACCGGTACGCCCCAAGGGAACCCCGCAGGTGAAGACGATGCGGTCACCGTTTGAGACATATCCTTTACGCTCTGCCAGACGCATAGCCGCATCCAGCAGCATATCAAGATTGTCCATCTCCTCCAGAACCAAGGGCGAGCACCCCCAGCTTAATGAAAGCTGATGGTATACCTTTTCGTGCGGGGTGAACGCAACCAAACCGCAGCTTGGACGGTAACGCGAGACCATACATGCGGTTTCGCCGCCTTCTGTCAGGGCGAAGATAGATTTCGTATCCAATGTATTGGCTATGGAGCATACCGCATGGCTTATCGCATCTGTAATATGCGATTTGTGTCCCGCCCAGTCAATACTGTTAAAGCGTTTTTCGTAGTCGATCTGGCTCTCCGTCACCTCGGCGATGCGCGCCATGGTTTCAACTGTCTCTACAGGAAACTGTCCGACAGAGGTTTCGCCGGAAAGCATTATTGCGCTAGTTCCGTCATAAATGGCGTTTGCAACATCGTTTACCTCGGCCCTTGTTGGTCTTGGGCTTTTTATCATCGATTCAAGCATTTGGGTCGCGGTGATGGCTTTTTTGCCCGCAGACAAAGATTTTTTTATTAGCGTTTTTTGTATTGCGGGCAGATCCTCGAGCGGCAGCTCCACTCCCATATCTCCGCGCGCTATCATTATACTGTCGCTTATTTCCAGTATATCTTCGATATTATCTATTCCTTCGGAGTTTTCTATCTTGGATATTATCTTAATAAAATCTGCGCCGTTTTCTTTCAATATCTTTTTTATTTGCCAGACGTCATCGGCGTTGCGCACAAATGAAGCCGCTATATAATCGAAATCATTATCTATGGCAAATTTGATATCCTCGATATCTTTTTCCCGCATATATGGGATATCCAGTTTTATGCCGGGCGTGTTTACGCTTTTGTTGTTGGATATTATTCCGCTGTTCATTACACGGCAAACGGCTTCCATTGCGTCGCATTCTTCGACGACGAGCTTTATCATACCATCATCCAGCATCACCACGGCACCGGGTGAAAGTTTACAGCAAAAATTCTCATATGTGACTGAAGCCATTTTCGCCGTACCAATGCATGCTTGCGTCGTGAGCGTAAAGGTATCGCCGGAACGCAGCTCGACGTAATTGCCTTCAAAGCGGCCTACCCTCACGTCCGGACCCTTGGTGTCTATCATTATTGCCAGCGGTACGCCAAGCTCCTTTCGAACCTCCTTGACCATTTCGACACGAACCTTATGCTCCTCGTGGGTGCCGTGGGAAAAGTTCAGCCGAGCAACATTCATACCGGCTTTGACGAGCTTGATCAATGTATCCCTGTCATCGGTTGAAGGCCCCAAAGTACATACTATCTTTGTTTTTCTCATAAACAGCCTCCTGATGTTTTGTTTAGCAGATAAGTGTATGTATTTTACTTCCGGTATTATAACATAAAATAGCAAAAAATAGTAATATTATACACCACATATATTAAGCCTGCATGGCAGCAGGGCGGTCAATCAAACATACTTTCCCTGATGAGGGCTATTTCATGGG
The DNA here is from genome assembly GCA_031550915.1 of Eubacteriales bacterium. Classification (GTDB taxonomy): domain Bacteria; phylum Bacillota; class Clostridia; order Christensenellales; family MGBC116941; genus JAVBOF01. Next base: position 11,215 of record JAVBOF010000004.1, on the reverse strand, counting down.
CTTCCAACCCTATTTCCGACAAATAATTATATATCCCGCCATATTTTTTATCGATATATTCAAGCATGCTTTGCATATTGACAGGACGCGATCCCAGCAATTCATCCACATAGAGGTTTAGCATGGCAGGGATGCCGCTATGTTCTTTCAAAGCCGGCATCATTTCCTTCAAAAACACCTCGGTCAGGGCATAATCGTTTATCACCGCCGTATCTCCGACGCCGGCTGTTTTCAACAGCAATGCGGAAACCACGCCGGTACGATCCTTGCCGGCGCTGCAATGGAACAGCACCTTTCCGCTGCCGGCTTTTTGTATCAGCCGGAAAAAGGTGCATAGCTCGCTCTTTTTACGTTCGAGTATTTCAATATATAGCATGCCCATATTAAAATTTTCGGGCATCATAGACATATCTACCTTCCCGTCGTTTGACATCAGAGGAAGCGAGGCATATTCGATCCCTTGGCGGCCAACCAGCCCGCACGGGATCTTTTCGCTTTCGGAAAGGCTTCGCAGGTCTATAGCCATACATACGCCAATATCCTGAAGGAAAGCCGCATCTTCCGCACACAGCGGCATGAAGCAGTCAGACCTTATATATTTACCGCCAGTGATCCTGCCACCATCACCAACATAGCCACTAAGATCTCTCGCGTTAAACGCGGTTTTAAGGGAATATCTCTCTTTGTTCTGTTCTACAATAAAATCCATTATTACCTCTCTGTATTATCCAGCCAAACGGCTGTTATTCTTATCTTTTTTTTCGAAGGCCTTGGAAAGGCGCAGCGCGTTGCCAACAACTGTCAGTGAACTTAGCGACATCGCCGCAGCCGCAAACATTGGATTTAGCAAAGGCCCTCCAAAAATATGCAATAATCCCGCGGCGATAGGGATGCCAAGGACATTGAAGCAAAACGCCCAAAACAGGTTCTGCTTTATCTTGCGGATAGTCCGTTTACTGAGATCGATAGCTTTATATACGCCGTTCAAATCGCTGTACATTAGGACGATATCCGCGGATTCGATGGCGACATCCGTTCCGGAGCCAATGGCAATGCCGATATCCGCTTGCGTCAGCGCAGGCGCATCGTTGATGCCGTCGCCTACCATAGCCGTACATTTTCCCTTACCTTGAAGGGATTTGACGACCTCGGATTTTCCTTCTGGCAAAACCCCGGCGAACACGTTATCGATATTTGCCGCTTTTGCAATGGCTGCGGCGGTACGCGCATTGTCGCCCGTCAACATATAAACGTCTATACCGGATTCCTTAAGCATACTCACGGCACCCGCACTGCTTTCCTTTATTGTATCCGCAAAAGCAAAGATGCCTTTGATACTTCCGTCCGCAGCGAGATATACCGATGTTTTGCCCTCGGCGGCTAGGCTTTGGACTTCGGCACCTGCCGTATCTAATTCAATATTGTTTGCATCCATAAGCACGGAATTACCAAGGAGCATATCCCTGCCTTCGATGCTGAATTCGACGCCCTGGCCGGGGATAGCATTGAAGCGCTCGCTTTTTGGGATAGTAAGCTGCCTGTCAATGGCGGCATTTATAACTGCTTTGCCCAACGGGTGCTCTGAATTTTGCTCTGCGGATGCCGCATGGCGGAGCAATTCATTCCCATCAATTTTTCCAAGGCATACTATGTCGGTAAGCTGCAGCAGCCCCTTTGTTATGGTACCTGTTTTATCGAACACTATCGCGTCTATGCGCTCGGCCCTCTCGAGCGCTTCACCGTTCTTTATCAATATCCCGTGCTCGGCGCCCTTGCCCGTTCCGACCATGATAGCCGTTGGAGTCGCAAGGCCAAGTGCGCATGGGCAGGCTATTACGAGGACGGATATAAATATTGTCAGTGCAAATATCGGTGATTCACCCGATATCCACCATGCTCCAGCAGATAACAGCGCGATCAGGAAAACTAGAGGCACGAAATAGGCTGATACCTTGTCCGCTAGCCGCGCGATCGGTGCCTTTGAGCCCTGTGCTTCCTCGACGAGGCGTATTATCTGTGCAAGCGCCGTTTCCTCTCCAGTCTTTTGCGCGCGGAAGCGGATCGATCCGTTTTTGTTTATACATGCGGCAAATACCATATCACCCTCGGATTTATCCACAGGAACGCTCTCCCCTGTTAGCATAGACTCATCAATGCTGGTAAATCCATCCAAAACCACACCGTCGACGGGAATCTTATCACCGGGTCGCAATATAATTATATCCCCCGGCAACACATCCTCAATAGCGGTTTCTTTGAATGAACCGTCTTCGCGCTCCACCATTGCGGTTTTGGGCGCAAGCCCCATGAGCTTCTTTATTGAATCGGAAGTTTTGCCTTTGGAAACGGCTTCGAGTGTCTTTCCAAGCGTGATAAGCGTTAATATAACCCCTGCGGATTCGAAATAAAGATGGTGTACGGCCATCGCGTCGCCGGAAAATACCATTACAACAGAATAAAGGCTATAGAGGACTGCGGCCGTCGTGCCTATGGATATAAGCGAATCCATATTGGGGCTAAGGCGGAACAAAGCTTTATAGCCGGAAACATAGAACCTTCGTCCGCAAAACAATATTGGCAGAAGCAACATAAGCTGAGCAATGGAGTATGCCTTCGGGTATGTATCCGGGCGCAGGAAAACGGAGACGGGCAAAGACAGCATCGGCCCCATGGCAAGATACAGGAGCGGCAGGCAAAAAATCGCGGATATGATAAACCTCCGCCATAACAGGCTTATTTGCTTCCTCTTTTCCGCAAGCGCCTTTGATTTATCTACAGCCGCCACTTCCAATGCTTTATAACCCAGCTTGTCTATCCGGGTTTTTATATCCTCCGCGGCGATAGTTTCCGGATCGAAAATAAAAACTGCTCTTTCGGTTGCAAGATTTACGTTGGAACGGGAAATACCGTCCATCTTGCCGATAGTTTTTTCGATCCTGGAAGAGCACGCGGCGCATGTCATGCCTTCAATTTTAAAGCTGACTCTTTCCATATTGATATTATAGCATCTTGAGAAGCTACTTTGTTACCAAAGATGTATTGAAAAAGCCGGAGGTTGTGATAAACTATCTATAGTGCCATTTTTTAGTATAAATTTTAGAAAGAGGTGGTAAATATGTTAAAGGACAGCATCAGCAAAGCATTGAGTGATCAGGTAAACGCTGAATTCTATTCGGCATACCTATACCTTGCCATGTCGTCATACAGTGACAGAATAGGATTCAAAGGATTTGCGCAATGGTTGTTTGTACAATACCAGGAGGAAACCTCCCATGCTACGCATATGTACCAATATATATTAGGAAGGGGTGCAAATCCGGAGTTTCCGTCTATCGAAGCGCCGCCGCAGGACTGGGTGGACACAAAGGATATCTTTGAAAAGGTTTTGGAACATGAACAATATGTGACCAGCCGCATAAATGACATCGCGTCTTTGGCGATGCTTGAAAAAGACCATGCAACATACCAGTTTATACAATGGTATGTGAATGAGCAGGTTGAAGAAGAGGATACAGCAAGCGATATATTACAAAAACTCAGGAATATCGGCGATAACGCCGGTCTGCTATATTCGCTGGATGCGCAGCTAGGTGCAAGAACGTTCACGGATCCCTTTGCAAACGCTAACGGGTAGTTGCTGTTTAGAGCGTTGATTTCCAACGGCTGTTATGGTATAATACGTAAATAACAGTCGTTGGAAAAAATTATTTATTTTTCACAAAAACTATTGCATTTTTTATGAAATTATCGTATAATGTGTATGTAGTAAAAGTAGGATTCCGACCGAAATGGCAAACCCAGCGAAAGATGGGGACGCAAAGCAAGGGGCCTTCGCAGAAAAGCATGGCAGCCCGGCTACCGAAAAGGAGTTTTTTATTTACCTGAAAACGCAGGTATGACCGATACAAACGGATAAGTAAGCGACAAAGGCAAACCCAGCGAAAGGTGGGGACGCAAAGCAAAGGGGCCTTCGCAGTGAGCATGGCAGCCCAGCTACCGAAAGGATGTTTATAATGGAGAAAGTGATAAGCAAAAAAATATCGAAGGTACTAATACTGGTTGTTGCGTTTTGTCTTGTTTTTACGATAGGATTGAGCGGCGCATTTGCGGCTCCTCTTCCGAAGGCAAAGACATTAAGCAATAAAACACCGGTATATAAGTCTACAAACCTTAAGAGCAAATATGGAACGGTTCAAAAGAACGCCTCCGTGCCTATTATGCAGGTCAATGTAAAAAAGGGCTGGTACAAGGTCAAGATTAGCGGAAAGGCATATTACATGCAGGACAAGACGCTAAAGTTTACGCCCATAGGCAAATATAAGACAACAAGCGCGTGCAAAACGTATTTGAACGCCAATACAAAACAGTCAGTATCAAAGCTTAAAAAGAGCGCAACGGTAAATCTAATAGCAAAGAACGTAGCCAAGGGCTGGCACCTTGTGGCCAGCGGCAGCGGCGTTGCGTATATACAGAGTAAATTCCTGAACTTGACCAACGCGGCAACCAGTATGGATGCAGGAACATCTAACACAGGTAATGCCGGAAATACAGCAAACACATCTAATGGTACAACGGGCAGCACGGGCAGTTCGGGAAATGAAATGGCCTTTGACGCCGGTGTGGCGGGCAGGCAGAGTGTAGCGGGCGTTGCTCCATATTTGGAGACAGCTACGGCGGACCGCGGTTATATCGTTGGCGGTATGAGCGACAACGGCGGCTATAGGACTTATGGATATTTCACGAAAGACGGAAAAAGTTCGAACCCTGAATTCAAAGCGACGGGCAACCCGGTAAACTTTCTGTTACCAATGGGGATGGGCACATACAACGCTACCCTTGTGCAATCCATAAATGGATCCACACAGGTGCGACTGCTTTTCCCATTTAAGATGTTTAACGGCGGTGCAGAGACGATTGAATTATATAAGATGCCAAATTCCGAAGTGGATTACGACGCGTCGACACTGTTCGTGCGGCAGGCACAGGGATTGGTAAGCGGAAGGACGACGGACGAAGCCAAATTTAAGGCTATGTATGAATGGCTTGTAAAGAACTACAATTATGATTACCCGAAAGCGAATTCGATCCAGCCGGGATATATGGTGGATCTAGACGCGATGTATAAAGCAAAAAAAGGCGTATGTATAGATTTTGCAATTGAGCTGGCGGCCATGGCAAGGAGCCAGGGTATACCGATAAAGGTAGCAAAGGGTAAATGCAAGATAGTAGACAATTATGGAACTTACCACGCCTGGAATGAAGTTTATATCAGCGGTCAGTGGAGAATCGTGGATTCATCTTCGGATGCATGCTTCAGGGAGGCCGGCGCAAAATATAACATGTACAAGGACGCTTCGGAATATAATCCAACAAGCTATACGTAATAAACAGTCGCAGTACCATTCGTAATATAATAAGTGAGAATATAGATAAAAAAGCGGGTATCTCCACCCCGTTTTTTTGTTTTTCGATACAACATTCAGAAACTTCCGGTTGTATGGCCACTGTACGTATGATAGAATAGGATAGTTTTTCGGCGGGCTGCCATAGGAGGATACTTTTGAGCGCTATTCCACAGATCCTTGCGATCTTTATCATAATGGCTATCGGCCTTTTTTTACGTAAAATAAAACTGTTGAATGAAAACCTTATCGAAGGCATGACAAAGATCGTTCTGTCCCTGACCCTGCCTTTTTTAATGATAGCTTCGGCACTAAACCCCGAAACGCGGGGCGGCGGCACTGAGTTTATCATAATAATGGTATCTTCGCTTTTGCTCCATGGAGTGTTTGGAAGCATTGCGCTCTTTTTCTTGCGTAAACGCAGGGATAATAAAATGGCGACAGTGTTTGCGCACACCTCGGTTTTTTCTAATTGTGCTTTTATGGGGTACCCCGTTATGGGAGCCGTATTTGGCGCGCAGGGCCACATCTATGTGACGGCATATACACTCGGATTCAATATAGCTCTTTTTACACTAGGTGTTGCAATATACGGAGGCAAAAAAGCTATAGGTATAAAAGCGTTATTGTTGAGCCCAGGGCTGATATCGTCGGTGTTAAGCGCAATAATATACCTAACGGGGATAACGCTCCCCTCTTTTATCGCAGAAGTAATGCAGATGGTAGGAAACATAACGACGCCGTTGGCAATGCTTTTGATCGGCGCCGGCATGATAAATTTCCGGCCTAGGGATATCATTTCCCCGATGACATGGCTGGCTTCAGTAATGAGGGTATTGATAATGCCGCTAATTTGTTGGGGGATATTTTTGCTATGTGGCTTTAGTGAAAACCTCATTACCGCACTTGTATTGATCGTCGCTATGCCCGGCGCAGCGACGACGGTGCTAATGGCATCTATCTATCGCGCTGACGCGGAATACGCATCCCGGTGCATTGTTATGTCTACCGCGTTGTCTATATTAACTATACCTTTATGGCTCTTTCTAGTCGGATAAGGTTTCAACAAATATTTTTATATATTTAAGCCAAATATATAAATATTGGCATGTTCCTTGCTTATATATAGTTATATACCGGTATGGTACCGGGCATGTTTTTCTGATTAAAGAATGGAAAGCATATAGATATGGATTCACAGACAAATTAAAAATAATGCACTAAGGAGGCAAGAAATGAAAGCTGGTCAAAATGGAGTAGATTTTGAACAAAATGTTGATTTTGCGCGCTTGCGTGAAACGAGGTTGGCTAAAGCTAAAGAAAAGATGAAGGAATATGATGTAGGCGCGCTGATATGTTATGATTTCGATAACATCCGCTACATCACAGGAACTCATGTTGGCGAATGGTGCCGCAATAAGATGAACAGGTACTGCATTTTGCCTGAAGGACATGAACCTTTGCTGTTTGACCCAGCATGCCCTGCAAAAAGGGTACGCAGCCCGTGGATCGCTGATAGAGTATGGCCTGCGGTTGGCTCTATGCGCGGCGCTATACAGGAAGATGCCGGTATGGTAGACGATGTTGCAGACGAAATAGTCAAATGGCTTTCGGACAGCGGCGTAGAAAAAAGACCTATCGGTATGGATATCGTGGATATCCCACTGATTCGCGCTCTTGAAAAAAGAGGATTGAATATCGTAGACGGGCAGCAGGTAATGCTCGCTGCAAGAATAATAAAAAACTATGACGAAATAGAACTTCTTAAAACCGCTGCGGCAATGGTGGACGCTACATACGAAGATATCGCAAGGGCTATAAAACCCGGCGTAAAGGAAAATGACCTAGTAGCTATCGCAAACCATTCCCTATATACGATGGGTTCCGAGCTGGTAGAATGCGTAAACAGCATAGCTGGCTCTCGCGGGATTCCGCATTCCCATACATTCTCCAATAGGATGATCCGCCCGGGGGAAATGATCTATCTCGATATCATGCACTCCTACAACGGATACCGCACATGCTACTACCGCACATTCGTTTGCGGCAAGCCCACTGCAGCTCAGGAAAAATCCTACGAAAAAGCGCATAAATGGATTTATGATTCTATCAATGCCATCAAGCCAGGCGCAAGTACGGCTGATGTAGCAAGCAAATGGCCTTCGGCCAAAGAGCTTGGCTTCAACAACGAAAAAGAAGCCTATCTCCTACAGTTTGCGCATGGCATAGGCCTCAGCATATGGGAAAAACCGATAATCTCCAGGTTGTTCTCTTTGGAAAAACCTTTTGAAATAAAAGAGGGCATGGTTTTTGCGCTTGAAACATGGTGCGCGGCAGAAGATGGATCGGGAAGCTCCCGTATTGAGGAAGAAGTCGTTGTAACGAAAAACGGCTGTGAAGTCATCACGAAATATCCGAGCGATGAACTTATCTCGTGCGGATTGCCGGGATGTAAAGTATATTAATAAAAAATAGTTTGGAGGCGTTACTATGGCAAAAGTCGGTTGGATCGGAACTGGAAACATGGGTGTTCCAATGTCAAAGAACCTGATAAAAGCAGGCCATGAAGTTACTGTTTGGAACAGAACCAAAGAAAAGGCAGACCCCGTTGTGGAAGCAGGCGGAAAATGGGCGGACACACCCGCGGCGGCAGCGAATGGAGCGGAATTTATTTTCATTATGGTTGCTGACGGCAAAGCCCTGAAAAACTGCGTATTTGGACCCAATGGCATAGTGGATACCTTGGCAGCAGGCGCAATCGTTACGGATATGAGTACAGTTGCACCCGCGGAATCTGCAGAATGTAATGAAAAAATCGAAGCTAAAGGCGCAAAATTCCTTCGTGCTCCTGTTACAGGCAGCACAATACTTGCAGAAGCCGGCACTATCGGAATACTTGCATCTGGCGACAAAGCGGCTTATGATAAAGCTTTGCCCGCTTGCTTCGAAAAAATGGGCAAGAACCAATTCTACCTTGGCGGCGGTGAAGAAGCTCGCACAATGAAGCTGATCCTCAACATGATGATCGGTACTTCAATGCAAATGCTGGCAGAATCGCTTGTTGTTGGTGAAAAGGTCGGCATGGATCTCAACCAGATGCTTGAAGTTATTTCCGGCAGCGTTGTTGGTTCCCCGTTGGTAAACTACAAGGTTAAGCTCGTAAGTGAAGGCCTGTATACTCCGGCTTTCAGCGTAGACCTTATGAAAAAAGACTTTGACCTTGCAGACGTCGTTGCTAAGGAATTGAACGTTCCCACACCGATAACCTCGATAACCCGCCAATTCCTTTCCGCCGCATCTTCGGCAGGATATGGAAACAAAGATTTCTCGGTACTTATAAAAGTGCTTGAAGAATTATCAGCTGTAAAACGCTAAATTTAATCAATTATACTTCAGGAGGTAAATCTAATGGCTAATTTGAAATCCTATGTAAGACATTTTTCAGACATCGAACCCTTCACAGCCCCGCTGCATGAAGGCTCAAAATCTTGGTTGTATGCCGGCCCCGCGCTGGAAAATTGCGGAGATGACATCTCCTTGTCAATAACCGAAATCTATCCCGAAGGCGCCGCTTTGAAGGCGGTCCATGCGGATGCAGACCATGTTTTCTACTATCTTTCCGGCCACGGCTACCAGATAGTAGACGGCGAAAGGTTCGATTTTGAACCCGGCGATTGCATCTTTATCCCCAAAGGCTGCTATCATGAAATGTATCCTTCCAACAAAGATACGTTGAAGATGATCGTTACCTTCACACCTGCTTTGGGCACAAACAAAGAGTACAACACAAGGAATGCAAAACCGTTCAAACGCAACCTTCGTGACGTAGAACCCGGCGTAGCGCCGAAGCATGAAAAGTCCAACTCCTGGGCGATGGTAACACCGAAAACAGGCGGCACCGACAGCATAGAGTTCTATATCACGGAGATACGTCCGGGTGGAGCGGCATTGCTGGATATGCATCCCAATGAAGACCATGTATTCTATTACATCGCTGGCCACGGATATCAAATACTTGATGGCGAAAGGTTTGACTTTGGCCCCGGAGACGCAATCTATGTACCGCGCGGAGTTAACCATGAAATGTATCCTTCGGGCGACGACACACTGAGAATGGCAGTTACGTTCTCTCCCTCCCGCCCGCATCTCAGACCGGAAAACTAAGCCGTTTAATTTTGGGTATGGTTTACCCGGATTTGTGTGGACAAGGCTGTTGGCGTGTAGTCGACAGCCTTGAGTATTTTAAGGGTAAAATAATATTTATTTGCAATCGGTAAATAATATTAGAGTTATTACAAATTCGTATTCCTTGCGCTTAACAATGCTTTTTTGAAGCCTTTTTGAGCATAATATGAAATGTTGGCATAAAAATTGCTTATTTATAGTAGGAGGAGGGATTATACATATGAATGCAGCTGATATCGGATTGGAAAAAAGTTTAGAACTATACGCTATCATGTATAGGATGCGTAGATTTGAAGAAGAGGTTTTTGAGTTTTATAAGGCAGGATTGATGCCTGGTCTGGCTCACTTGTACCTTGGCGAAGAAGCCGTTGCGACCGGAGCCTGTGCAGCACTTGGCAAGGATGACTATATAGGAAGCACACATAGGGGGCATGGTCATTTGGTTGCCCGCGGCGCGGATACAGACCGCATGATGGCGGAGATTTTGGGCAAACAGACCGGATACTCTAAGGGCAAAGGCGGTTCCATGCATATCATGGCTATGGACAAAGGTATCCTTGGCGCTAACGGGATAGTCGGCGGAGAGCTGCCTATAGCTACCGGCGCAGCGTATGCGTCAAAATACCGCGGAACGGATCAGGTCACCGTAGCGTTCTTTGGTGACGCAGCCAGCAACCAAGGTACTTTCCATGAAAGCATAAATATGGCAAGCGCATGGAAACTGCCAATCGTTTATGTTATTGAAAACAATTTATATGGCATATCTGTAAATATTAACGACGTGACCAATGTAAAGGATTTGGCCGTTCGCGCAGAAGCATATGGCATAGAAGGCGTTGTTGTGGACGGCATGGATGTTTTTGCTGTTTATGAAGCCTGCAAAAAGGCAGTCGAACATGCAAAGAAGGGTAAAGGCCCCACGCTTATCGAATGCAAAACCTACAGATGGCAAGGCCACCACGTTGGAGACCCTGCTGTGTATCGCGAAGAAAAGGAAGTAACCTCTTGGAAAAAGAATTGCCCATTACAGGTATTCCGTAAGAATACTAAAAAATTCATCTCGGAAGACGAACTTAAAAAGGTTGAGGATGAGATCGAGAAGGAAATACAGGCGGCGGTTGAATTTGCTAAGACTAGCCCGTATCCGGACGTTTCAGAAGCCTTCGAGGATGTTTTTGTATCACTGTAATACCCGTTGATAATGGGAAACTGGAATAATATGAAAGAGGTGTTTACCATAAAACAGATGATGTATAGAGATGCCATCAGAGAGGCACTCGACGAAGAAATGGCTAGAGATAAAGACGTTTTTGTTTTGGGCGAAGACGTTGGTAAAATAGGCGGCAACTTCAAATGCACGGTTGGGTTGCTGGAAAAATACGGTGATATGAGATGCAAGGATTCACCGATATCTGAAAGCGGCATCGTCGGACTTGGAGTTGGAGCGGCTATCACGGGCTTAAGGCCTGTCATAGAGCTAATGTTTGGCGATTTCGTTATGGTCGCAATGGACCAGATTGCAAATCAGATGGCAAAGATCCATTACATGTCCGGAGGACAGGCGACAGTGCCTATGGTAGTGCGCACACCGCTTGGCGGTGGACGTTCGGCTGCGGCACAGCATTCAC
>JAVBOF010000042.1:0-9911 GCA_031550915.1 Eubacteriales bacterium | reverse complement strand
ATGCAGCAGTTAGCAATGAGCTCAAACGCGGATACGGTGGTTGTCCGTCCGACGCAGATAACGACCGAAACGGATGCCCGGCTCATCGCACAGGCACTTTCCAAAATATTGGGTCTGGATGAAGAAGAGGTGTACCAGAAGGCCGCGAATAATCTCTTGCCTGATAAAAAGGACAAGGCGGAGATCCTTATTAAAAGGCAGATACCGAGAGACCAGGCCAACAGTATCCGTGAGCTAAAGCTTAAAGGGGTAGCCTTCACCATCGATACACAAAGGATATACCCAAACAAAAATTTTCTTACACAGGTTCTGGGCTTTACGTCGGTTGACGGTGAAGGCCTGGAGGGGCTAGAACTTAAATATAATAAGTACCTTTCCGGTGCGCCGGGAAGGGTGGTTTCCATGACCGACGCAAGAGGCAGGGAAATAGCGGGTTCGGTTGAAACCTACATTGAGCCGCAGGACGGGCATGATGTTGTGCTCACCGTTGACTATTTTATCCAGAGTTTTCTGGAAAAGGCGTTAGATGAAGCCCTTGTTTCAAACAAGGCAAAATCGGTACAAGGCATCGTTATGGATCCTAATACCGGAGAGATACTGGCGATCTCATCCAAACCTGATTATGACCTTAACTCTCCGCCCCGTGATAATGCTGAGGAACTTAGAAGCTTATCGCGAAACAATGTAATAACGGATTCCCACGAATTGGGATCGGTTTTTAAGCCTGTTACGGTAGCCGCAGGATTGGACAGCGGTTTGCTTTCGCTTGGCGATCATTTTAACTGCACTGGCAAGATTTCTGTAGCAGGCGGCTCGATAAGCTGTCACGCGAGAGTGCCGCACGGAGACCAGGACTTGCAGAAAGCATTGAATAACAGCTGTAACCCGGCGTTTGTCCAGATGGGATTAAAAATAGGAAAAGAAAAACTATACGATTACATCACAAAGTTTGGCTTTGGTGCGCAAACAGGCGTAGATTTCACAGGGGAATCGGCCGGCAACGTGATGCATGTGAAATATGTAAAAGAGGGCGATCTGGCCCGTATAGCCTTCGGGCAGTCAATATCGATGACACCGTTGCAGTTAACAACGGCGTTTTCTGCTATAATAAACGGTGGCAAGGTTTTCACGCCCACGCTTGTCAAAGAGATACGTGATGTTGAAGGTAACACTGTAGAGAAGCATGAACCCGAGCAGAAGGAACAGATAATTAAACCGGAAACCTCGGAAGCCATGCGCTCACTTTTACGCGACGTAGTGTTGAACGGCAGCGGCAAAAATGCGGAGATACCGGGATACAGGGTCGGAGGGAAGACTGGAACAGCACAGAAATACGGAGAAGACGGTAAACCGATGACCAATCTGCATATTGCGTCGTTCATCGGGTTTGCTCCGGCTGACGACCCCAAATACGTATGCTATATTCTGGTCGATGAACCGAGGGTCTCTGTGGATTTTGGAAGCGTAGTGGCCGCACCATTGGTAAGGCAGGTTTTGGAGGACACTCTAAAGTATGCGGGCGTTGAAGCGAAATATACAGATGAAGAACTGACCAAGATGCCGCAGCCCATTATAGTGCCTGACCTTAGGGAAATGAGTATTGACGCGGCTAAGAAGGAATTGAAAAAACTTAAGCTTGAATATGATATAGACGGCACTGGGAAGGTCGTTGACCAGATGCCGAAACCCGGCGCAAAGATGTATGAGAAGCAATCCGTGCTTTTGTATACGGATACGCCCGTTGAGCAGGATGCTGCAAAGAAGGCGGAGGTACCCGATCTGCGCGGAAAGACGATAAAGGAAGCGAATGATATACTTTCGGAGCGCGGGCTCGTACTAGATGCGGACGGCATGGGGATTTGTACCAGTCAGGATATAAGCCCTATGACAAACGTTGACGCAGGCACGGTGGTAAACGCGAAATTTGAAACATTAGAAGTTCCTGAGCCCACCAAGAGTCCGTAAATGTGAATTATCAAATCCGGATAATTTAGGAGCTGATCTTTACGAGAATTAGTGAACTTATTGAAAAACTAGATTGCATATATGATGGACCCTTGGATATCGAGATAGAATCCTTGGAATATGATTCCCGTAAAGTTAAACCGGGAAGTCTTTTTATTTGCATCATGGGTTTTAAGACGGATGGACACGAATATGCCATCCTTGCCTCGGATGCTGGCGCATCCGCTCTGCTTGTTAGCAGAAAACTGGATATAGATTTGCCTCAGATAATCGTTGAGGATGACAGGGAAGCAATGGCAAGGCTTGGCGCGGTATTTTACGGCGAACCGGCAAAGAGAATGAAGATGGTAGGTATAACCGGCACAAACGGCAAAACGACTACGACTTATCTTGTGCGTGCTATAGCTGAAGCCGCCGGATTGAAAACCGGTATTATAGGAACGATATCTAATTATATTGGCAGCCGTATCGTATATACTGAAAAAACCACACCAGAATCCCTTGACCTGCAGGCTTTGCTGAAGGAGATGGCGGATGAAGGTGTCGAGCTCTGTGTCATGGAAGTATCCTCGCACGCGCTTGCGCTTAAAAGGGTATTTGGCATAGAATATAATTCTTCCGTTTTTACGAACCTTACGCAGGATCATCTGGATTTCCACAGTACATGGGAGTCATACAAAGATGCCAAAGCCATGCTTTTTGGCATGAGTAAAGGCGCTGTGATAAATATGGATGACGAAAACGGGCCGTATATGATGGACCGGGCAGTTGGCAATAAACTGACATATGGAATAGATTACAACGGGGATATAATCCCCGAAGACATAGAATTGAACCCCGATGGATGCAAGTTCACATTAAAAACGCCTCAGGGGAAACGGCCGGTCAATTTGCGCATACCGGGAAGGTTTAGCGTATACAATGCTATGGCCGCAGCGGGCGCGTGCCTGCAAGTAGGGATATCCCTAGACGATGTTGCTAACGGGCTGAACTCTGCGTTACCCGTTTCGGGCAGGATCGAATCCTTGCCGACAGCTGGCAGGGATTTCAATGTTATCTTGGATTACGCGCATACCCCGGACGGTTTGCGCAATATAATAACAGCGGTAAGAGGTTTTGCCAAGGGTAGAGTGATTACTCTCTTCGGTTGCGGAGGAGACAGGGACAGGGTAAAACGGCCTTTGATGGGCAAGACGGCTGGGGAGCTTTCGGACTTTTGCGTTATCACAAGCGATAACCCAAGGACTGAAAATCCGGACGATATCATAAAAGATATAATTCCGGGGGTTGAAGAAAGCGGCTGCCGTTATATAATGATCGAAAACAGGCGTGAAGCTATAGGCTATGCGCTGAATAACGCCGAAAAGGATGATGTTATCATCCTGGCGGGCAAAGGCCACGAAAGCTATCAGGAGATTAACGGAATTAGGCATCCGTTTGACGAGAGAATAATAGTGGCGCAAATTCTGGGTACCGATAAGGAGCAGGGGACATAAGATGAGGGATTTGATACTGTCTATTTTGATAGCGTTCGCGGTCTGCATGATTGCAGGCCCGTTTGTAATATCTATGTTGCGCAAGCAGAAGATGGGCCAGCAGGTGCGCGACGACGGGCCCCAAACACACCTTACCAAACAGGGGACGCCAACTATGGGCGGCATAATCATTCTGCTTGGACTAGCAGTTTCCTGTATAATTTTGACTGTACGCGGGGGGAGCCTATCGATACCTTCGTTGATAGCTACGCTTGGTTTTGGACTGGTTGGATTCCTTGACGATATCATCAAAGCAGTTAAGAAACGTTCTCTGGGATTGAGGGCATATCAAAAGCTGATAGGCCAGTTCGGCCTTGCTCTTGTTATTGCGCTGTTCGCCTATTATAACCAGCAGATAGGATCAAAGATATTTGTACCCTTTGCAAACGTTGAATGGGATTTAGGATTCTGGTATGTACCCGTAATGATGATTATAATAGTTGGATTGGTCAATGCAGTTAATCTGACGGACGGCCTTGACGGCCTTGCCTCGGGTACGTCAATGATAATATCCGCTGGATTTGGCATACTGTTCATGTATATGTACCAGCGGGCCTTTGACGGCGGGGAAATATTTTACGCTATCGGTCTAAAAAATATGATGGTTTTCTCCGGCGCCCTGACAGGCGCGTGTCTTGGCTTTTTACGCTTTAACGCCCATCCGGCCAAGGTCTTTATGGGGGATACCGGATCACTTGCTTTGGGCGGAGCAATATCTATGATGGCTATATGCAGCCGCTTGATTTTGATAATGCCGATACTCGGCGGTATATTCTTTGCTACAATAATGTCGGTTGTTTTACAGGTCGGATCATATAAGCTTAGGAAAAAGCGCATATTCCGTATGGCGCCGCTCCATCATCATTTTGAGCTTGGCGGCATGAAAGAAACGCGCGTTGTTTCAATGTATATGATAGTCGGGGCGCTGCTGTGTCTCGTTTCACTGTTTATATTGGCATGATTGGAGAAGGCATGGATCTAAAGGGCAGAAAGGTATTGATAGTTGGCATGGCAAGAAGCGGCATATCCTGCGCAAAGCTTCTGAAACATGCGGGAGCATTCGTTATAGCTAACGATATGCGCTCAATAGATGAATTCGATGGCAAGCTAGTAGAAGTAAAGGATTGCGTTGATGAGTGGCGTCTGGGTATGGACACCATGGAAGCTATGCAAGATTGCGACATGCTCGTACTCAGCCCCTCCGCGCCGCTGTCCTCGGATTGGGCGCAGAAAGCTTTACGCGTAGGTAAAGAGGTTATCGGGGAGATAGAGCTTGCTTATAGGTTTTGCAAGGGTAAGATAATTGGAATAACCGGAACGAACGGCAAAACGACTACGACCGCTTTGACGGGGCAGATATTCAAGGACGCAGGGTATAATACCTTCGTTTTGGGCAATATCGGTTTACCGTTTGCCGAAGAGGTTCTTAAGATAAAAGAAGACGATATCGTCGTTGCGGAAGTCGCGGGATTCCAGCTTGAAAGTACCGTCGAGTTCCATCCTTGTGCTGCGGCGATGCTGAATATAACTCCGGATCATCTGGATCGTTTTGGCGACATGGATACCTATACGCAATCCAAGGCGGAAGTTTTCAAAAATATGTCCCAAGGAGATTATCTCATCCTAAATGCTGAGGATAAAAGGGTCGCGGCTCTTGCAACTAAGGCAAAATGCGGGATATTGTATTTTGACGCTGGCAAAGAGGTTCAAAACGGCGCCCATTGTGTGGATGGAAAGCTATATTATACGCAAGACGGTGAGGTTCAGTTTATTTGTGAGGCAAAGGATGTCAGGATACCTGGCAGGCACAATCTGGAAAACGCGTTGGCAGCTTCCGCGCTGGCCGCGTGTATGGGAGTAAACCCCGGAAGTATAGCTAAAACGCTTAAATCCTTCGTGGGGGTAGAGCACAGGATCGAATACGTTTGCGAAAAGCATGGCGTTATATATATCAACGATAGCAAAGGCACAAACCCAGATGCCGCAATAAAGGCAGTACAAGCTATGGATAGGCATGTCGTCCTGATAGCCGGCGGGTTTGATAAACATGCCGAGTTTGATACATTCATCCAAAGCTTTGGTGATACCGTACAAGAACTCGTTTTGTTTGGTGAAACCGCCGTTAAAATTGAAAAGGCGGCAAGAGCGGAAGGTTTTACGAATATACATTTAGTTAAGGATCTACGTCAGGCAGTTTTGGCCGCCTCGTCGCTCGCGAAGCCTGGCTGGGCCGTTTTGCTTTCGCCTGCGTGCGCAAGCTGGGATATGTTCGAAGATTTTGAACAGCGTGGAAGGCATTTCAAGCAGTTTGTAAATGAGCTTTAGGACTGCTTATAGAAAAATGATGGTGATGAAGATATGGCGATGACAAACGTGCAGGAAAATAAAAGGGTAAAAAAGAAAGCGTCGTTAAAACACGGGCTGGATTTCCCCTTGCTATTGACAGCTATAATACTGGTGTGCTTTGGTGTTGTAATGGTTTTTTCCGCCAGCTTCTATTATGAGAACTATACGGTTGGAAACCCCTACGAATATCTTACAAAACAGCTTATGGGGGCCGCGGGTGGTTTTGTTGCCGTATTCTTTATAGCTAACATGGATTACCGAAAGCTAAAGAAGTTTGCGCCGATCGGCCTTGTTATATCCGTTGTGCTTCTGGGGTTGGTGCTTATACCGGCTCTTGGCTCCGAAATCAACGGCTCGACACGGTGGTTAAACCTTGGGCTGTTCTCTTTGCAGCCTGCCGAGGTCGCGAAATTCATGTTGATCTTCTATATGGCGGCTTCGATTGCAAAGCGAAGGGAGAAAATGCAAACTTTTGTGCACGGGATATTGTACCACATTGTTGTACTGGGCATCCTGTGCGGCCTTATCATATTGCAGCCAAACTTCAGCATGGTCATATGCCTGTGCCTGATATGGTACAGCATGATGATAGTTGGAGGGTGTAAGATTTCCCATTTAGCGGGTATTGCGGTAATAGGCGTGGTTGCTGGCTATTTTATGGCGTTTGGCGCGGATTACAGGGAGGGAAGGATATCCTCATTCTCTGATCCGTGGGCTGACGCGAAGGGCTCGGGCTACCAGATTATCCAGTCGTTATACAGTATCGGCTCCGGCGGCCTGTTTGGTCTTGGTATAGGAAACAGCAGGCAAAAGCTTTTCTATCTGCCCTACGGGGAGTCGGATTTTATTTTTTCGATTATCGCCGAAGAGCTGGGCTTTTTGGGAGTAGTGCTTCTAATTGTACTATATGGCGTACTTATATGGAGGGGCGTAAGGATCGCTTTGCGCAGCCCCGATACGTTTGGCTGTATGCTGGCGACGGGTATCGTTGCAAGTATAGCGATACAGGCGGCTATAAATATCGCGGTCGTGACAAAATCCATACCCGCGACGGGATTGACGCTGCCGTTTATAAGCGCAGGCCTTTCGTCTTTGATAATGATGCTCTGCGGCGTTGGGGTACTTTTGAGCATCTCCAGGCAAACGACTACCGTAAGCAGCAGCATAGGCTCCGGATAGACAAAAGGTATTGCTTTATAGTGTCTCTGTCAGTAACACTAGGGAATCATGAGCATAGTATGGAATGTGTTCTTTGGATTTCCGGAGGTGTATATTATGGCAGAGTTGCTTGTTTTAGGCGGTAACACGCTTAATGGAAAGCTAAAAATCGGTGGTGCAAAAAACTCAATACTGCCTATCCTGGCCGCTTCTATCCTAACCAATAAAACAGTCGAGATACGGGATTGCCCGGATATCGTGGATGTACGCAATATGCTCAAAATTTTAGAGCTTTTGGGTTGCGGCGTCGAATGGAATGAGGATAGATTGCTTATAGACACGGGGACAGCGGAACGGTGGGATATGCCAGAGGATCTTGCCAAGGTTTTGCGGTCTTCGATATTTATGCTTGGACCGATAGTCGGAAGATTCAAAAAAGCCCTGTTTTATTTCCCCGGAGGGTGCGAGATTGGACTCAGGCCGATAGATATGCATCTTAAGGGCCTAAGGGAACTGAATGTACATATCAGTGAGGAATACGGCAAGATAATTTGTGAAGGTTCTTTACTGAAAGGCGCGGAAATCGTTTTGGATTACCCTAGCGTCGGTGCGACGGAAAACATACTTATGGCTGCGGTGTTCGCGGAGGGCAGAACGGTTATCCGTAACGCGGCGCGTGAACCGGAAGTAGTAGACCTGCAGAATTTCATCAACCTTATGGGCGGAAGGGTTTGGGGCGCCGGATCCAGCACGATAACCATAGAGGGCGTCAAGAGCCTCGGCTCTGTTACATATAAAGCTATTCCGGACAGGATCGTGGCTGGTACATATCTCGTCGCCGCTGCCATAACCGGAGGCAATGTATATTTGGAAAACGTCTATCCGGAGCATATGTATGCCATACTTTCGAAACTAAAAGAAGCAGGCTGCATATTGGATGTCGGACAGAGCAGTATACATATTATTGGCCCGAAGACGCCGAAGGAAATGCAGATGATAGAAACATTGCCATATCCTGGATTTCCGACGGATATGCAGGCGCAAATGTTTGCCCTTGCGACGGTTTGCGAAGGCACGAGTATAATAATAGAAAACGTATTTGAAAACAGGTTTAAGCACGCCGCAGAGCTGGCTAAGATGGGCGCTAATATAACCATAAAGGACCGGACGGCCATAGTCCGAGGGGTAAACAGGTTGACGGGCGCGGATATAAACGCCAAGGATCTGCGTGCGGGCGCCGCATTGGTGCTGGCTGCATTGCGTGCCGAAGGCATAAGCCGCATAAGCGGATTGAATTACATACAGCGCGGATACGAGGATCTGGTAGGGGATCTTTGCTCACTTGGCGCTGATCTTAAGACGGTTGAGAAGGACGAAGATGGCTCAGGTAAAACGAAAGAAGAAAAAAAAGAATAGAGGAGCGCTTACGTTCCTTATTATAATTATCATTATCGCCGGAATAGCTTTCGTCGGATATAATTTTTTCCAAGTGAAAAATATCGTTTTCAATGGCTGTGAAAGATATGATCAGGAGTATTTGACGAAACTCAGCGGAGTAGAGATGGGCCGGAATATCCTGATGATTGACAAAAAGGATATTATGGCAAAGATGGAGAGCGACCCATATCTGGATATAGTCGATATCAGCCGCCATTACCCCAATGAGCTGATAATTGATATAAAGGAACGTAAGCCCGCATGTGTTGCGGAATATCACGGTTCGTTTTTTGTATTGGACGGAGAATGCAATATCCTTGGCTCTGCAAGCCAGGAAGACCAATCCAAACTGCCTTTGGTCTATGGACTAAAGGCAGAATCGATGCAGATAGGCAATCCTGTAATATCAAGCGAAGATTACCAAATCGTAGTAATTGAAAACATATTGGCGTCTTTGGGCAACGTGGGTATAACGACGGAAATAGCGAAGATTGATGTGGCTTTAACCGGCGATCTTACGATGTACACCTTGGACGGATTTACCGTAAAGCTTGGGCAGAACGAAGAAATAGAAAACAAGATGAAGACGCTTAAAGCCGTTTTGGACGAGCTCCGCAAGGAAGGATTGAAATCGGGAACAATAGATATAACATCGAATGTCGGCGCGAGCTATCTTCCTTCGGCTATACCGGATGATACGCCGCTGGATAATGATACAACGGACGGAACGGACGGCGATTCCAAAGGATCTGAGACGGGCTCGAACGAAGTCGGGACAAGCCCGGAAGATACGGAAACACCGGAATGAAATAAAATACAAAAAAATTCAAGCATAGAAAAGCCTGTATATGATAGAAAACGGGCGAAAAGTGATATAATAATTGCAAAAAAAATGCAAAAGAACAAAAAAAGGTTTATTATATATACTTTTTTTGTTATCATGTATATTGAGTTATTAGAGCTTTGAGTAGCTCGGATTTCGAAAGGACGTTAGAGAATGAGGCAATTGGCCGCGGTAGTGGAGTTTGGCACATGCAAGGTCGTCTGCGCGATAGGCGAGCAAAAGGCTTCAGGCCTGTTTGATGTGCTTGGCTTGGGTATCGCAAATTATGCAGGATATAAAAAGCGTCAGTGGGTTCAGCCGCAAGCTTTGGAGGCGGCTGTCATTAAAGCAGTTGAGGATGCCGAAGAGCAAGCCAAGCGAAAGATACGCCAGGTGTTTATCGGCGTACCCGGCGCGTTTATGGATATAACATGCAGGACAGCGCAGGTGGAGATAGCAAACAGGGATAAACGCGTTGAGCCGGAAGATATTGACGATATTGTTCGTATCGCGGAGCAGTTCTACGTTCCCGAAAGGATGGAGACCATCCACCGTTGCCCCGTATGGTTCCTTACTGACAACAATCGCAAGGAGATAGACCCCATTGGGGTGCGCAGCTCGGTACTTAGCGGAAACATATCTTTTGT
>JAVBOF010000035.1:0-10642 GCA_031550915.1 Eubacteriales bacterium | reverse complement strand
TCTATATGCTCTCACTTATTATGTTCTTCCAGCATCTGAATCAGCTTTTTATGGCCTACCTTATAGGCAAAACTAAGAGGAGAATTGCCTGCGTAGTTAGTAATATTTACGTCTCCGCCATATTCCAGCAAAAGCTCGGCTAATTCATAATTCATGCTCAGGTCGCTCGTACATGCTACCATCAATGCAGTTGTTCCCTTATCATTTGGTATATTTGGATCCGCGCCGCGTTCAAGAAGCATTTTTGTTATCGGCACTGAAAGTGGTTCTATAGGCTTGTTTACGATATGCTGCAGAACAGACCATCCATGACAATCTTGTGCGTTTACATCCGCACCTTTTTCAATTAAATAAACTGCGGTATCATACTTTCTTCCCATCAAAGCGCAATTAAGCAGGTCATATCCATCGCCATTATCGCCCTCCGCTCCTATATCATATTTATGTATATCATCATTTCCCAAATGTTCAAGGAATTCCTCAAATGTTCCATATTGGGCAAAGGTATAAAGGTCTGCATTAGGTCACGGCATAGCTATTTCCTCCTTCTTATTTGGTTTCGGATTCTGTTGTAATGAACGCTTTGCGGCTCATAATTCCCCAAGGGTTTGTATTCCTTCATAAAATCCTCATAACTCATACTACCATTACGATATTTTTCGTGCAACGTAACGTATTCGTGCCCCTCCACATGTCCCATATCCCATTGTCCATTTCGTGGCTTTGTCCTGTCCCAAAACAATTCCTTACCGTCTCTACCCAAAACCCTTCCCTCGGCATTCTTTGCTGCTTCCCAAACCATCTCAATAAATTCTTTTGAATGCTTCGGACGGCTGCCGGATTTTATATATGGTTTTTTGACCTGAAAAGCCTCATCAATTATCTTTGTTGCGTCTGCTACAGCCTCGGCCCTGCTCGCCGCGCGTGCCGCGTCATATACATCGTCGGCAATTTTTGCGGCGTCTACGATTCTGTCCGCGGTCCTTGCGAATTTTACGCCTGTGCTTGCCCATCCCGCAAAGGGGATCATCGAAGCTACCGAAAGGCTTCCCGCCAAATCTACTCTACTCTTTTATGGTTGATTTTATAGCCTTCATTTCGTAGCAGTGCAGTTACCATCCTGTATCCGACCCGTCCATAATTACACGCTAATTCTATGATTCGTGCCCGAAGTTCATCTTCGTCCGATCTTCTCACTGGTCGAAATAGATGTGCGGTTTTACTGACATTGAACGCTCTGCAAGCCCGTTTCATGCTTAATCCATTTTCTATCGCATATTCCACGGCCGCTTTTCGCTTAGCAGAGCTCACCAGTTTTTTGACGCTATAGCCTTAAATACCGAATTCTCCAAGCTTAGTTCTGCCACGAGCCGTTTTAGCCTGCAGTTTCCTTCTCAAGATCCTTCATTCGCTTAGCGTCTGTTATATTCATTCCGTTGTATTTGTTTCTCCAGAGATAATACGTCTGCTCGCTGATCCCTGCTTGTCGGACAGATTCTGCTATCGTCGGCCCTCGGCTTACCATTATCTCAATTTCTCGTAATTTCACTACTTTCTGTTCTGCTGTGTAATTTTGTTTAGACATCTTTTCATTCTCCTTAAAAGTTAGTTTATAATCTTTCCCTAACTCTTTCAGAGTTCTATTTTATGGGGTCACACCAATTATCGAACAAGAGCAGTGACAAATGTATATTGATATAGTATAGTATTAATATGAATTAGATCTTTATATATTTTATTTTAAGGAGGACTGAGTATGAGCAAGATAGTTGTTATTGGAGCCAACCATGCGGGTACGGCGGCCATAAACGCAATCCTTGGAAACGGCACGGGTAACGAGGTAGTTGTATTCGACCGAAACAGCAACATAAGCTTCTTGGGCTGCGGCATGGCCCTTTGGATCGGAAACCAGATTAGCGGCGGCGACGGCCTTTTCTATTGCAGCAAAGATGTATTTGAAAAGAGCGGGGCAACGGTACATATGGAATCCGCCGTGGACAAGGTTGATTTTGCGGGCAAGAAGGTTCACGCAAGGCTTAAAAGCGGCGAGGAAGTCACTGAAAGCTACGACAAGCTCATACTTGCCACCGGATCGATTCCGATTATGCCTGACGTGCCGGGAATGGATTTGAAAAACGTCCAGCAGGTGAAGCTGTACCAGAACGCACAAGAGGTTATCGAGAAGCTGAAGGATAAGTCGATCAACGATATTACCGTGGTTGGAGCAGGGTATATAGGCGTAGAGCTGGCTGAGGCATTTGAGCGGTACGGAAAGAACGTGACGCTTATTGACGTTGCGGATACATGCCTAGTGAACTATTATGACAAGCCTTTTACGAAGCTGATGGACGAGAATTTGAAGGAACACGGCATCAAGCTGATATACGGTGAGACCGTGAAGCAGATCAAGGGCAGCGGTAAGGTGGAGGCTGTGGTTACGGATAAAGGCGAGTACAAGAGCGATATGGTAATTATGTGCATCGGCTTCAAACCCAATAACGAGCTGGGTAAAAACGATCTTAAGCTTTTCCGCAACGGGGCCTATATAGTGGATAAACGCCAGCAGACGAGCGTTGCGGATGTATATGCAATTGGGGATTGCGCCACTGTTTACGACAACTCCATAGACGACTTAAGCTACATAGCCCTGGCAACAAATGCGGTGCGCAGCGGCCTTGTGGCGGCCTACAATATATTGGGCGCAGACATAAGCAGCATAGGCGTTCAGGGCAGCAACGGCATAAGCATATATGATTTGAAGATGGTATCCACCGGCATAAGCGCCGAAAGGGCTAAACGCCTTGGCTTTGATGTGGAATATACGGACTATGAGGATTTGCAGAGGCCGGAGTTCATCGAATCCGGCAATGATAAGGTAAATATACGAATCGTATACGATAAAAAGACTAGGGTGATATTGGGCGCTCAAATGGCTTCCAAGTACGACGTATCTATGGGGATTCACATGTTCTCCCTGGCGATACAGGAAAAAGTGACCATAGATAAGCTGAAGCTGTTGGATATATTCTTCCTGCCCCATTTCAACAAGCCGTACAATTATATTACAATGGCGGCGCTATCGGCAAAGTAGTAACTTCCTTTAAAACAGTTGAATGATAAGCATAATGCAGACATGCAAGGGGCTGTAGCGGAAAGAAGCTACTGCCCTTTCCTTTTCTCTCTATCCAAAATGATTTTGATTTGCGGAAACAGGTTTGGCGCATATTGCACTTCATCAACAAAAACGGGTGGCGGATTATCTTAAAAAAAGTTCCGATCTGTTCAACAGCACTTACAAGCTGAATTTTGTCATCCAGCGTGACATTTACGGCACTCCCGTCAATTTTTCTGAGAAGCGTTGTCTTTCCCACCTGCCGGGCTCCGGTAACAAGCACCGCATCAAACATTTTTAAAAAGCTTACGGATCGTATCATCCGCATGACGATTATAAAACAAAGCAAGCGCCTGGATTGATTAGCCATAACCAGTATTTTCCGGAATCATCTTCGAAGAACTCCTCAAGTTTTGCATCTGTGTACTTTTTCGCTTCATCAACGGCAGAAATCGAATAAAGCTCATTGGATGCTTGTGCCGAGCCGATTTCTTTTTCATAAGCAAGATAATGTATATCTTCCGAATTTTCAGAATACCAGATATTGCGTTCATCTAGCTCCCGATAGATTTCTGCCTTTTTCTTCTCACTCCGGTTGTCGTTCCGGGTTGCAATTCGCGCCATTATTCCTCTTTGAGGCAAGCGTGCTACAACTCTTTCGACAGCCCTTTCCGTAACATAATCTGCGTTGATTCCATATTCGTCCTGAACAAAGCGCAGGTTCTTAACTTCGTCTTCCGTCGGAGGATACGCAAGCGCATAGAACTCATCTTTCGGCTGGATTGCATCATTTTTGCGGTCAAGAAAGGAGTGTACCTTAAACGATTTTTTGCGTAGAGCAATATATGAATTTCTCTCTCTCGCCTGGTCAGCGATTTTTTGTCCTTCTTTTGTCCTGTAACGCACAGATTCATTTTGGGCGTTAGTAACTGCATTTTGATCCAAGCCTGTCAGGCTGTATTGGATATCCGATGAATGCATGTTGAATACCTCGTCTCCTTTTTATACTTTATCTAAAGCTAACACGAAGACGCTTTCATCAGATTACCAACTTCTTTTCAATATCTTTTCACTTTTTACCGGGCACAAAAAACCGCAAGGTTTCCCCTACGGCAAAAACACAACACTATGATTCCATGACGGTTTGTTAGGGTAGTTAGTTCATTGCAGTTTCCAAATGCGGAAGCCAGTACGCTATCTTTGCCGGCTCGTTTTGATACGTCTTTATCGTTTCTCGCAAACCCGTTAAAGTGAGTAGTTTAGATAGGCTGTTTGTGATTATGGGCAAATTATCTTTTTCTCTTCCTCCGCAAACCGAGCAAAATCCGAACCCCAAACCTATATTGATAGGCGAGGCGTTCGGATTTTGGTTTTATATTTGTGATACTTAATCAAAAAAGAATATGTTCATAGAATTTAAAGAGGGTAAATAAACAAACCTGATGATGCTACTAAATGAATTAAAAAGTCAAAAACCAAACGACAACGATTGATTTCTAAAATAATATAATTCTCAATTATTAATGGCTATTATTGCTTTTGGTATACGTTTTGTTATCATATTCACCACTATGCCTATTAGCAATCCAAAACCAACGCCTGCAAACGTCAATATTGGTAAGTACCAAAACAGCATAGCAGTTTCACTAATCAGAGCCATGACAAGCAGCTGTCCCGCGTTGCTTAAGAATCCGCCAAGTGCACTTATGCCAGCAAAAGAAAATAATGTTATACGCATAAGCAGCACCATACCAAGTAATGACAGCATCGTTCCGCTAAGCGAAAACAAAAGCGTTGATACAGTACCTGTAGCGAAAAATACGGCTGTGCATTTTATGATTGCAATTACGCCAGCCGACCTTACGCCAAGATAATACAATGCTAATATCACTGCAATATTGGCAAACCCTGGCTTTACTCCAGGCACGGCAAAGTTCATCATGTTCATTATGGTGTTTTCCAAAATCGAAAGCACTATAGTTATCGCTGCAAAAATCGCAATAAGCGCTATTTTTTTAGTTCGCAATGACATCCACCTCGCTTTTATTCTCATTGCCAACTATAGAAACAACGACCCCATTTGGTGCACAGGCAATGATGCCATTGTCGATGCTTCCTGCCGCCTCGCAATACTTACCCGGACAGTTTGAGTCTTGTATATGCACCTTGCCATCTGCAATAACAACTTTGTTATTATACCTACCCTGTGCGTAAATAATAGTGTCGTAAGTAATATCACCTTCATACAGTGTTTTGCCATCCATAGTTATCTTGACCGTATTGCCATGCGGTATCGAGCTGAATATAAACATGGAGTAGACCCCGATAAGAACTAAAATCGCCGATAAAATGAAATCAGCCTTTTTCATAGTCTGTACCTTCTAAATAATCCGTCTTCATTTGCTTGTCAAATTCACTTGTCGTATATATTTTGCCATCTGAAGTAATGAGCATCGCTTCAATTCCTTCAGTCTTTTCTGCAATTTCCAGAGCACGATCTTTTTCCAATACAAATAGTGCAGTGGAAAATCCATCGGCTACCGCGGATGACTTTGCAGCAACGGCGGAGGAAATTATTCCACTTTCAGCCGGATACCCTGTTTTGGGGTCAAGTATATGATGATATGTAACACCATTTTCGGTAAAGTTGCGTTCATATGCACCACTTACCACCACTGACATATCACTAACTTTCACCGTGCAAAAATAATTCTGCTCGGTTTTTCGTGGATCTCTAATTCCCACTTTAAAGCTTTCCCCATTAGGCTTGTCGCCCACTGCCACAATGTTTCCGCCGAGGTTTAAAAGTGCATTTTTTTTGTTTTCTCTTACCGTTTGTTCAAGCATATCTGCAACGTATCCCTTTGCGATGGCACCGACATCCAGCATCTGCCCCTTTGCTACTTTAGCATAATAGGATCCACTTTCTTCTTTGAGTTCGATCGTTTTATAATTGATCTGTGGCAGTGAATTTTTGATCTCGTCTTCACTGGGGACATGCGGGTTTTCAGAGATATTCCATTTGCTAGTTAATATCCCAACGGTCACATCAAGTGCGCCGCCGCTTTGTTTTCCTATAGTTTTTGCTATTTCCAGCACTTTATATGTGTCTTTGCTTACCTCTACAAATGTGCCGCTATTAGCATTGATGCGGCTTATTTCACTAGAGTTATTTCGCCAGGAAAACATTTCATCGTAGCCATATAAGAGTTGTTCAAGCTTGTCAGAAGTTTTGCCATCCTCATCATCATACACAACAATGTCGGATACCGTACCTAAGGCATACACAGTCTTATGCTTTGGAGAGGCTGCATTGACGCTACATCCATTAAGAATAAACAATATTAATACGGTCAATAATGAAATAGCTGCTTTGAGCATTCTGCCTTTGAAAGTGTTTGAACTTTCGAATAATCTTCTGTCTCTTTTTTCGATTCTAAATCGATACATATTCTCACCAATCCTTGAGATATTTTTTGCTAGTTAAGCACCCGAAAATAAACGGGGTGTTTTCTCCCCGCTTATTTTCTTTATAACTGCATTACATTTTCTTACTTTGAGCCGCCAAAGCTTCGATGACTTTATACAGCTCAATTACTTTACTTAACCGGTGCTTTTTTTACATCGAAGATAAGCATTGATTTCTTTCCTGCGGCGCTAACCGTTACTTGCGCTTTCCCTGGCTTTAATGCAGTCACGCGCCCTGCAGCATCCACTCGAATTATATTCCGGTCGTTTGTACTAAATCGAATTGCCGTGCCTGTGGCTGTCTGCGGCATAAGCGTAACCGTAAGCTTTTTAGTCTGCCCGATATAAAGAGTTGTTTTAATTGTTTTTTGACTGCCAGCCTGTATATATGGCTTTGGTTGAGTAACTTTTAATTTTTTAAGCTTTTTGAAATCGCTCGCTACGCAAACCTTAAGCTTGAACTTCTTGTTATTATGGCTTTTAATGGTGATTATTGAAACATTTCCAGGTCTTGCTTTTCTTAGAATCGTTATTTTTCCCATAGAATTAACTCGTACAATATTTGGCTTTGAAGACGTCCAGCTTATCTTTTTATTTGTTGCTCCGAATGGATATATGGCGGCTTTAAGCGTTACGCTCTTACCTCTTTCGATATAGATGCGTTGCTGAGCCATCTCAACCGAGGATACCATTACTTGCACGTTAATTACAGCCGGTTTACCGTCAGTCTCTCCGTCTGTGGTATATTGCTGGATTTGCACTTTACTTGCATTTACGCTTTGTTTCAATGCAATGCTCCACTTACCGTTTTCGTCTACTTTCGTTTTCAATACTGTTCCATCCGGCAATATAATATCTATCCCTGTATTAGGTCTTCCGGTACCTCTCATCACATTACCGTCAATAATAACTTTGACTTCTTGGCCTGGATTCACTGATGGTTTGGTCGACGGGGTGGCGGCTCCTTTTGGGGCAAACGTTTCAGTAGGAAGTGTAATTATTGTAGGTTCTGGAGTATTTGCAGGTTTTTCGGTATTCTCAAGACTGGGGGTTGCTGTTGGTTTTAGTGTGTTAGTTGCATCAGGCGTATTTAACGGATCCGGTGTATTAGTTGTATCAGGTGTATTTTCGGTTGCTATTGTATACGTCTCCGATATCGTTTCGCTTACTTTGTTGCCAAGTTTAGATACCATTTTCAATGTTTTATCACTATCGATAGTTATTGACTGCGAATATAGCAATGCATCTTCAGCCGTTGGATCGGTTCCATCGAGAGTATAGTATATTTCTGCATTTGCAGTTTCGCAAGTCAGAGTGACATCTACGTTTCCGATATACTCCCCGCCTTGCGGTGACGCTTTAGGTGCAGTCAATTCCGCTAATATCAAATATGTTTCGGATATCACTTTGCTAGTCATGACACCAAGTTTAGATACCATTTTTAATGTTTTATCATTATCGATCGTTATTGGCTGCGAATATAGCAATGCATCTTCAGCCGTTGGATCAGTTCCATCGAGCGTATAGTATATTTCTGCATTTGCAGTTTCGCAAGTCAGAGTGACATCTACGTTCCCGGTATACTTTCCACCTTGTGGGGATGCTTTGGGAGTGCTCAATTCCGCTCCATATTCATACGCTCCGATATCAGGCTCGTCATTTCTGTTGTACCCGCGCTGATCCTTTTTCGGTGCGATTGACACCATGGCTGAGTTAATAGCAATAGATTCGGGAAGTAGCGCAATCGTGTCGGTTTTTCCACCGTTATACTTGGGATAACCACTTTCAATTCCAACCGACTCAGGTGTATTATTAAGTATTGTAGATGATTTTGATTCAGTAACGCTATCTACTACTCCAAACAAATTGCTTCCTCCATCGTTTGCACGGTAAACATCCTTGCCAATCGAAGCCATATTGCCAACGATTATGCAGTTATATACCTTTGTCTGACCGCTTGCCGATGTGCTTTCGTTTCTTAATCCGCCACCCTTGCTTGTGGCCGAATTCCCGACAATCGTGCAATTTATAATTTCGCCATTTCCCTTTGAATGTAATGCACCGCCTTCACCTGAAGAACCTGTCGAACGGTTTCCATAGAATGTACTATTTTCAACATTAAGGGCAGAGTCTGAGCTATGTGCTAATACTGCGCCACCGCCTGCCTCTTTAGCCGTTGCGGTGTTATTGACAAAGGAGCAATTTTCGATATCAATGTCTCCTTTGTATACTCCAAGTGCACCACCACCGTATTTCAAATCCGAAGACATGTTTTTTATTATTAAGTCTTTTAGAATTATAAGATCATTTGTATTCTTAAACCGCAATGCAGTTTTATTTACATTCTTGCCGTCGATCGTATGACCGTTGCCATTAATTGAAATTTTGGCACCCTGCGAATATGTTGCGGAAGCGATAGCGTCAATATCTCTATCGAGCGTGATGTTCGTCATCGCTTCAGCGTTTGCGCCTCTAATAGCATTATTAAGTTCCTCGCCAGTAGAAACCGTTTTATATACCGGTAACATAATTATATATTGACTTGAGCGAACTCTGCTTGAAACATCCCCAATGTACGCAATAGCTTTGATTTCCGTATCGGCGTCCAGTCGGATCGGATTTTCATAACGCGTACTGGCTTTATCAGGCGTTGTTCCATCCGTTGTGTAATAGATTTCAGCTCCATCGGCAGAAGATAACTCAACATTGATTATGTCGTAATATTTCCCAGCATCGGGATTTGAAACTGGGGAAAGCACTTTAATGGCTCCCGGTGGAGATTCCACTTCATAGGCGCCCGCATCCGGCAGTACATCCCTTTTAAAACCGCGTTGGTCATATTTGGGTGCTTTGATAACATCCCCGGCATCAACAGCCGGAGAACCCTGCTCTAATTTAATCGTCGGTGTTTTGCCCCCATTATCTTTCGGTGTCCCTGCGGTCAATTTTGCGTCTTGTAAGCTGATGTTTGTAGCTGAAGAACTTTGCCCGTTGTTAAGTCCAGAAACATTTCCGAGAACATTTCCGCCTCGGTCTGTTGCCCTATAAACATCAGCCCCATTTGCGGCTGTGTTCCCTACAATTACAGTATTATAAAGCTTTGTCTGGCTGGCAGTGCTGGAACTGCTGTTTGATAATCCGCCGCCATATTTTACGGCGCTGTTTCCCGTAATAGTAGAGTTGATTATTTCACTGTCACATTTCGCATAGATCGCGCCGCCCTCACCGGAAGAACCAGTGCATGTATTTCCGTAAAATGTGCTGTTTACGACCTTCAGGGTAGCCGCACTATTGTGTGCTAAAACTGCGCCGCCGACTGCCTCTTTATTAGTTGCTTTATTATTGATAAAAGTGCAGTTTTCAATATCAATGTCTCCCTTATAAACGCCGATTGCTCCACCGCCATATTTCAGTGCAGTAGCACAATTTTCCATTGTAATATCTCTTAGTATGACCTCATCGCTACTGCTTTTGAAGCGAAGAGCCGTACCTGAAGTGCCATTACCGTTTATTTTGTGTCCCTTTCCGTCAATGGTTATCTTTACACCATTTGTATATGTCGCCGAAGCAACAGCGTCAATATCATTATCTAGCGATATAATTGTCATATTGTTGCTGTTGGCGTTTCGTATAGCATTGTTCAATTCCTGTCCGGTGGTAACATTAATAACATTTTTGGGCTCTGCTGCTTGAATAGTGTAAATAAAAACAACCGTCGCACTTTCTGCATCGTCCAAGTAAGCTTTCGATTTTAAAGTGGCGCTCTGTTCAATAGAAATTGGATCTTTATATTTCAAGTTTGCTTTACTCGGTTCACTTCCGTCAAGCGTATAATAGATTTCTGCACCTGCCGTTTCACACGTTAGAGTTACACTGATTGGTGATTCAAACGTTCCCTGTGCCGGATTTGCCACCGGGCTTTGAACGACAATTATTGGAACTTGCGAATATTCATATGCTCCAATATCAGGCGAATCATCCCTCGAAAAACCGCGTTGATCCGAAGAAGGGGCTAAAGCCGAATTCGCTGTATTAATGGCAGGAGAATCTCCGGCAAGTCCA
>JAVBOF010000158.1:0-22702 GCA_031550915.1 Eubacteriales bacterium | reverse complement strand
AACAACCGAGGCAATGGCCATAAGCTCCCATCCCTGTCCCGCGGTATTTTGCGCCGATTCCAGGCGGGCCGTCAAAAGCATGCCGGCAAGTCCGGCACAAAAACCGTTGATTGTATATACCAGGAATTTTATACGTTTGGGATTGAATCCCATCATTCTGGCGGCTTCCTCATTACCACCAACAACGTATACGCTGCGGCCGAACCGTGTCCATTTAGAAATAATTATACAAATAACAGCAACCGCAATAAATATCCAAACGAGGTTCGGTATACCTATGGAATAGCCTGTGCCAAGATGTTGGAATCCTTCGGATATCTTTTTGAGTCCCAGAGGTTTTTCTCCGGATATTATAAGGGATGTTCCCCTTCCGGCCAGCTGCATAGCAAGAGTGGCAATAAATGGCGGAACGCTCAGACGCGTTATTACAAGGCCGTTTATTGCTCCCAATAAGGTTCCCGCCAGTATCGGTACAATTATCGGTACCAGCCAGAAACTATCTGTCAAAACTGCCGCCGAAAAGCCTGCAACCGCAGCCATAGCTCCAACTGAAAGGTCTATCCCGCCAGTCAATATGACAAACGTCATACCGAGCGAAACGATGCCAATCATGCTGTATCCTTTTAACGTATCTAAAAGGACGTCTATGCTGAATAATGATGGGAATATGCAAATTGCTATAATTGCTAACAATATAAGTGCAATAAACGTCGTTTGCCTTGATGCGAATCCTTTAAGTGCAGAAACGAAATTGTTGTTTTTCATATCGCACCTCCCTAAGATTTCGAACGGTCGCTCTGTAAAAAGACCGCCAATATGAGGATTACAGCTTTAGCAACCATTCCCCAACTAGATAGAATGTTGTTCATATTGATGGTCATTCCGACCATCTGCATTATCAACGCCCCCGCAACCGTGCCCCATACCCGGGCACGACCGCCCGTCATCGGCGTACCTCCTACGGCAACAGCCGCAATAGCGTTCATCTCCATGTTCAGCCCCATTTTTGCCGCCTCTGCCTGGCTTTCGCGCCCAACTTCAATAACCGTTGCCAAGCCGGCCGAAAAAGAACATATCATGTATACTAACATCATCGTTACAAAAGTGTTGATACCGGAAAGCCGCGCCGCGTCGAAATTGTCACCCATAGCCTGGATCTGTTTACCGAGCACTGTCCTCTTCATGATATACGCAACTATCAAAACTAAAACGACCCCGAGTATCAATTGCATCGGCATACCCTGTTTCCAGAAACGGAAGCCCGATATCAGATTTATTGTCATATAGGAAAACGGCACTGGTTTACCACTTGTAACTACCTGTGCAAATCCACGCATAGCCAACATCATAACCAAGGTCATTACGATCGGCTGCACCCTGAATTTTGCAATTATAAAACCGTTAAATGCTCCTACTGCCAACGCCGCGATCAAACACGCAAGTATGCATATCGGCAGCGGCAACCCCAGAGTGACCATAAGCGCAGCCATTATAGTTCCAGAGAATGCCATTACCGCCCCCGCGGAAATATCGATGCCGCCGGATGCGATTACGACCGTCATTCCTAATCCGCACACGATTATCGGAAAAGCTTGAATAATAAGTAACCATACAGTTTGAAATGAAAAAAAGTTATTGGTAAAAATGCTGTTGCCTATAAACATCAAAATAAGAAACGCAAACGCCCCGTACCGTTGTATCCATGTATCACCGTAATCTATACGCTTCTTTGGTATCGCTGCTTGATTCATATAAAATACACCTCACAATCAATTGGAAGAAACTTTGGCTTCATCGTGCGCGATGGCTGCGATGAGACTGCTTTGCGATATCTCTTCCCCAACGAGCTCGCCGATGTTCCGCCCTTCCCTCAAGACAATTATTCTGTCACATCCTCTAACGAGCTCTTCTATCTCTGTTGATATATAGAGTACGCCTACGCCCTGGTTTGAAAGCTCTTGTATCAGAGCTTCAATTTCAGCTTTTGCGCCGACATCTATGCCCCTTGTAGGCTCGTCAAGGATTATCAGGTCCGGTGACATGCACAGCCACCTTGCAAGGATAACCTTCTGCTGGTTTCCGCCTGACAGGTTTCGTATCAACTGCAATTGACTGGGAGTTTTGATTTTTATGAGTTCAATATATTTTTCAACGATGTCGTTGACCTTCTTTTCGTCTACTATACCGCCCTTGGATATTTGTGGCAGTATAGCCATAGTTACGTTTTCACGGACCGTCATATGCGGCATTATGCCTTCCGCTTTCCTGTCCTCCGAGCAATAGCCCATACCTGCCAATATAGCCTGCTTAGGCATATGGAACTTCGCCTTTTTTCCTTTTATGTATATCTCCCCTGCATCGCATGGTTCCGCTCCAAACAAAGCTTTGGCAAATTCGGTTCTGCCGGAGCCCAATAAGCCGGAAAGCCCGACTATCTCACCCTTGCG
This sequence comes from Eubacteriales bacterium, assembly GCA_031550915.1. Classification (GTDB taxonomy): domain Bacteria; phylum Bacillota; class Clostridia; order Christensenellales; family MGBC116941; genus JAVBOF01. The sequence goes on along the minus strand of JAVBOF010000158.1, from coordinate 20,255 downwards.
TATGGATACGGAAACATCCAATAGTTTTGGACCACTTCCTACTTGGATGGCATCGCATACGATTTCCTTTTCGGAGAAATCGTGGTATTGCTTTTTATATGCAAGGATGCTGGAGGCATCCCTTCCAATCATGCTGGAAATCAGATCTAGCTTAGTGAGGCCATCAACTGGCCTTTCGGCAACAAATTGCCCGTCTTTCAATATAGTTACCGTATCACATATCTTATATATTTCATCCAACTTATGTGTGACGAAAATAACGGCAACGCCATTTTCCTTTAACTTACGGATGTTATCGAAGAGGATGTTTACCTCTGCTTCCTCAAGGGAGGAAGTCGCTTCATCCATTACAACCAATTTTGCGTTTATTGATATCGCCCGGGCAAGCGCTGTCATCTGAACGACGGCAGTGGAACATTCTACAAGCGGTTTTGAAACATCGATCTCAAGCCCCAAATGCTCTTTAAGTAGTTCCCTGGCGTTTTTTTCGATAGTCTTCCAATCTATGAATCCCAATCTTTTCGGCTCTCTGCCTAAATAGATGTTCTCTGCGACGGAAAGGTATGGAATAAGGTTCAATTCCTGATATATAGTGCTTATTCCAAGGTGTTGCGCCTCGAGGGCGGTCGCAGGATTTATTTCGCTGCCATCAAAGATTATCTCACCGGAATCCTTGGAATATATCCCGGTCAATATCTTTATCAGGGTAGATTTTCCAGCACCGTTTTCACCCATCAATGCATGGATCTCGCCTTTTTTTACCCTGAAATTAACGTCTTGTAAAGCGGTTACGCCGGTAAAGCGTTTTGTAATATTATTCATTTCTAGAATATAGTCTTTCTCCACGCAGCCAACCTCCGATCATAGGAATTATAAACGGAGAGAGGCGTAATGCCTCTCTCCATCCACTTTATATTGTCTAATTATTTCAGAGCCTCTTCATAGAGTTCTTTCGCATTGTTTACGTCGTAGACTTTACAGGGCATAACCAGCCTTGTGGCAACTTCCCCGCCTGCCTGTAGCCTGTTAATGATATCAATGAGCGCAGGTCCAAACCTTGCAGTACATTCTATCGTTGCATACTGGTCTCCGGCAAGGATAGCGTCGAAGGCTTCTTTGTATCCGCACATAGAAACGATCGGTATCTCACCTTTAGCTATGTCATCGCCAGGTGTCAAACCGGCATCTTTCAGTGCCTGGATCGCTGCTATTGATGCATCATCAACATGGCCGAAAACGGCGTTGAATTTTCCTTTGTAGGACTGTATGACATTCTGCATGGCCGTGAGGGATTCAGCTCTGCCAAAGTTACCGTCGACAATAGTAATAGACTCCATGTTGCCATCCTGTTCGATGAACATCTTAAAGCCCAGTGATAAATCCCTTGCAACGGATGAACCGGCGGTTCCGGTTACTTCAACAACATTGATCTTTTCGCTTCCGAATGCCTTTCTCAATGTTTCTCCTGCTTTGTATCCCGTGTCAACGAAGTCTCCGAGTATAGCTGTTACAAAATCTTCGCCCGGTGTGCCAGCAGCTTCACGGTCTGAAAGGATTACAGGTACATTCTTTTTCTTTGCTTCCGCAAGAGCGGGAGCAAGACCTTCGAACTCGTACGGAGCGATGACCAGGTAATTTACGCCTTCATTGAGGAGGTCGATAACGTCCCTGTTTTGTTTTTCGATCGAAGCCTGGGCATCCCTGTACAACAGCTCGTAATCGCTAGCTGCGAAAGCTTTTTCGATAGAATCATTGTTAACGATACGCCAGGTATTGTTAACTTCCATCTGGGAGAATCCAACCTTGATCTTTTTGCCGGCTTCAGCAGTTACCGGCGTAACTTTTGCCTTCTTAACCGATGACGCAGCCGCCGGATCCTTCAGCTGAACTGATTCAACATCGGTCAATCTGTAGGAGTAAGGTAGGTTCCAGGCATCAGAAGGCGAGATAGCCGGTTTTGCTTCTGGCGCCGGAGCTTCCGATGCAGGCGCAGCTTCAGACGCAGGTGCTTCAGACGCAGGGGCTTCCGATGCAGGCGCAGCTTCCGATGCAGGGGCTGCCTCAGATGCCGGGGGCGGAGCCGCTTCCGATGCAGGCGCCGGCGGGGCTTCCGATGCAGGCGCTGCTGCAGGCGCGCATGCCGCGATGCCGATTATCATTACGATAGCCAGAACGAGTGACAAAATCATAGATTTTTTCTTCATTTATACTCCTCCTTCATGGATTTATTATTGCCATAACAATATCATTCGGGTGTAATAGAGTAAATCAAATTTCTTTTGCTTATAAGTTAAATATTTTATACATTCTTTGGTAGAATTTCACGGCATAATGACTTTCATGATGACGCGGTTTGAAGCGCTTTTGAGAAGTTATTTTGTTAATGGGTTTTTGAGATGTATATTGAAATCAATTACATTATCGGCTATTTTCAACCAGCTGTCAATCCTTTCCTTTTGCCACGAAATAAAAGCCTGTTCCTTCCCAGTTTCGATGTATATAGTCGCATTCACTTCAATAAAATATATGCAATTTATATAGCAAAAATCCAATGAATGCTTTCGGCAGCCATTGGATTTGTTGAGAAGGAGGAATAATGATCTATGTTATCTATTTACGGGCAAAGCAATATCTTTATACCTTCCAGTGCTTCTGCGGCTCTAAAGCCCTTTTCCCAATCCGAGAGGGGGAACGTATGCGTTATCATTTTATCCACGCGTATCTGCCCGCTGCTCATCAGTTTCAAAGCCATATCCCAATTGGTCCATTTATGCCCAAATGTACCAATAAGGCTGATTTCCTTGGCTGCCAGCAAAGAATATTCGATTTCAAATGACGGCTTTGTCAGGCCTACCTGAACGAGCTTACCCCTCTTTTTCAGCAGTTTCATTCCCATTTGCACCGCAGGGGCCGCGCCAGAGCACTCATATACAAAATCAGCCATCCCTTGCCGCGTAATCTTTCCAATTTCTTTAGCAGGGTCACACTTCTGTATATTGAATGTATAGTCAATGCCTAATTCCTTTGCAAGTATAAGCCTCTTTTCATCAGCATCTGTCCCAAGCATACAAACGGCCGCTCCCCTGCTCTTTGCTGCCTGTGCCACCAGTAATCCTATAGGGCCGGGTCCTGTAACAATCGCCAGCTGCGAAGGCAAAACCTCCGCGCTGTCAAAAACGGCATGAACCGCAACGGCACATGGCTCGCACAGTGCCGCTTGCTCAAAGCTGACATTGTCCGGAATCTTGTGTATTATGCCTTGACGGGCAACACAATAATCAGTAAATGCCCCGTTGACCCCGTAGCCAATGGAGAGCCGTTGGTCGCACATTAGATAATTGCCCGTATTGCAATATTCGCAGTTATGGCAGATAACCTGTGCGGTTTCGGCCACAACACGATCGCCGGGCGCCAGCCCCTTAACATCGGCGCCGATCTCTGTTATAGTCCCGCTGAATTCATGTCCTAATATGACCGGAGGGTTGCTCCATGCGGTTCCCTTCCAGATTTTTATGTCCGTTCCACATATTCCAGTCGAATTAACTTTGATTTTTACCTCGTCGGCGTTCGGCGAAGGCTCATTGGTTTGGACAAGTTCAACGTTTCCTTCCCCCGCCTGCATTTTCATCAATGCCCACATATACGATCCCCCTTTATCCGAGTAACACTACAGATTATTTTGGAGTATAATTGTTATCTACTGATATAATTATTGCATATAATGAGATTTATTGAATTAGATTTCTTTGGATATCTAATTAACTTTTATTAAAAAAACACCCACATCTTTGCGGGTGCTTTCTTTCTTATATATATCAATTATAGATCAATATGCTTCATCGATATATTTTTCTGCGTTTGAAATATCATAGGTTTTTCCGTCACGCTCTATCAATACCGGTATGTCCTCTCCGCGAAGGTCTTTCTCCATGGTATCGAATGCAATTGGTCCAAACCTTGGAGAGCACTCAATAGAAGCTAGCAGTTCGCCGGCGATTATGGCCTTAAAAGCATCCATCATACCACACATCGAGACGATGCAAACCTGTCCTTTATCCGGGTCTGTCCCGGCGGAAAACCCCGCCGCCTTCAAAGCCTGTATAGCCGCAATACCCTCTTCATCGCTATGCCCGAATATCGCGTTTATCTCGCTCCCTTTTTCCTGTATTATCTTTTCGATCTCTTTCTGAGCGGATATCCTTTCAAAGTTTCCATACGCCTCTGCAATTATTTGCATATTGGGATGGCGCGCTACTTCATCCCTGAATCCCTGGGAAAGCCCCTGCGACACCGATGAATCCTCGGTCCCCATCATATGGACGATATTGCATTCCTTACCTTCAAACTTCTTTGCAATTATTTTCGCCGCCCGTTGGCCGACTTCTACAAAATTGCCCATGATACACGTGACATAATCTTCGCCCGGCACGCCTCTTGTGATCCTATCCAGCAATATAACTGGTATGTCTGCATCTTTAGCAGCTTTTAAAGCCGATTCCAATCCTGTAACTAGACGGGGGGCAAGAAAGATATAGTCCACCTTTTGAGCTACGAAGTATTTTACATCCTCTATTGCCGTCTCGATACTGCTCTTTGCGTCCCTGTAAAGCAATTTGTAGCCTCTTTTTTCCGCTTCGTCAATCATGCTCTTCGTTTCGCACACCCGCCATGCATTATCATTTTCCATCTGGGAAAACCCCACGACTAATTTATAACCGCTTTCCACCGCCGGCTTTTTGGATGGTTGGGCGCACCCAAAAGAAAACAAAAACAATATTGCAGATATCATAGCAAATAATTTTTTCATGATAGACCTCAAATGTCCTGCTTTGCCCTGTATTGGCTCGGCGATATACCTTCTGTTTTTTTGAACAGGGTACTGAAGTAGGTCGGGTTTTCGTATCCCACTTTATAACATATTTCAAATGTCTTCAGGTCGGATTTGCTCAAAAGTTCCTTTGCTTTGTTGATCCTGACGCTTGTTAGGTAATCCTTAAATGTCTTTCCGGTCTCTTTTCTGAATAGCGTGCTAAAGTAGCATACGCTAATATTAACATAATCCGCCACATTATCCAATGCCAGAGCACTTTCATGGTAATGCTCCCGAATAAACTGCTGGGCTCTGGATATTATTTCGCCAGTCTTCCCCACTTTCTTCATATTCAAGAAGTCAACTATTTCCTGAAAGAAATCTAAAAGCGTTTCTTCGATTGAAGCCATGGTATCGCATTCAAATATCTTTCGGTATGAAAGCACCGGGTTTTCAAGGACCTCATCAATTAGATACCCCGATCTGTTAAGTGCGTATATCACCGAAAAGAAAACTGTCAAAGCAGTGTGGTGCATAAATTGTATGTTTTCACTGCCTCGGCTGGCCGTTTTATCCGAAATAAGGCTGACAATCTGCTTGAGCCGATTCATATCCCCATCGTTTATCGCGTCCAATATCTCCTCATCTGCGAGGCTGTCAATGCGATCCATCTTCCCAAAGCTGCTTTTTATCTGGTCATATTCCGAGCTAATGGATCGATCTGATATCGCGCTGTAGTTCATTGTATCGCAGGCTTGCTGGAAGGATCTGTTGATCTCCTCGGTCTTGTCGAATATGCCGCTCAAGGCGGTTATTGCTTCCATGCCCGTCTCTTCATCGATCCTCTCCCGAATAGTTGCAAGACAATTGCGTGTCTCATTTAAAAACAGGTCTCTATTTTCGCTGAAAAGGAACAAGACTTTTTCACATGGTTCTCTCCACGTAAAGTTAATCTGAAAATCCAGCTTTTCCAAAACTTCGTCGACGATCCGCTGCATGCAATCATCAAGCCGTATTATTTCCTCTATAGTCATATTGCTCGCTATATACGCAAATTCGGCGATATTTAATATGGCAGTTGCGAAGACCATTTCCCCAATGCTGATATTCAGTTTTTCCAATTCAGTTTTTACGTTTATTCGCCTGCCAAAAATCACGTCCTTAAAAACGCTTTCGAGTAATATGGGCTTAGAACCCTCGTAAAGCTCTTGAAGATGAGCCAGTTCCGATTCCATCTTTTTGGATCGATTGAGCTTGTCCTGGGCCTTATTCAAAAGTTTTGCAAGATAATCCAGTTCTATAGGTTTTAAAACGTAATCAAAAGCGCCAAGTCCTATCGCCTTTCTTGCATAATTGAATTCATCATGTCCGCTGATAAAAATTATCAACGTATCGGGACTGATGCTTTTTACTTCTGAAATGAGCTGAAGCCCATCCATAAATGCCATCTTAATATCGGTAATTATGATATCAGGATGTTTATTCTTGACTATTTCTAATGCATCCAATCCGTCTTCAGCAGTGGCAATGACCTCCATATCATGCATTTTCCAGTCGATATTATTCTTTAAGCCTTCTCGGATTATCACTTCATCATCGACCAGCAAAACTTTATACATAAGATTCTCCCTCCTGCCTCTTTGGAATCTTAACGATAACTGTCGTCCCTTCACCAGATTTGCTAAAATAATGTAAACCGTATTCGTTTCCAAAGAAAATCTTTATCCTCTGCTGAACATTTCTAATGCCATAGCCTTTTGATCTGGATTCCTGTATATCATCCCTGTTTAGATATTCCATGAGCTTTTCCAATTCTTCCTCATTCATGCCTATGCCGGTATCGCTTACCTCAAAAACTATACAATCATCCTGCTCACTTCCGACTATTCTTATCGTGCCATATTCCTTTTTCATCTTTATACCGTGATATATCGCGTTTTCTACCAGCGGCTGCAAGATAAGTTTAAGCGTAAGATAGTTATTGATTCTTGGATCAACACGGATTATATAATTGAATTTATTCTTGTAACGTATATGCTGTATTGTGAGATAGCTCGCAACGTGTTCTATCTCCTGTTCTATCGAAATCATTTCAGAACCCTTACTGATGCCTATCCTGAAGAGTTTTGTAAGCGAGGAGATCATCGTTATAATGTCATGGTTTTTATTTTCACGCGCTAGCCATATAATAGAATCCAGTGTGTTGTATAGAAAATGAGGGTTTATCTGTGCCTGCAAAGCGCGGAATTCCGCCTTTCTCAAATTGGTCTGTTCAGTATATACCTTTTGCATCAACTCATTGATCTCACCGATCATATGGTTGAAACTATGCCCGAGTTGAACGATCTCATCTTCACCCTTTAAGTCGATATTGATGTTCAAATCGCCTTCTTCAACTTTCTTCATAAGCTTTGTCATTTTTTTGATGGGCAAGGATACGCTCGATGAAAGCCTCCATGCGATGAACGCGGAAAAAAATACGATTACTATTACCGCCAGAGCGATTATCCATCCTATCATGGCGCTGTTAGCCTGCAGTTCGGAAGCGGGTATTATTCCAACCAGTTTCCAGCCGGTTATTCCCGAAGATTTCGTCACTATCATCGCTTTTTGAAGATTGAATGTATGGGTTTCCCCATCATTTATCTGACCGATTTTGTTCTTGATTTCGTCGATGGCAACCAATTCAGTATCGACGTCCGGCTGCAAGATAATATTGTTGTGCTGATCCATTATTATGAAGTAACCGCTTTTGCCAAGCCGGGAGTTGATGATCTCCAGTATTTTACTCTGGAGTATATCAACCAAAACAACACCGGATATCTTTCCATCCTTCTTATCGACGATCGGCATGCCCAGAGTTATAATATCCTCTCCAACTGTTTGAGTTGCAAAAGAGCCTTCGTGTGGCGGAAACCAGACGATTTTACCGTCATTGACTATCCTTTGGTACCATCCCTCTGACGTTAGATCATCTTGTTTAAACGACCGGAAATGGGATTTATACTCTCCTCCGTTGTTACCCACCACATCAAGCCCGTGTATTTCATTATAGTAGGAAGCATAGGCAAGTTCACTGCTTATAAGAAGGTCAGTTGCGTATCTGTCTTTAACGTCTATAAAATCCTTACGTAAAGATTCCTGGATCATTGGCATGTCCGCCGCAATATTTGCGGCCCTTGTAGAAATCTTAAATAGATCTTCGAGCTCGGTATTTACCCTGTCCATTGTGTTTAAGCTATATGTGCTGGCCATTTGTATGATAACACGGTTAGAAATGGTATAAAAGGCTGCTCCCAATACTACTATAGGAATAATTGAAAACAGCAGGAAGTATTTTAGCAACCGCCGCTGCAGCGTTTTATCCTTCAATTGTACTAACAGATCCTTGATGCGCATTTGGGGCACCCTCCAAAGGATATATCACATAGAACGGAAATTTCTCAGTTGAACATTTAGATATAGATGTATTAATTATAATTCAATGATAGAGATTGTCAAACCGGCTCTCCTCAGTCATGGATGTTTCGTCTGCCAAACTATTGGTAAAATCGAAAGCCTGCGGCTATCAACGGATAAAATCGCATAAACTATTCATGTCAAAATCCGCGAACGGTAACGGATATTCCTGATGCGTCAAAAATATATACCCATTGTGCCTTTAATGCATATTTGTTAGAATTATAGTATTATACAATTGTGAATAATAATGTAAATATGTTATTATATATACGGTAAAACCGTATGAAATTTGGTTTATTATGCTGGACTAAACTGAAACAGGGTGCTGGATTGAAAAAATTATCTATAATTCTGGTTTTTCTATTGGTTTTGTTTAATATTTCAACAGCATTAGCCGGCGAAGCAAACTCCGCTTCAAATAAAATTGCCGGATATAAGTCGATACGCGGCATTACCCAGGATGAAATCACAAAAATCGAGGCGCTAAGATCCAAATACCCTTCTTTTATCTATGGTTCACTTTTTACTACGGAATCATTTATCGAAAACGGTGAGGTCAAAGGTTTTACCGCGCGTTTTTGCAATCTTTTGTCATCATTATTCGATATCGAGTTTTTGCCCGAACTTTATGAATGGGATGAACTGATGCCCGGAATCGAACAAGGGAAAATAGACTTTACGGGAAATTTGACCAAAAACGAAGAACGTATAAAGACTTTTTTTATGACAAATGCGATCGCCGAGCATTCGCTAAATATGTATATGCTCAATAATGCAAAGGATATCCATACAATTGCGAAAACCAGAAAACCGAATATTGGTTTTTTGCCGGGTTCGGTGCATTTGGAGTATTTTAAAACCGCCTATACCGATACTTTTGAACAATTTGATGCCGATAATTTTGAAACCGCCACGAGCATGCTAGAAAATGGTACTATCGACGGCTTTGTTAGTGAAAGCACTTCGGAAAGTTATTTTGATGATTCAAAAATAAAGTCCGAAGTCGTTTTCCCTCTTCTCTATATACCAGTTTCACTTTCAACAGCAAACGAAGAGCTCGCCCCGATAATCAGCGTAATGGATAAATATATTGAGAACGGAGGCATCGAAATACTAACAGGCCTCTATGCGGAGGGTGTTAGTGATTATCGAACCTACCGACTTTTTGAGAAGCTTACTGCTGAAGAAAAAACCTATATAGAAGACAAAACTGGTGCAGGCAAAAAGATACCCGTGGCATTGGAAGCGGATAACTATCCTATCTGTTTTTATAATACTGTGGACAGAGACTTTCAGGGCATCGTTCCTGACGTTCTGAAAGAAATATCCAAATCTACCGGCCTACAATTTGAAACCGTTACAACCGGTACAACAACGTGGGTCGAGATGCAGGATTACCTTGAGACGGGTAAAGCCGCGCTCATTTCCGAACTTTTATATTCTGATGAGCGCAGCAAAAATTTCATTTGGGCAGCCGAACCGTATACAACAACCTACTATGCAATGCTATCACGTGCGGATTACCCGGATCTTGAAATGTACCAGATTTTGAGCAAGAAAATCGGCGTTATCGAGGGGACGGCGTATGAGGATCTCTTCACAAAATGGTTCCCGAGTGTTAAACCAAAGCTATATATCAATATGGAAAAAGCCTTTAGCGCTCTTGAGAATGGCGAAGTTGATTTGATGATGGCTTCGGAGGCGCTTCTGTTAAGCCAAACGAATTATTATAAGAATCCGGGATACAAAACAAATATCCATTTCAACTATCCAAACGAAGCCTTGTTTGGGTTCAATAAAAATGAAAGGATATTGTGCTCGATAATAGATAAAGCCCAGCCCTACACAAGACCGGACCTTATATCAAAACGTTGGACAAGCAAGGTCTTCGACTACTCCTCCGAGCTTGCCAGCGCAAGGCTTTTGGTAATGATCGCTTTTTCGGCACTGCTTGTCATTTCGGTTATCATGCTCGTAGTTTTCCTTCTTAGAAACCGCGCCATGCGAAAAGCGCTCGAAGACACGGTTAGAGAAAGAACTAAAGAGCTGGAACTTCAAACCGCTACTCTGACAACTATATACAATGCCATTCCCGATATTGTGTTCTGTAAAGATCTCGATGGTAATTTCATCAGCGTTAACCCCAGTTTTGAACAGTTTGCCGGGTTGGATGCGTCTAAAATCATTGGTTATAACGATGTTGATGTATTTAAAGTTGACCAGGAGATGGCGAAGGAATTTATGGCGGCCGATAGAAGGATAACCGACAGGGGCATACGCGAGACTATAGAAGAAGTAGCCGTTTACCCCGATGGTACAAAGAGGCTGATCGAGACAATAAAATCACCTATGATTCAAAACGGTGAAGTGGTGGGGATAATGGGAATTTCCCGCGACGTTACCGACCGCAAAGCCGCAGAAGAAGCCGCACGGGTTGCTTCAATGGCAAAGAGTTCCTTCCTTGCAAGGATGAGCCATGAAATACGGACGCCACTGAACGCGATAATCGGGATGACGGAGATAGTCAAAGCCTCGCTGACTGGGGAAAACAAAATCATGTTCTCTATAAACCAGATCCTTACATCGTCAAGGCATTTGTTGAGTATAGTTAATGATGTTCTGGATATGTCCAAAATCGAATCCAATAAGCTGGAGCTTGCGATGGAGCCATTTAGCCTCGGCGAGAGCATTGCCGACGTAAATACCATGATAAAGCCTAAATGTGATGAGAAGAATATCATATACTCCTGCAATTTGAATACTCCATCCGATACGGTGATAATCGGAGACAGGCTAAGGCTGAACCAGGTATTTATAAATCTTTTGGGCAACGCTGTAAAGTTTACCGATCGAGACGGCGAGGTCAGATTCAACATAGATGTTTTAAACGAAACAATCGATGATATAAGCCTTCGGTTTACCATTGAGGATAATGGTATTGGAATGACAGATGTGCAGATCGCGCATCTTTTCGTCCCATTTGAACAGGCGGATAATACGATTGCCGCAAGGTTTGGAGGTACCGGCCTTGGTCTTTCTATCAGTAAAACGCTTATAGATCTGATGGGCGGGAATATAAATATTGAAAGCGAAATAGATAATGGGTCCGTTTTTTATTTTGACCTTTCATTCAAAAAGGGCAAACTTACTGAAGACGATGTATCCGATATCGTTGAAGATCTGGATATGTCTGGACACAGAATACTATTGACCGAGGATATAGACATAAACCGGTATATTTTTATGGAGATCGTTTCAAAGACCGGCGCTATTATCGATGAAGCAGAAAATGGAAGGATTGCCGTAAATAAATTTAAGGAATCCGCTAAAGATCATTACGATATGATCTTTATGGATATCCAAATGCCGGAAATGAACGGGTACGATGCCACTAAAGAAATACGGTTGCTGGAGCATCCAAACGCTAAGGATATTCCGATAATCGCTATGACCGCGCATGCATACAAAGAGGACATCGACGAAGCCTTGGCTTCGGGTATGAACGGGCACCTTGCAAAGCCGATAGATATACCGTCACTGATGGCTATTTTAAGGAAATTCAGCCATTAGCCCATAACGGTCACTATTGCCTGTCACCGGCAGCCTTTTCAATATCATAGCCCGGTGTTCCGGCATTTTCATTATTTACATGTGGGACTGAAGCGCGCTTTGTTAGGCCTTTGACTTTTAAAGGCTTTCTTAAGTAGCAAGCCCACATAACGGCGCCAAGCCCCGCCCCGCCAAGGATGTTCCCAATCGTCACCGGCAATAGATTGCACGCTAAAAACCTTCCCCATGTCAGAGCGCCGGTGTCTATGCCAAGCTCAATAGCCTTTGCCGCATATTCGGGTACCTGCATAGCGAAAAGTCCGGCAGGGACAAAGAACATATTTGCAATACAGTGTTCAAATCCGCAGATAACGAAAAACGAAACGGGGAGATAACAACCAAGTATCTTGCCAGTAGTATCCTTCGCCGAAAGTGATAATAAAACGCCAAAGCAAACCAGCAGGTTACAGAATATCCCCAGCACAATACCATTTGCAAAGGGTAACGCGCACTTGGCCGCCGCAATTTTTATTGTGTATGCAGCCAGTAATCCGCCCGATATGCCCAGTTGCCCAAAAAAAGCGCATGCAGCAGCCACTATTATGCTACCGATAAAATTGCCTATATAAACTAAAAGCCAATTGCTCAACATCGATGAGATTTTTAATCTTTTCTCGAATACGGATATCGATATTAGGCAACTGCCGGTAAAAAGCTCCGAACCGCTTAATACTACTATTCCAAGACCAAATGGAAACAATAGTCCGGAAACCAGCTTTATCAATCCCATATTTTCAAAGCCATGCGTTGCCGTGCTGGTCACTGCCCCAGCAAGAGCTATGATACAACCAGCAAGAGTAGCCAAAAGAATGGTTTTTGTGATAGGATACCTCGTTTTTTGGACGCCGGCTTCGACATAGTTGGCGGTGACCTCTGAAGCATTCAAAAAGCTCATTTGCCCTCCGATTTGCAGAACGCTGGTATTATCTCTATAAATTATTCAGATCCGATACTAATGCACTTTTTTATTATACCTTTTTTTGTGATTTTTTCAATAAAATAGCGGCGGTTGGTAAATAGATCCTTAATAACTTGTTAACGTAGCAGATTGAAATTATAATAACTATATTGATATATGCCGGAAGAAGCATTTTCCAAAGAAAGGATCGAATAATGAAGATTATCGTTATCCATAGCAGTATGCGAAAAGGAAATACCTACAGCTTGACCCGGACTGTAACGGAAAAGCTCAGAGCGCTGGGTGATATTGATATTGAAGAAATCTTTGTAAGCGATCTTGACCTGCCGTTTTGTACATCCTGCCATGTATGCTTTGATAAAGGAGAGCAATATTGCCCCCATAGAAGCGTTATGGAGCCCATTGCCAAAGGCTTGGAAGACAGTGATGCGTTGATAGTTAGCGGAACCGTTTATTCATTGCATATCAATGCAGCGATGAAAAACCTTATCGACCATCTTTCCTATTATTTCCACAGGCCAAGGCTTTTCGAAAAAAAAGGACTTATTATCACCACGACCGCCGGTGCCGGAGATAAAAAAATCGCTGATTATTTACGGTCTGTTTTAGGGCATTGGGGCGTTGGATATATTAGCAGTTTGAGCTGCAAAATAAGGACCGTTCCGTTTTCACTGACAGATAAGCAGAAAATTCAGGTTGAAAAAACGGCAAAAAGCTTTTACGAAGCCATCGTGAAGAACAAATATACCGCCCCAACGCTAGAAAGCGTTGCGGTTCATAATTCCTTTCGCGGAATGAACAGCGGCAAAAAAATCATCTCCCAATGCGATAACGAATTCTGGCTAAACTCGGTTTTTTCCAATAAAAGTTACCCTCGCAGGATCAACCCTTTTAAATCCGCGATCGGCTCTTTAGCCTATAGAATTATCAGCAAGGTGATTAATAAATCCGTAAAGATTGAAAAATGAACAGTAATTTTAGTTGCTTCTTCCATTCGGTACTTGCATACCGTTATAGTCCGTGCAGCAATTTAAACTCTACTTGTATTTCTTGATTCGCCTATTTTAAGGCATATCTCGTGACCATCGTCCGGCAAAAGCCGCGATCTAATTATTGAAATGTCCTTGTTTTTTCTTTGTCCATTTACTTTGTGCCTCAATTAATAAAACCATGTTTTCAATACTCAAAGAGCATAATATCTATCAGTTCCGCTTCGGTATCCTGTTCTGCGTACCGGATGATTTCATCCATGATTTTTTTTGCCTGCGTTAGGGTAGACGAAACCGTTGCAACACCGATAACAAGCCGCTGGAGCATATCCTGGCAATCCACCTCGGCAACGGATACGTTGAATTTTGATCGAATCCTATCCGTCAACCTTCGTCTGACCATCCGTTTATCCTTTAAGGAATGGCTATGGGGTATATAGAATTCCAACTTTGCAGAAATTGTGAACATGCTTGCCTCTGACGATCTTTATTGTTATCCTATTAATTGTTGTAATAAAACAAATGCCTTTGACTTTAGTATATACCAAAAATGCCTTTCTAAGAGTTATTTATAATTTTTAAGTAAAAGAGATTGATTATGACCGTATCACTAAGGGAGAAATACACGATTAAAAACATAATCTTCTATGCCGTTGGCATGTTGATCGCCGCTTTGGGCGTTTGCCTTATCGCCAGGGCAAACGTCGGCATTTCGCCTGTAACCAGCTTCGCCTATCTTATTACGGTCATAACAAAGCTTTCGCTGGGTACAACACAATTTATATGGAACATCGCGCTTATCGTTATCCAGATAATATTGACTCGCAAGGAATATGAGAAGATACAACTTCTGCAGCTTGCGACCAGCATTCTATTCAGCCTGTTCATAGACCTTTGGATGCCACTTACCGCACAATGGGACTATACCTTTTTAAGTATATTCGGTAGAAGCATACTGTTTGCCATTGGTATGGTAATTTGTGCGTTTGGTCTGAGCGCCATGGCAGCTTCCGATCTTTTGCTGTTGCCGGGCGACGGAGTGGCACGGGTAGTTGCCAAAAAACTCAATTGGCCGTTTGGCCGCGGCAAGATAGTGATCGACTGTGCATGTGTCGCGCTTACAATAATAGTTTCCTTTGTAGTTTTGCACAGGCTGGAAAGCGTCAAAGCCGGAACTGTCATAGCCGCTTTGGTCATAGGTAATATCGTAAGGCTTTTTATGCGCTGGTTTGGAAAATTCTATGCCAGATTTACCGGCAAGGTCATGTATTAAAGAATCATTCCGCTATTTGTTCGATTTTTTCGCATAACTCACTGTTCGGTCCTCTCGTCTTCCCGGACTTTTTTTCGTGTCTCTCGTCAAAATAAAGGTTTACTATTGATAAAATCACCGGCATCCCAAGTAACACATACGTGGAGAGTATCGGGAAAAAGAAAGAGAACAGCGTTACGCACAGCAGAGCGGCAGCCGTACAGATGAATCTTGTGATAACGAGTCCCGTTGGCCGCTTGTTGTTGCGTCTTTCGTAAAAATGCTTTCGTATCCTCTGCATATGTTCATGTTCGCTATGGATTATTATATATTTATAGATCAGCATATAGATCGCATTGACTATAAGGCAATCTATATTGTATCCGATCGCCGGGATGATCTCACCGGGGTTTTCAATGACCCATTTCGTAAAGAAAGGAATCATCGAGAGGAAAAACAGAAATAGCATATTCATCAAAATAATCCGTCCGGATATATTTTCGATAAATGACAGTGCGCGGTGATGCTGGCTCCAGTACGAGCCTACAACTAAAAAGCTTATCAGGTAGATGAGAACGGACATGCCCAGCTCCAGCAGCCCGTTATAATCGAGCCCACTGGGCAGTGGTATACTTAAAACCATTATCGTTATAATTATTGCGATAACCGCGTCGCTAAAGGCTTCCAAACGCTGCTTCGAAAGATTCATACGGTCTCTTCTCCTAAAATCGCAATTATTTGCCGCAATTCAATTATCCATTCGTCTAGCTTTTTGGGGTTTTGGATAACGTTTTGCGAATCCGGGCAGTTTGCCTTAGAAACACTTTGTATGTAAAGATAGTAATCCAACAGTATGCGGAAATCCTCCCTGAACCGCCCGAAATTATCAATGCCTTTTGAGTCCGCGATATCGCCTATGAGCGAGAGTCTGTCTCTAAAGAATTCAGCAGATATGCCCGTTTGTTTTTTAAAATTCCTTCGAAGCCATTTTCTAGCCAACGGATCGTCATAATCCCAGCTCTCCAAATCCTCATTAAAAACCGACGCTATATCGAGGATCATAACCAAAAGGTCCTCTTCTTTCGTCGGTTCGATGTCAATCCTTTCATCACTGTCGCGCATATACTCACTCCCGATAACAGCATTATACGCCCCAAAGTGTATATTTTACAATATGTAGTTAATTCGCGTCATACAGTACCAGAAAAACTTCCATATCCTCATCCTCCAGAAATGCGCTTATTTCTTCTTTCGCTTCTTTAAGCGCCAGTTCCCGGGGGTAACCATATATCCCGGAGGATATCAAAGGAAAAGCAACAGATTCACATTTGTGTTCAGCCGCAAGTGAAAGCGCCTTTCTATAACAGCTTTTGAGCAATTCTTTTTCCTTATTCGCCCCGCCCTGCCAAACCGGACCAACAACGTGGATAATATACTTCGCACGGAGGCCAAAAGCATTTGTAATAACAGCCTCGCCGGTCTCACATCCGCCAATGGCGTCACATTCCCGCTGAAGCTCATCCGCTCCGGCCGCAGCAAATATGGCGCCGCATACGCCGCCTCCCATCTTGAGCCCCGGATTGGCGGCGTTAACGATCGCATCCGCTTCCATCTTAGTTATATCGCCATATATAATTTCAAAAGCCATGTTGCCACCCCATTTCTGTTAAGTACCCTAATCATTTGCTTTGTATTCATTTTCAAAATATAAGGGCAAGTATATTTTCCCCATTTATCACCAACTAAATTATATGGCTGCGTTCCCCCAAAGTAAAGCTATAAGCGGCTTTTGAAACAAATGTTTACCTGCAACATACGGTTTCCAAGATGCGCGGCCAATTTGGTTTTGAAGGATTTACGTGCTCTATAACGAATATATAGACTAATGCTTAAACGGGGGGCAAACCATGTATATTGAAAGACTTGCCTGCAGTTTGGGGCGCAGCGATGAGGAGCCAAACATCGATTTAGCTGTTTTGTTATGCGAGAGCAAAGATAAAAACGGCTTTGATGAGATCGTAAATGGTCTGAACAACAATAATAAAGCTGTTGCCTCCGATTGTATCAAGGTCTTATATGAAGCAGGATCCAGAAACCCAGAACTACTGGCTCCATATGCGATGGATCTTTTACCTCTGCTTAACTCAACAAATAACCGCCTGATATGGGGTGGTATGACCGCTCTCGCCTACATTGCAGATTTGGCTGCCGAAGTTCTTTTCGATAATATCGATATCATATTAAAAGCCTATAAAGCGGGTAGCGTCATAACTGTAGACAACAGTATAAGCGTTTTTGCC
The DNA here is from genome assembly GCA_031550915.1 of Eubacteriales bacterium. Classification (GTDB taxonomy): domain Bacteria; phylum Bacillota; class Clostridia; order Christensenellales; family MGBC116941; genus JAVBOF01. The sequence goes on along the minus strand of JAVBOF010000158.1, from coordinate 2,914 downwards.
GCCATTTGTGCTGCGGATGAGACTTACAGCAAAAAGGTTTTCCCTATCATCCTTGCCCATCTGGAAACCTGCAGGCCAAAGGAGATACCTCAGCATGCGGAGCGTGCTTCCATATGCGTGAATAAAGGCAATTTACTTAGCTTTGCCGGTGTTTTGGAAAGGCGCATGAGCGAGCTTACGACTTTACAGGCTGCGCGGGTAAAGAAGCTCCTGGCTTTTCTGAATAAAAATTTATAGGAGGATTCCTTTGATAGAAAAGTTGGCCAAAACCATTGAAAAAAGCCGCCGCATAGTGTTTTTCGGTGGCGCCGGGGTTTCAACGGAAAGCGGTATCCCCGATTTCCGTTCTGAGGACGGTTTGTTTTTTGCTAGGCAAAAATATGGACATGCTCCAGAGGAACTGCTAAGCCATAGTTTTTTTATCAAAAACCCCTCGATATTTTTTGATTATTACAGGGAGAACCTCATACATACGGAAGCCAAGCCAAACGCTGCCCATATTGGAATAGCGAAGCTGGAAAGCAGGGGAATTCTCAGCGCCGTTGTAACGCAAAATATCGATGGCCTGCACCAGCTTGCCGGTAGCAAAAATGTCTTTGAACTGCACGGATCCATCTGGCGCAACTACTGCATGGAATGCGCAGAAACATATGCGCTTGAATATTTGTTTCTACCGGAGTTCAAAACAAGCCCGCCCTTATGTAAAAAATGCGGCGGCATTGTACGTCCGGACGTAGTCCTGTATGAAGAAGGGCTTTACCAAGAAACAGTTTCGGGGGCGATCGAAGCCATAGCGCTGGCGGACATGTTGATAGTCGGCGGTACTTCGTTGCTGGTCTATCCCGCAGCAGGTATGATACAATACTTCCGAGGGGAAAACCTTGTTTTGTTAAACCGCACACCGACCTCGTATGACAAGAGCGCAAATATGGTGTTTCGCGACCCCATCGGAACAGTGTTTACCGAGGTTTCAAAACGTCTGGGTATATAGATCCAGGTAGGATCGAATGTGATATCGAAATGGAAAGGTGTACATTTATATATCTTTATTGTTTGGTCGAATAATATTTTAGGAGGCGCTGAATATGCACGCTATAGGGATAAACGGAAGTCCGCGAAAGGACTGGAATACAGCTACAATGTTGAAAAACGCGCTTGATGGAGCAAAAAAAGCAGGAGCATCTACGGAGCTGCTTCATTTGTATGATTTCCAGTATAAAGGCTGTATCAGCTGTTTTTCATGCAAAAAAAAGGGGACCGCTACCGGCAGGTGCGGCTTCAAGGATGAACTCTCACCAGTTTTGGAAAAAATCATGGCATGCGACCTGTTATTCTTGGGCTCACCGATATATATCGGCGAGGTTACCGGCGCAATGCGCTCTTTACTGGAGCGGCTTATATTTATGAATATTAATTATAACAAGCCAGGGCAAGTAGATACCTTTGCAAGGGTCGATTCAGCTTTCTTCTTTACAATGAATATGCCACAGGGCTCTTCATCATACTATACTTACATTTTTGAAAACAATTGCCAAAGCCTTCGAAATCTAGGCGGCGAATCGGAGTATTATGCCTGTTACGACACCAGCCAATTTGACGATTACTCAAAATACGAGGCGGGCAAATTCGATGCCGAACATAAATTGAAGATTCGGACTGAACAATTCCCGATAGATTGCCAGACAGCGTTTGATATTGGAAACAGGCTGGCGGCTGCGCAGAGTAAACGGCGCATAAAAGGACTGTGAACGCCTTCCGTATGAAGATGTTTATCTGATTGACGCCGGTTCGGTTCCGTATTTCTGTAGATATTAGCCATCAAGCAGGCAGGCAGGAAATAGGAATAGGCTAAATCCGTTAAGCCTTATACGGTGGGTCTATTTGTAAGAAGTACATATGGGCCCAGACTGTTGATTATGGCTTTGAATGATGGTAAACTAGGCTCTATACGATAGGCTTTTATTGCTTTCGACTACAAGGATGAGGTGGAAATGGATTTAAACGAGCACATTTTTCCAATGTTCAGATGTCATAAAATATCCGGTACTCAGGACCGGTGGGACGATATATTTTCAAAGCGTCCTCAGGTCACCATACCAAAAAAGACCGTTGTTCTGCAGCAAGGTCAAAGAGCGGAAAAAATTTACTATATTATCAATGGATTATTCGAATATTCATTTACAATGGAAGACGGTACGCAGGGCCTCATCGAGATACTTGGGGATGGTAATATCTTCGGCTTGCAACCAATTCTTGGAAACAATCCATGCCCTGCTTCCTTTATCGCTTTAGAAGATTCAATCGTTTCTTGCATCAGCAAGAACGAGATAAACGAACTACTTGAAAACGACCCTGTTTTTTGCAGACAGATAATCGCCGATTTTGTGAATATCACCGGCGGATTGATGACCCAGCTGTATCTGCTAATGTTCCGCGCAAACCAAAGGGTGGAATGGGCGATATATATGCTTGCCGGTCAAAAAAATCGCCGCAACCCGGAGATAAAGGACATTTTTTTGGAGGTTTCACAAGAGGATCTTGCTAGGATGTCCCGTACAACAAGGGTGACTGTCACAAGATCGCTTGCAGACCTCAAGCAGCGCGGATTGCTTGAAACGGTATACGGCGGCGTCATTATATATGACCTTGAAGGCCTAGGCCAAACGTTGTTCAGCAACGAATATTAGAGCAAACTTCAAAGGCAGCGGTATATGCAGCATTGCAAACTATATACGCTGTCTTGTTATTTATAAGCGGCTGAAACTAAACCATTTCTCTTATTTATTAAGAAAATCATCGCTCAAAGTAAATATTTTTGCCCGTAGCCGAGAGTGGCAAGCCTATGGCTATATCAGCGTCTATCAGGCCTGCGCGTATTGCAGCGCTCCCTACGGAATACATTACCCTGTTATCC
>JAVBOF010000008.1:0-6749 GCA_031550915.1 Eubacteriales bacterium | reverse complement strand
TAGTTGTTTTAATCTTTTTTGTGCGTTAAATAAGCAAGAAAATGGAATACTAGCACATATACAATGGTTTTATTAATGTATATGATTATATTGGATTATTTCAAAAAAGTATGTTAAGGAAACTGACGATGGAAAAAGTACATAAACCAGCAAAAAAAAGCAGGATCGTAATTATCGTTGTGATATGCTTGGCAATTCTCGCCGTGGCGGCTTTCCTTGGAGTAAAATTTCTTCCGAAATATGTGTTTACAAACACCGTAGCACAATGGAAAAGTCTTGAGGTGAATACTGAGCTGAAGCCGGGCGAAAAGATTGCGGAAGCTTTTTCTCCCGCGGATGATAACCCCGGTCAGCCTACGGCGGTAGTAGATACCGATCCGTCGAAGATGGGGATAATCAGCGAATTGAATTTTAACGGTGAGAATGTGGAGAGTTATAACAGACCACAGCAATTTAACTTTGGAACCGGAGATGAGTATTCGGGCATTGACGGCATATGTACTTTTCGGGGAAGCAATTTTAGACAGGGCGCAACATATGGAACGGCGGATATCCAACAAAAAAAGCTGGAACTGATCTGGTCTGTAGACAGCGGTTCCTTACCAAAGGGTTACGGTGAGGGAAACTGGACGGGCAGTGGCTGGACAGGCCAGCCGCTCATCGCAAAATGGCCGCAGGATATCGTTTCCAAGATGAACATAAACAATGAGAAGAAAGGCAAAGTGGGCCTTACGGAGGTCATTTATGCCACTATGGACGGATCGGTATATTTCCTTGATATAGATGACGGAAAGAAAACCCGGGACAATATTGTGATAAACACGCCGTTTAAAGGAGCGGGAGCGCTTGACCCACGCGGCTATCCGCTTTTGTATCTGGGATCGGGAGATTCCGTACCCGCGCATGACGGCAAACCGGAAGAAAAGCAGGCATTTTTCATTTACAGCCTGATTGACGGCGAGCAATTATATTCGTTTGGCAAAAACCGTGATCCATATGCCCCAAGGGATTGGCACGCATATGATTCCTCCGCGCTTGTGGATACAGGCAGCGACACGTTGATAGTGCCTGCCGAAAACGGCATTCTCTATACCCTGAAACTGAATTCGAAGTTTGATGCCAATGCGGGGAAAATATCTATAGATCCTTCAGATATGGTTAAAATGCGATATACCACGCAACGATCCAGAGAAGGATTGGCCAACGACACGTATTGGCTGGGAATGGAAGATAGCTGCAATATATGGAAAAACTGGCTCTATGTTTCGGACAATTGCGGAACGTTGATGTGTATTGATACTAACACGATGAAAGTGGTTTGGGCGCAGGATATATTGGACGATTCAAACGGCTCGCCGATTTTCGAACTAGAAGACGGGCATCCATACCTGTATACATCGACATCCTTGCATTGGACAAAGAACGATGAAGACAGGGGAGATATCCCGGTTTGGAAGATCGACGGAATAACGGGGGAAATAGTATGGATGAAATACTATAACTGTTTTACAGTCGCTGGTGTTTCCGGCGGGGTAGAGGCCTCCGGGCTGCTTGGTAAAAACGATTTAAAAAACCTTGTTATATATCCCATAGCACGTACTATGAGTGAGGATGATGGACTGATAGTGGCTTTTGATAAGCATAGCGGGCAGGAGGTTTGGAAATGGCAGATGCCGAATTACTCCTGGAGTTCGCCAGTGGCGGTATATGATAGAGACGGCAAGGGATATATCATAGTTTGCGATAATAAGGGCAATATGACTTTGCTGGATGGTCTGACGGGAAGGCCTATTGACCAGCTTTTTTTGGGAGCAAACATAGAATCCTCTCCTGCTGTCTATGGTAACAAGATAATCGTAGGAACGAGAGGGCAAAAGATTTGCGGCGTAGAGATACGCTAAAGCTTACCTAAGTGTTATTGTTAATAGATATCATATAGATCATATTTTTTTGGCAGCTACCCCAAAAATACCATACATGCCTTCGAACAATACATATAATACCAACATATGATATAGTTTACATGTGCGGAGGTTATTATGAGTGTATCGAAGAAGGCGAGGCTTTTAATTCTATTATCAAGCCTATTGATCGTTTTCACTTGTTGCATGGGTCATGTTCCCGCAAACGCGCAGGAAGATTTCGGAAAGCTGAGTGCAAGTGGAAACCAGTATACAATAGGCTGGATATCTGATACGCAATATTACAGCGCTAAATATCCTTCAACATTCAAAAAGATGACAGGCTTTCTTAAAAAGAATCAAGATATGCTTAAGCTTGAATATATAGTACATACCGGCGATTTTGTGCAAAAATCTACCGACCTCGCACAATGGAAGAACGCATATGCCGCAATGCTTTCGATAGCCGGCATACCGCAAGGCGTCCTGGCCGGAAACCATGATGTTTATGGTGATGTCGGGTATCGGAATTTCAACAAGTATTTTGGTTCGGAACGGTATTCACAATATGATTACTACGGCGGGAATTTTCTGGATAACCGTAACCATTATGATCTTATGACGATAGGTAAGACTGATTATATCTTCGTATATCTTGGATATAGCCCTGGGCCGAATTGCAGGGCATGGGCCCGAGATGTTTTCAATAAATACCCGGATAGAGTGGGCGTACTTTGTTTACATAAGTATATGGATTCGAACACCTTGCTTAACGATACTGGAAAAACTATCCGACGAGAAGTCGTTTCTAAATGCCCGAATGTTTATATGGTACTTTGCGGCCACCGCTACAACGATGATTGCGTCCCGGTGAAGTATGATGATGACGGGGACGGGCGTAAGGAACGCACTGTGTATCAGTGTATATCTAATTTTCAAGCTTTGCCTAACGGCGGGAACGGATATATCAGATTCGTAAAAATCGATGAAGATAGGGGCATGATGTATTTCAATACCTATTCCCCCGTAATAAAGAAATACTTGAAGATATCGAAAAAGGCAGTAACTAAATCAAACGCGCTTCCGTTACCGTGGCTCGTGGCCAAAAGCAAAACCGGCTGATATAAAGAACCGCAAATGAGTAAGCGACGTCTAAGTTTCAAGGCATAATATTCCTTTATACGCTGTCGTTTTAATTTCTAAGAACCCATTTTTAAGTGCGCGGTAGACGTTTTGTTACCCTTATTTTCTTTTTTCTGCAGGCTTTTATTAAAGTACCGTATAAAGAATAACGATAATAGTATACGTGTCTAGTACAATATATAGGCTTAATGACGAATGTTAACGCATAGAGTTACTTAGGAGCATCATGTCGTACTTATGACTATACTTTTTGAGTGATTTGTGGTATAATGCTAGAAAATGTGAATTCCAAAAGTAAATACGGGTGCATAATGAACAAAGAAATAGACGTTGCAGATGCGCAGACAATGGAAGAGCGCTACTCACACCAAAAATTTGAAGTATGTAAAGTATATGACGTTTTAAAGGCCGCGGGTACAATTGATACCGAATCTGCGGAGGAAGCTTCATATAGCCAAAAACCACCTATGACCAGACAGGAATATATACTCTATCTGCAGGGGAAGGATTATCAAAAGCCTTCGAATCCTACGCGGATGGAGCTTTTTTTGCGTACGCCCGAAGGTGAAGATGCGCAAAGAAAGCATGATTGCAGGATACCTGCGAATAATTGGCCAAAAAAGTCGGGCGTTAGAGTCAAGCGTATCAAGTTTGGTTACAAAGGTATTGCGGCGGCAGTAATAATACTGTCGATGGGAGTAGTATCCGTTAGCTACCTTATACAGGATAACGCTAAAGAGCAAAATTCAAAAAAAGCAAACGCTTCTGTAAACACACCTTCTATACAACATATTCAAAAAAATATACCGGCTATAAAGGATGCGGGGGTCGCGGCTATATTACAAAATAGCATAGATACAACGGCGCCCAAAGAAATAACTGTACCCGCCTTTGAAGCCAGTGTCCAAAGTGCGGAAACTGATAGGGTTTTGCCCTCGGCAACGCCTGTAATAAGTGAAAAACATCAGGATAAACCAGAAGCAAAAAGCACAGTAAGGCTGGAAGCGGATAAGAAGCAAGCCGTGGATAAAGAAGACAGACAAGCGCCAGAAAACATGATAAGCAATATCCCGCCTAAAAGCAACGAAGCCGCACTGGCGAAGAAGACTGTGAACGCTGTTACTACGCCTTCGACAGAGCAGGGGAATAAAATTGTTGTTTTAGATGGATCTGACCCGGAGAGCAGTACGCCTCCAATTGAAACACCGATAATGATAATTAAGACGGATGAAGCGGATACTACGCCGAAGCCGACGCAGTCATTGCTTTCAGACCTGCCAACGATAACGGATATTATTGCGGAAAAGGAAGTATTGGACGCTTCTTTGCCGACAGATGAAAATATAGATACCGAATTGAATCCGGTACTTCCGGTGATAAAAGAAACGGAAGCCAAAGGTACACCCGTGATTCAACAGCCGGTAATACCTCTTTGGGATACCGAAATAGAAACGGACGAGGATGTGGAAACACAGGAGGTTGACGGGGAAGCCGAAGAGGATTACGATAATTTCGTATTCCATGACATAAAAGGCTTGTTCATTCCTGAGGAAACGGCGGCACCTGTGCAAACCAAGGGCGATAATGCGGTGGAATATGCCAAGAAGCGCCTTGGAAGCAAGTATGTATTAGGAGCATCAGGAAGGGGAAAGACCTTTGATTGCAGCTCACTTGTACGTTATGCTTACGATAAGGCAGGAATTGATCTTCCGCGGACATCCGTAGCGCAGGCTTCCTATGTGCGCAGGCGCCATATGCTAATTTCTAAGGGCGATCTCCAGCCGGGCGATCTGATCTTTTGGGGTAAAAAAGATTGCGACTGCGGCAGATACAAAGAGATACACCATGTCGGAATTTACATAGGGGACGGAAAGACTATAGAGGCCAGCGCAAACAAGGGCAAGGTTGTTATAAACAGGCTTTGGGGTGCCAACGGCAAGAAATGGAAGCAGGTCATGTTCGCGAGGCCGTATAAATCATAAACACAAGAAAAGAGGCTCAGGCCTCTTTTTTAATATACGTTTTTAATTGGTTTTAAAGCGTCAGCTTGGCGCTGCACTTTATAAGTTTGCTTGACTGGATATATGCCACGCTATTCCAAAACCGGATCTGCGTCCAGCCGCTGCCATCATCCGCCTTAGCTACGGCAACCACCGTTCCGCCCGGTATCTTCTTCAAAACCGCTGCACTACCATTTGGTGAAACATGCACGCTAGTATTATCTACTGCCATTGCAAACATGCTAGAAGTTATGGATAGCGGCTTGATCGGGGGGTATCCGGTAAATTGCACATAATCGTCATATATATAGGCTTCCGTATCTTTGAACATAAACTTTTGCCATTTTGGTTTGATATATTTTGTCGTCACATTTATTAGCGTTCCGGGCACGATCTTGCCAATTACCGTCTTATCACCGCCATCCGTTGAGGGCTCGCTGCGGACATTGACCTCGCTGGTATGTGCGACTATAGCGCCAAAGCTACCGTCCTCGGGCTGCGGTTGCGCCGGTTCATCATATAGCGGTTCATCCGCGTAAGTATCATACTCAATCTTTGTGCCTTCAAAATAGAAGCCCAGTATTTGAGTATAATCCATGCCTTCCTTTGCCATCTGCTGGGCGCCGCGCTGGCTAAGACCCACACCATGTCCAAAGCGGCCGTTTATAAAGTAAAAATCCCCGGCATCATTTTTTTCTATCGTGTATATCTCAAGGTCGTCAGGGATGACCACCTTGTTCAACATATCCTGCAAAGTCGTCTGGATATCTACTTCCCTGATACCAAAATAGAACGCGCCGGGAATATTTGGATCAGGCATAGGCATTTTAACGTTGAGCTTAAAATTTATCTTCTGCGTTTTACTGCCGGATCTGTTCTGAGCAAGCTTTTGGGATTTGTATCCGTAAGCGTAATCATTATCCCATTTCATATCCGTTACGCCATCGATATAAAAATTATCTATGGTGGTAAGCGGATTTATCGCTTTCAGAGAATCCAATGCTTTTTCTTTGAGGTATTTCATCAATTCAGGGGCAGTCCTGTAAAGCGCATTGGACGCCGGCAGCAGGCATTTTATCCTGCGGCTTTCGGTATTGCGTATATCGAATTCATCAGGCTTATTTACAAGGTAGGGGTATGGGTCGTCGGAATCCCAGACGTTCTTGACGTTATCTGTATAGCCGCCGTTAGACGCGCCATAATATGTGTAGCATAGTTTTCCGTCATACATTAAAACCATTTTCGCCGTCTCGTTCACGGCCTGGATCGCAACGTTATCTGAAGCTCGAAACCCCTCATAAACCTGATTTGCGGCGGTATCAAGCACGTCAAAGGCTTCCTTTGGCGAAGTTGACGTGATCTCCCGCAGGGCATAGCCGCGCGCCGCGACAGCCTGGGATTTAAGCGCATCTACTGGCCAGGCGTTGCTCATTTCGTTAGGAACGACGCCCTTTAAATACGTTTCCATTTGAACATGGTTTATAACGCTGATAAACCCTTCGCTGGGAAGGAATTGCATATCGCCCAGGTAGGAACAGTAGCCATGCGCTTTATTGTTCAGCTTTATTAAGGTACTTGGATCCGTTGTGTTTTTGCGCTTCAAAAATATGCTTTTGCCATAGTTTTTAAAGCTGCCGAAATAGTTTTCTAAAAACAGGTTTCCATTGAAATTGCGGATATAGTATATGCCCGCACGCAGGGGCAA
>JAVBOF010000090.1:0-18127 GCA_031550915.1 Eubacteriales bacterium | reverse complement strand
CAGATGGAGATCAAGCTGATTACGCCAATAGCAATAGAGGAAGGCTTGCGCTTTGCGATACGTGAAGGCGGCAGGACTGTAGGAGCGGGCGTAGTAGCCAGCATAATCAATGACTGATCATTGACGACCTGGGGATGATCCATTGATGTTTACCCATAAGGAATAATAGAAACCATATATAAAGGCTCTGCTATATGATAATAGCAGAGCCTTTCATATTATATAAACCCAGGGCAAGGCTTTGTCAAAACAAGGGATGAAAGAAAATCACTGTTGCATACGGTGACAATGCATGTATTATGATAATAGACAGAATATAGGGGAATGGATATGAGTATTGAAAAGACGGCCAGTTTTATAAATAAATATAAGCTGAACGGGGACCTGTATGACTGGGATGCTTTGCTGGACCTTTTTTTAAAGGATATGGAAAAAGGCCTGCAGAAAGAGCGCAGTTCACTCCGCATGCTTCCTTCCCATTTTAAGCTTGGAAAACAAATAAAAAGCGATACCTCTGCCGCGCTTGTAGATGCAGGCGGGACGAATTTACGGATCGCACTTGCACGGATAGATGAAAATACGGAATGCGTTATAGAAGATTTTGAAAGTTTCCCTATCCCCGGCAGTCATGGAGAGATCGATAAGAATGATTTCTTTGCAGAGATTGCAGGGAAGGTAAAAAAGCATTTAAGAAGCGCAAAGATACTCTCTATGTCCATCGCTCATCCGGTAGATATAGTTTCACAGAATAAGGTGCGGCTTATAAAGCTTGTGAAGGAACTGCAAGTCAACGGCTCGGAAGGTTGCGATATATATGCCGAAATGACTAAAGCTCTTGCAGCAAGGGGGTGCAACGGAATACGGATGCATATAGCCAACGATTCAATATCTACGGCGATGGCAGGATTCAGGGATTCGATTGAAGGCGGCTTTGACGCCTGCATAGGCGTAATTGTGGGTACAGGAACAAACGCGTGCTATCCGGAGCATTGCACAAATATCCGCGATATTGCAGGTCCCGGCAGAATGCTGATAAATATTGAATGCGCTAATTTTGATAAACTGCCGGTTGGAGCAATAGATGAAAGCTTTATCGCATCAACGGACGATCCTTCTTCTAACAGACTGGAAAAAATCGTAAGCGGGGCTTATTTTGCACCGCTCTGTATAGAGATACTGAATACGGCACGAAAAGAAGGCATTATCATGTTCGATGATAATGTTTTGCGTGGATCTGGCAACGCAGATATAGCGGAGTTTATTAAAAAAGGAGGCAGGCTTTGGAACGCTTTCGTTGACGAACAAAGCAGGCAAAGTGCCGGTTTGATAATCGAAAATGTAATTATGAGGGCAGCTAATATTGTTGCACTTGAATTAGCCGCCGCGTCGTTGAAATCGGCAGGCTCGGGAAAGAGCGTACTGGCGACTATGGAGGGAAGCCTATATTACAGGATGCCTGGACTGCGGCAAAGAGTTGAACAGCTAACAAAAACATGGATAAAGCAGAAGCTGGATATTCAGATTGAACTGAAAGGCTACGAAAACGCGGTACTGCTTGGGTCGGCCTATACTGCATCCATGGAATGAGAATATTTTACCGCATCGCTTTGTCGAGAAAATCGAAAATGCGTTTGATATTGTCTTCGGATTCAAACAACGGGTCTATATGCGTTGCGGATTCGAAAATATCCAGAGCGACCTTACATTTTCCAGCGCAGGCTTCGATAGCTTGCGCAAAGATCAAACTCTGTTGATATGGTACCACGTTATCTTTTTTGCCGTGTTGGATAAGAAAAGTCGGCATTTCTTTATTAACATAGGTAATCGGATTTGTCTTTTGAACAAGCGCAGGATCGGCCGTTTTTATCGGTGCGCCCAAATAGAGCGATTCGGGCGAATTTGCATCGTCATGGTCGAATATATCCTGCTTTAGCCCACTCACTCTTAAATGTTCGTCCATCAATAAAAAGTCGGTTGGGCCATATAGGTCCACACAAGCCTGTACATTACATGAAACCTCCGTATTCCCCAAAGAAGCGTCGTCGAACTGTGTCCAATCGGCCGAAAGCGCCGCGACCGCAGCTATATTGCCTCCCGCCGAATCCCCGGCTAGGGCAAATTTATTTGCGTCAATGCAGTATTCTTTCGCATTGGCACGCAGGAAACGAATAGCTGCTTTAACATCCATGACTGACGCTGGGAATATAGCTTCTCCGCTCATCCTATAATTGATACTTGCGACTGCATAACCCCGTTCAAGCCCCTTAATGAAAGGATAAAGCTGATGATCCTTTTTATCGCCGACACAAAAAGCCCCGCCATGGACAAAAATTACCGTTGGGTACGGTTCCTTTCCTTTGTCCGGCAGATAGAGATCCAACACCTGCGAGTTTGAAATATTAGCATAGCGCAGATCGAGGTGTTTTCTTTTAATCTGGGGCGAATCGATCTCGTCTATCATAGACAGATTGGACGCAAAGATATCTTCAGATCTGTATTCCGTGCTCATAATATTCCTTTCCGTGCGGCAGCTAAAACGCCAAAGCGATACGAATTACAATACTTTTTTCTAATAAAGATTATATTCCCACTGGCAAAGCAAGTCAATGTATCCTGCCCAGACGCATAGCGTAGGGTGACTTAGCAATTATTTGATGTTATACTGTTAATAAGAGGTGACGCGTTTGAACGTTTTTCTGGGCAAGTTCAAGGAGACACTTTTTTCAGTATTGCCGATATTGGTATTGGTTGCGATCCTGAATTTCTTTGTGACTCCGCTACCCAACCAGTTTTTCCTAAGGTTTATTGTCGGAGCCCTGTTTATTGTAATCGGGCTTTCGGTTTTTCTGTTTGGCATAGATATCGGGATATATCCACTGGGTCATCATATCGGTAATTTCGTTTCCAGATCCAACAAAATATGGATGGTAGTGATCGTAGGACTGGTCATTGGGTTTTTCGTTTGTATAGCTGAACCGGACCTGCAGATTCTTGCCAGGCAAGTCGAAGGCGTATCCGGAAACGCTATTTCAATGATCAGTATATTGGTTGTAGTTTCGGCAGGGGTAGCGATAATGCTTGCCGTAGGGTTGTTGCGCATAGTTTTCAATTTTCCTCTTTATATAATGCTCACTATCCTTTATGGCATTATACTGTTGATATCCATCTTTGTACCGCCTGAATTCCTCGCTATTGCATTTGATGCGTCTGGCGCAACGACTGGTGCGCTGACGGTACCCTTTATACTCGCGCTTGCACTGGGCGTCACCGGAATAAAGCGGGATAGCAAGGCATCGGAAAAGGATAGCTTTGGACTTGTTGCGGTAACGTCCACCGGAGCGGTATTTGGGGCGCTTTTAATGGGATTATTCAAAAAAATTGACGGTCTGAAAGGCGTTTTGGATAACCGCAGCACCGAGGCTACGGGTGTTTTGATACCCTTTATAAAGGGTTTACCTGCCATAACTTTAGAAGCGCTAATTGCGCTATTGCCGGTAATAGTTATTTTCATCCTGTTTCAGATATTCGCTTTCAAACTTTCAAGAAAACAATTTAAAAAGCTACTCAAGGGCATAGCTTATACATTGATAGGACTGGCTTTGTTTTTGACGGGTGTGAATCAGGGATTTATGGGAGTGGGCAATATTATTGGCTATGAGGTTGCGCAGATAGACAGTAAAGCCGTTGCGGTAATAATCGGTTTTATACTCGGACTTGTCACGATACTAGCCGAACCGGCCGTAACTGTTTTGACTCATCAGATTGAGTCAGTTACCGGCGGATACGTCAGAAGAAATGTTGTACTGCTGGCGCTTTCGATAGGTGTCGGTTTGGCGGTAGCGCTCTCGATAATACGGATCATAGTACCATCTATACAGCTCTGGCATTATCTTTTGCCGGGATTCATAATATGCGCAGCACTTTCTTTTTTCGCTCCAAAGATATTCGTGGGCATAGCATATGATTCAGGTGGCGTGGCATCCGGACCGATGACCGCTACCTTTATTCTGGCGTTTTCCCAGGGCGTTGCCGATTCGGTATCAGGGGCGGACGTATTGAAGGATGCTTTTGGGATGATCGCTCTGGTTGCTATGATACCGATTATAACCTTACAGGTTTTGGGTTTGATATTTAAGTACGGAAAGCATGAAAAAGGCGGTAATATATACCATGTTTAATTTACAGGCTGTTATTTGTATCGTTGAATGCGGAAAGGGATCCAAAGTCCTGAGGCGCGCCATAGATCATGGCGTTAAAATGGGAACTATCTGTATAGGCCTGGGCACAGTGAAAAGCAAGATGCTGGAGCTATTAGACCTAAACGAGGTAGAGAAAGAGATCGTTATAATGCTTGCATCTTCGGCCTTAGCGGATGCGGTCATGGAAGACCTGTATGACAAGATGACGTTTTATAAGAAGAACCATGGCATAGTATTTTCGTTCGCATTGTCATCGGTTTTTGGCGTTGATATTTCAGACGATTCGGAAAATATAAAGGTGGTGGAAAAGCCGGTGTATAACGCGATTTTTACGGTTGTAGACAGAGGTTTAGCTGAAGATGTTGTAGAATCGGCATCTAAAGCAGGCGCCCGTGGAGGCACTATAATACACGGAAGGGGCGCCGGAGCAGAGCAAATTGAAACTGTTTTCCATATGCAGATAGAGCCGGAAAAAGAAATAGCGCTTATCCTATGCCTCGAAGATATCACAGCGCAGATAACGGAAGCAATATGCAGGGATATGCATATTGATGAGCCAAACAAAGGGATACTATTCGTGGTTCCTTTAAGTGAGGTGCGCGGGATATATTAATCGGGTTACTGCAGGTATCCGCCAGAATCGATTCCTCGTTTATTTCTCGATTTCAAAAGCAAGTCTATTTGGGGCCTTGAAAGCCTGCTGTTTTCCGGATGCAGGCTTTTTATATTTAGCGTTATCTGTGCATATTGTTCGAGCGTCTCCATGCGGTTATATGCCTCTGTTGGAGATCGGCCCCATGTCAAAGCGCCATGGTTTTTCAGCAGCAAGGCGTTATAATCAAGTATAAACGGTTCGATGGATTTTGGCACATCTTCTGAGCCCGGATCCGCATATTCAGTCACTTTAACTTCGCCAAGGGAGACCACGGCTTCGGCGAGATAGGGTTCATCCAGCGCTATACCGGCTGCAGCAAAGCTACTTGCAAAAACCGGATGTGCGTGGCATACACAATGTACCCCGGGCCTTTTTTGATACAGAAGCAAATGCATCTTCATCTCAGATGACGGAGCAAGATCCCCTTTGACCAGCTTTCCGTCCAGATCCACAACGGTGAGCATGCTCTCATCCATAAACCCCTTTGAAACGCCGGAGGGGGTCAAAACAATTAGGTCTTCTGAAATGCGTACGGATATATTCCCATCATATGCCACTACCATATTCTTGAGATACATCCGGCGCCCTATATCCACTATAGCCTTTCTGGCTTTGTTTTCATCCATATATCCGCTATGCATCGAATTCACCACCGGCAATAATATCATGTATAGATTGGCGGAAAGGCGGGAAAGCCAGTCCTCTGTCCGTTATTATCGCAGTTATCAAAGCGTTATCCGTAACATCAAATGCTGGATTATATACTTTTATTCCGTCGGGAGCCATAGGCCGCGAATACCAAAGCCCGGTTATCTCGCCTGGGTCGCGATGCTCGATGTCTATTTCGCTACCGTCTTTGATACCGGTATCTATTGAAGATACCGGGCCGCATACGTAGAACGGTATGCCATAGTACTTTGCAAGCACGGCCAAGCCAGATGTTCCTATCTTGTTTGCGGTATCGCCATTTCCCGCGACGCGGTCACACCCAACAAATACCGCATTTATCAGCTTTCTGCTCATAATATCGGAGGCCATATTATCGCATATAAGCGTGGTCTCTATGCCTGCCGACTGCAGTTCGAAAGCCGTAAGGCGAGCGCCTTGCAGCAAAGGCCTTGTTTCATCTGCATAAACGTGTATATGCTTTCCTTGCTTTGCGGCAGTATATATCGGAGATAGAGCAGTGCCGTACATAGCAGTGGCAAGACATCCGGCATTACAGTGCGTAAGGACAGAATCGCCGTCTTTAAGAAACTGCGCACCGTTTAAACCGATTGCTCTACAGGAGGCGATATCCTCATCCATGATACGTACGGCTTCACTGTATAGTGCATTGAGGGTGGCATCCAGAGAGGAATCGATATTTTTCAGCAGGCAAGTGTGCATCTTTCCCAAAGCCCAAGAAAGGTTTACCGCTGTCGGGCGGGCGGATAAAAGCAGCTCCTTTGTTTTATTGAAAGATGAAAGCAGATCATCCTTTGATCTGGCATTCCTGACTGCAACATAAATGCCCAGGGCCGCGAACACCCCTATTGCCGGCGCTCCGCGCACCTGCAGGGTTTTGATCGCATGGAAAAGCTCATCAGGTTTTCGCAGTTGTATATAGATAAGCTCTGAGGGTAAAAGCGTTTGGTCTATTATAATGACAGCGCTGCTGTCCTCGTTAAAAGCTACCGTCTTTAGCGGCAAAACATACACCCCGTTTGCTGTTATACACATATTATGCATTTATAATTCGGAAACGGCAAGATTTTTTGACTTTCACCTGCGTCAATGCAAAGATTGCCGAACGATTATTAAATCGCGCACAAATATCTAGAATAATATAAATACGAGGCTTTTTATTATCGCCGAGACCGACGCTCCGCTGAAGCCCTGCCAAATGTTTTTAGAAGGATCACAATATTCTGCAATTATTGTTGTCGGCTTTGCGCATACCGGGACGAGTCTTTCAGCGTTCCTTTACGGTAACGAATACCGTATCGCCGGGCTGCTTGCCTATCTTTGCACGGATATCTTTTCTTACCCCCAAGATATGGCAAGGCGTGCCCATTCTCACAAGGCTGCCGTCATATGGCTCACCGTCAAAAGTAGCGTGCACAGGAACCCGTCCTTTGCCAAATTCAGAGTTTACGTCAAATGGTATTTCGACGTAAGCGCCATCGATATCCGGAACTTTTTTAAGTATCGCATCAAATGAATAAATCTTATCATTCATAGCATCACGTAAAGGACGCGCCGTCCTGAGCGCGGTTGTCCAGCAGCAATTCGTTCAGGCGTTCCCTGAGAGATATGATGTTTTCCGAGATATCCTTTTCATCGTCTGCCTTTTCCTGATTTTCCAAAAGCTCGGTAAGTATTTCTATCAATGTGTTAAAATCCCTCGCCCGCTTACGTTCCATCTGTATCTCCTCCGTACGGTCTATTATGACCTCGATAACATAGGAGACGCTTCCGTCCTTGTTCTTGAGAGGCATACCGAACAGATCGAATATCTTCCTGCCGTTGTTCGTATACTGCTCCTGACGCATATATTCTACTTTACCGCTCTCGATTGCCTGCTCTATTGCACAGGGTTGGCAAGGCGAATTGCCGATCCCGCCGGCTTCGTAACAGACTTTATCGATAACGTCTTCTTCCTTCAAACCCATGTAATTAAGGAAATATTTGCTGGCAAAATATACTTTGCGGTTTGTATCCATAAGCACGTATCCGCAAGGCGTACTTTCGAATATTTCATTCAGGAATTTATCTTCGTTAAGAATTCGCCTGAATTCGCTCTTTTTTATCTGGGTCAAATCCGAAGTAACGCTTTGTTGCTCAAGTATTCTTTCGACAGGCTTTGCATCCTTATCCATGATGTGAGCGTCATTGATATCGCCCGAAAAGTCCATTTGCAAAAAAGCTTTTACGACATCTTCATCCAGCTGAGACCCGGCGGCCCTTTCTATCTCTTCCAACGCAAATTCATGCGTTAGGGCATTGCGGTAGGAACGAGTGGAAGTTATGGCGTCATATGTATCTGCAACGGCCACTATCTTCGCACCAAGCGATATGCTACCGGATGTAATACCATCCGGATAACCCCTGCCGTCTACTCGCTCATGGTGCTGGCGGACAATGTTTTTTACATTGCCAAAGCTGGATAGATCCCTTAGCATATCATAGGAGTTCATAGGATGCTTTTTTATCATCGCAAACTCTTCGTCCGTAAGCTTGTCCGGTTTATTGATTATCGAATCTGGAATACGGACCTTGCCGATATCATGAAGGCTGGCGGCAATGGATATATCGAAAACATCGCGGGGCTCCAGTCCCAATGCATAAGCCAAACGCACGGCAATGTCCCTAACGCTTGTTGAATGTGTCGCCGTATAGGCATCCTTGGCTACGAGCAGTGTAGAAAGAATAGAGACCATCTCCTCGTAGCTTGCGTCCCTCCGCTCCCTGGCTTGCATTTCAATTGTCCGGTTTACCATTATTTCCAGAATAAAGCGAGATTCATCGCCTTCACTGCTGAGAGGGATAGCGTAATCGTCGATAAAACGCACCATCCCGTTCGGCATGGTATCCTTACGCGAAAGGAATGCTTTTTCATTGGTTTTCAATGCTTTTTCTACGGCACATTGACGGCAATGAATACCTGCGTTGGATATGTTATAGCATACTTCACCGATGGTTTTATCCTTATCGAGCATCCTTAGATCCAGAAAATTTTGGTTGATATAATGTATACGGTATTGGTCGTCCAATATTATATAAGCCACGGGCGTATTGTCTATAAGGGTACGGACGAGCTCCCTGGAAAGGTTTTTCCCCACAATATCTTTTATCATATGGCTATTCCTCTTTTAGTTCGTATGAAAATTTGTATAACGATTAATTTGCCATTATTACTGTTTTTTATATCGCTCACTTTATCTCAAAACAAGATATCACACCGGTCCGGTATTGGAGGCTGTAAACATCCAGTTTATATCAAATCTGTCTTTAAGAGAGCCGTGCAGTTTTGCAAAAAAAGTGGGCGCAAGATCCATGTAGATCTCGGCATCCTGTTTCAATATATTCCATGCCCTTTTAATGAATTCCTCATCCTCGTTGGTTATCGTTACAAACATATTGCTTCCGCTAGAACGGCCTTCGGCGCTATCTGCACACATCAACTCAGCCCCTTCGATAAGGATCTTAGCATGCAATATCATATCTCTTTCATCATCCGGGATCTGAAATTCCGGTGTTGAAGGCATATCGCCGTAGGTGCTTACTTCAATGACCTGCGCGTTAAATGCGTCGGCATAAGTGCGCAACGCTTCTTCACAATTACCTTTAAACATCAAATAACCGCTTATCATAAATAATACATCCTTCCAAATATTATTTAGGAAATAATTTATGAACAATTATAACATGCGTGATCGTAATAGAAAATCATATTTTGTAAAAAAGAAACAGATTGACACAATTTATGGATAAAAACAGGAAAGCGGCTTTTTTATAAAAAGATGATGCGATATCATTTGATATCGCATCATCTGCCTTTTGTCTTCAAAAAATATCATAATGGATGATGAAAAAAGTATTTCATAAGGCATGCAGTAGTAAAGCATTAGAATACCAGTCTTCGGTCTTTGAAGTGTGAATAATGCGTTTGTTTGCTTCGATATATAATTCGAAAGGTATAAAATGAAATTGAGGGAATCGGTTCAGATTCCAATAAATTCAGCAATATTTTTCAAGTCATTATTGAGGATAAGAAGCATAAGTATGACCATATCCCTAGAACGTTCGATTTTTTTTATATGGAAGCCGGTGATATCGGATACTCTCTTTGTGGGCAGATATCTCTTTGCCATGACTGCCGCGACGATATCATCGTGCTTATATATTTCCCGGACTATTTCTTTATACTGTTCCTTAAGCTTGTCCTGACGCGGTGAGTTTTTATATATAGATTCGAAAGTAAGTCCCCATTCCTTCATTAAAGACTGCAACGCTATAACTTCGCTTTTTATATCCATATTTCTGTCCAAAGCTTCATATGGATCGATATATTCCTCGGAGTTCGTGGAATAATGGTTTTCGAAGGATATTACGTTTTTTTCCAGAGAGGTCCTCTTTCTATTGTAATCTATCAAACGACGGCCAATGATTTTTTCACAAAACGGCAGAAAATGCCCTTTTTCGTATTTATAGGAGTTTATGGCTTCGTAAAACGCGTTAAGACCAACAGAAAATCTCTCATCTGATTGGTCGATATAACCGCCCTCTGCTCTTGAAAGACATGCCAAAATAAAAGGTCTGTATTCCTCCAATAAGAGGTTTACTTCCTCTTTAGAATTTTTGCTTGATTCAACTCGCATATCCAGACTCCGGTCGGTGCCCGGATCCCAACTTTTAGATATTCTCCATCACCTAGCTACTTGCGCAAAAGGCGCCGTTTTAATTCAACCATTCCTGCCAAATAATCCACCACGGTCTCGGAGTCTTTTTTGGGCCATTTGTGGGTTCGGGGGTGGATATTATACTTGGAATAGTAGTAGGGATAGAAGTTATGGTCGGTGTTGGAATAGGTGAACCGCTTTCTGTGGGCTGGGGCGTAGGATTGCCCGCGGTTTGCACCGGCTGAGTTTGTGTTGGTTCGATTGTTTCTTCAATTACTACATCATTACTTAATTCACCAATACCATCTTCAAAGACGTTCTTATCTGGTTCAGATGTCTTTTTAGGCTTCCTAGTCGCTTCTGGTTTGGCTGTAGCTATACTTTCCGTTTTACTTGACCGTACTGGAGGTGTTGCCTTTGGCCTCGCCAGATCCGAAGGTATTGAAGTCTTTACGGTTGGCTGCGTGGTTATTTTATCAGCGGGGGCGGTTGCGCTTTCTGTTTGTTTTTGGATGTTGGTATCCTTGCCAAACTCATTGACATTCTGTTTCAACAGATCGTTAATACTGGAATCCTTATCCGTTTTAGATATTTTTTCCGCTAAAGCTAGCTTCCCGGGCGAAACACCAATTTTTGAAGCTCTTTTGCATTGGTCTACTGAGATGGATTCAACTGTAAACCGGCTATCAGGTATCGAACAATCTTTGAAAGAGGCTTTTACCAACGAATTCAATCCGCTAAGTTTTTCCGCTTTACTTGAAGCTATGGCGATATATACGTTTGCGGAACCTGTGCTATCAAGATACCCCTGCTTCTTGGCATTTGTCAGGATAGACGTCAGAGCTTGCTGCAAACTGGCTTTTTGCAGATCAAGGCCTTCGACCAATTGTATAGCCTCATCGTTAAAGCATTTGTAGGAGAGGACAGTATCACGGTTATCCATATTCAGGACAATGCTGGGGTTGATATCTATACTTGCGTATGATACCGGTTCTCCGCTGCCAAAGGGAGCAAACACAAAAAGCGGCACGATAATTAATACTAGAATAGCCGCCGCAACGTAAAGCAGCCTCATATTCTGCCGGTAGTTCCGCTTTGTATGATCTAATGGGACAATATCGCCCAGCATGTGTTCATCAGAAAAAAGCCTTTCATGCAAAACACCGGCTTCGTCTAAAATATAGCTGTTTTTTCCGTTTGTTTCAACGATTATACCACGTTTGGCTTTCAATGTAGGGATGGCCCCTTTCATTATTCTAATAAATAATTCGATGATACAATGATTTTTTTGGGGGCGTATTCACTAGTCTATATTTTATTACTAAAATTATACATTAACCCGGCAATAAATGCACGAAATAATTACATGCAAATATGCCTACCAGGGCGTTTAGCTGCCGGGTGACACCAAAGCCTATAAAAGAGTTGCAGTAAATCTTCAATTAATTCTCATGATAGTTTCGTTTCGATCTACATAAATTTAAATTGTATTTTTCAATATATGCTTGTAACTGTCTGAAACTTGCAGGAAGAAAATAAATTGCGGCTTTGTGGCGGTAATATGATTCACAGTCAATATCTTAATGGATTTTGAGAAAGGCAGACCCAGATAGCCAAATCTATTTTGCGCTTGGTTATGTACTCTCCTGCCATCATATTTATTGACTAAACCATCCATTTTCGCTAAAATGTGATAAATAGATACTTATCAAAAATATTATGTTCGGGCAATCTGCTTAAAAAATATTGAAGGTAAATCTAAATGCCGAAACCACTTGAAAGAAACCGAAGGGCTAAACGCTATCTGTTGAGGGTTCCCCTGATATCCCTCATAACAGGTGTGGTATTTGGTGCGATGGCTGAGATACTGCCGAATTATGGCTATTCGGATGAGAAGCTCATGGTTATATGCGCAATAACATTAATATGTATTTGTGCTATTGCATGTATATTCGCATACAGCAAAATGACACGGAAGCAGGTGCTTAATTCGGCACTGTTGGTTTGTTTTTATACTCTTCTATTGGTGCTTATAAGCACTATATGGCTCAATGATCTTCAAAGGCCATTCAGCAATATAATGAATGTCTTTATGTGCCCATATATAGTCTTTTCCTTTCTCCTGACTCCGCTCGTCCAAGACATGGGACTGGCTGGTCTGTTCATTATTATGTCTCTGACCGTACTCTTACCTCTTTTGTGGCCCCTGTTCGCGAGATGTACCGCTGAAGATATGTATTGAGCAGTCCGTATATCGCGTGCCTTCCAAATCAATTGCGAGGTAAATAGAAATACGGGCATATATTTCTATAATTCTGTTATAAAATTGCCACACGGTGGTATAATCAATATACAATAATGAGGAGGCGGGATAGTGGCGAAATTCCTATTCATATTGATAATATCGCTATTCTTAGTGCATGAGATGGACTCGGTGCGAAACAAGGAATGGCGTATGATGGCCGTGCTGAAAAATATGCCGGAGGATGCGGCGTTTAAGCTTTATACAGGGCTGCACATACCCCTATTTTTCTTTATACTGTTTATTATGGTGCAAAGCGGCCCGCAGATGAGTTTGGCGTTTTGCATAATCATGGACGTGCTGCTAGTGGCCCATACGTTGATCCATTTTTTCTTTCGCAGGCACAAGAACAACTCGTTTGAATCCGTTTTTTCCAATGTGCTTATCTATATTGTTGGGGTGCTGGCTATAATACAGTTCATAATAATGCTATCTGCCTAGGAAGACAAAGCTTGCGCGCATTACCCAAGGCATCCACAAAATCATGCCAACAATTTAGTTTTAGCTTCTTGCCAGAATCATCATACTTAATATCGATAATTTTTCGTTAATATGGTATCATACATGGTAGCTTTCATTTAAAAGCATTGTTTAAAAGGAGACATATGAAGATAGATTACCATCGCTCAACCGAAGATTACATAGCTTTTCACGAAAACTATTGGGGTACGGATAGAGGATTTAAGGCGCAACTGCTAACTTTTCTTATTTTAGCTCCGTTGTTTGTTTTTGGTATCATCTTTATCATCTGGGGGTTCAATATTACTACACTAATAGTCTCCATTATGGTGGCGGCGGTGCTGGACATAGCGGTTTCCAGAAGCTGGACCAAGAATTCTATGCGCCAGCTTTTGCGAAATATGAAAGAAATGAATCCAAATGACTATTCCGGGGACTATACCTTGGAGCTGGGCGAGGATATCCTTGTGGAGACCCACGGGGCTTTGCGCCAGGAAGCAACTTATGAAAAGATCACAAGACTAACACACGACAGCTCACGCTATTTCATCTATATTGGAAAAACCCAAGCAATAATATTGCCATTTTCTGCTTTTGCTAACGATCAGGAGAATATTCGTTTTGTAGAGTTTCTGAAACAAAAATGCCCTACTATCGGTTGACGGGCTTAGATTCATTGATAATGCCATAATAGGCTGGACATATTATCCCGCATAATGTATAATATTAAATAATTCGCACATTTCCTCTCTGAACTTGTAAAAAATGTATTTTATTAGCATTATAATCATAATATTATCATCGACAATGAGCAAATAACTTAATATATACGGAGGATGCCATGAAAAAAACAAGAAAAATGAAGTTTCTATCACTTTGCATTGCATTTATCATGCTTGCAACCCTTTTCACAGGATGCACACCAACACCCGTAGATAGCGCATCTCCGGCAGGTGAAGCGCCGGCGCCAGAGAGTGAAGCGGCAGCGCCCGCAAGTGACGCTGCTGCACCTGTAGACAACGCAAACCTGCCCGCAAAGGACAAGATCAAAGTCGGATTTGTAGCTCCATTTACAGGACCGATGGCTGCATTTACCGTAGGAATAAGGTTTACTGCGGAAAAAGCGCTTGCTCTAATGAACAAGGATGGTGGTTACTTTATCAAGGAATACAACAAGAAGATGCCAATTGAAATAATTTGGGGAGATAGCGAAAGCAGTCCGACAAAGGCATCTGAAGTCGCAAACAAACTCGTGACTAGCGATAAAGTAGATTTTCTTATCGGTGAATGGACTCCGGAAACAATAAACCCTGTCTCGGTAGTTGGTGAACGCAACAAAATACCCACATTACTGTCTAACGGACCTGACGTTGCATGGCTGCAGAACGGCCCGTATGAATGGTCTTATGCCATTCTTTTCTCTTTCGATACCTATACAGATGAAATGTTGAACGGCTGGGATAAGCTTGAAACCAATAAACAGGTAGGCTTGGTACTGGATAGCAGTGTCGACGGCGTTCTGCTCGCTGGTATATTCGGCGAAAAGTGCCCTAAGCGGGGATATACAGTAGTTGACCCCGGCAGGTTCCCAACGGGAACAAAGGATTTTACAGCGACGGTTACCCAACTGCAAAAGGAAGGCTGCGATATACTTTACGCAAACTCGGTAACCCCGGATCTTGTAACGCTTTGGAATCAGTGCCAGCAGCTTGGGTATACGCCTAAGATTGCGGTTATGAGTAAGGGCATGCATTTTGCCGCTGATGTTAAAAACCTGCCAAACGGCGAGAATATCTCAACCGAATCGTTCTGGTCACCAACATTCCCATTCAAATCTTCTTTGACTGGCCAAACATCCAAAGAGCAAAGCGATGAATTCTCTGAAGCGGTAAACCAGTCGCCGGATCTTACGGTCGGCTACGACTGGGCAATATTCGATATACTGCATGATGTGTTCACTAGGGCTCAATCGGTTGATAAGACCACAGTAAGGGACGCTATAGCCGCATGTGACATGGATTATACATATGGCCATCTAAAGTTTGAAGAAAACCATGTTGGATATGTTCCAATAGTTTTTATACAATGGGTACCTGATGAAAAATGGGGATTCAAAAAGCTGATAGTGGATGCTGCAGGATATCCGTCGATCCCTGCAGAAGACAAGATGCTTCCGCTGCCTAACGCAAAATAAGACAATATTCAATATTCTAAGTGCAAAAGGATAAGCCGTAAGGCTTATCCTTTGAACTTTTGATATAAAATAATAAGCGTAGAAAAGACGTAATAATGTGGATAATATATTATTGGCGATGGAAATATCATTTGCGAGGCAAACATGAAAAAGGTTTTTATTCAAAAGGATAAGGTTTCAAAGAAAATACGCAAAAATATGGATTCCGAGAAGCGGGTATCATGGGGCCAGGTAAGACCTCACACAAGAATCATCGCGGACAAGCGTACATATGATCGAAAACGGTTTAAGAATATAGATGCGGAGGAATAGTTTTGATAACGATAGAAGGTGAGCATTCTCAGGCAATCGTATATTCCGATGAGCTGGAATCCAGCGCCAGAGAACAGATTCTAACCCTTTGCAATCAGGGTTATACTGAAGGCGGCAATATCCGCGTGATGCCAGACGTACACGCGGGAGCCGGATGCACCATCGGCACTACCATGAAGATAACGGATAAAGCCGTGCCGAATTTGGTAGGCGTGGATATCGGCTGCGGAATGGAAACTATTAGAATACGCAACGGAAACATCGAGCTGCAGAAATTGGATAAGCTGATATATGATAGCATTCCGAGCGGTTTTAAAATTAGAAAAACTAGGCACCGCTTCGCAGACGATATCGACCTAAACAGGCTAAGATGCGTAAAGAATATCAACCTCGACAGGGCATATCACAGCATAGGGACCCTTGGCGGCGGAAACCACTTCATTGAGGCGGATAAAGACGAGGATGGCAACATATATATAGTAATTCATTCAGGCAGCAGGCATATGGGACTGGAGATAGCAAAACACTATCAAAAGAAGGCCTTTGCCAGCCTGTTGGAAAAAGATATCAGCGATATTCCGTTTGATCTTGCATATGTTGAGGGAGGTCTTTTTGAAGATTACCTGAACGATATGGGGATAGCCCAGAAATATGCCGAATTAAACCGTAAGGCTATGATGGATGAAATAATAAAGGGAATGAAGTTAAAAACTGAAGAAAGTTTTACAACAGTACATAATTACATAGACCTTGACGCAATGATCCTCCGGAAAGGCGCGGTTTCCGCCACGGAAGGTGAAAAACTGCTGATACCGATAAACATGCGGGACGGCAGCCTGATCTGCAAAGGAAAGGGTAATGACGACTGGAACCAATCCGCTCCGCACGGCGCCGGCAGGTTGATGAGCAGGACAAAGGCAAAGTCATGCTTTACCGTAAATGCGTTTAAGAACGAGATGGAGGGTATATACACCACCTCTGTCGGCGCGAAGACGCTGGATGAGTGCCCGATGGCATATAAAAGTATGGATCACATATTGCGCTTTATCTCTCCTACGGCGGATATAGAACGCACGATACGTCCGATATACAATTTCAAATCGGGAGAAGAGTAGTTGCTGGACTTTCTGCCGGTGGAAGACCATAGTTTTACACCGCTCTTAAAAATCGGTATAATGGGGGAAATATGATAGACGGAAAGAGGTTCCACGATGTCCAACCTGTTTTGTACACCTAGAAAAATAATCAGCGGCCAAGACGCTTTGGAAAACTCCCGGGCGGAATTATCCGCGATGGGTAAAAAGGCGTTCATCGTATCGGATGGTATGATGCAAAAGCTTGGAAACATCCAAAGGCTAATCGATATCTTGGATATGCTAGGAACGGAATATTGCGTTTTTGCAAACGTTGATCACGAACCAACTGATATTGACGTTTTGGAAGGCGTGAATAAATATCGGAAGGAAGGCTGTGATTTTCTTGTTGCTCTGGGTGGAGGCAGCCCGATAGACGCCATGAAGGGGATAGCGATGATATCGGCGCTCGGAGGTTTGCCATCCGATTATTTTGGAAAAAAAGTAACCGGCAAACTGCCGCCGATGGCCGCCATACCTACGACAGCCGGCACGGGGTCTGAGGTTTCCAACGTCACGATAATTTCCGATACCAAAAGTGAAGTCAAAATGCTTCTTATCGGAGATAGCTTATTACCGGATCTGGCCATTGTAGATCCAGTGTTTACGTTCTCTGTCCCGGAAAAGACGACAGCATATACCGGGTTGGACTCCCTTTGCCACTGTGTTGAAGCATATACTTCACGGAAAGCCCAGCCCCTCTCCGATCTGTTCGCACTTTCTGCTGCAAAACTGATCTTTGGAAATCTGCAAAAAGCATTCGATGAACCGCATGATCCCATCGCAAGGGAAAATCTTGCCCTTGCCGCAACGGAAGCAGGCATAGCGTTCACAAATTCATCGGTTACCGTGATACACGGCATGAGCCGTCCAATCGGAGCTGTTTTCCATCTGCCCCACGGGCTGGCAAACGCGCTTTTAATGGAAGTTTGTCTGGAATTCGCGCGTAAAGGTGCCGAAAGCCGTTTTGCGGATATCGCAAGATATTGCATTATGGTGCCCGCGGGAGCTACCGATTCTGAAGCAGCCGACGCTTTTTTTGATAACCTTGCGCGGCTACGTAAAGGCCTGAACATACAGAATATAGCAACCTATGGTGTTGACAGGGAGGAATTTGTCAGGCAGATACCAAAGTTGGCAGGCGACGCGCTCAAAAGCGGTAGCCCGGCAAACACGCTTATTGACGTGAGCGCAAGGGATATTGAGTCGCTTTACATGAAACTGTGGCAATAAAAAAGCTTAGGGTATAATAGCAAAAGTTTAACAAAACGAATTATTACAATCTATACTATACCGAACCTAAAATATGGGACAGAAGCCGCCATCAGTGCGGCTTTTATTAGATATTTTGTTGGAAAGTGGGCGAACCTTATAGGATGCCTGAAGAAAAAAAGCCAAAAATGGATTTATTTTATAAAAATATCATACTTATATTTACATATTAACTAAATTAGTGTATAATTAAGCCGATACAAAAACTGAATACTTT
>JAVBOF010000099.1:0-3209 GCA_031550915.1 Eubacteriales bacterium | reverse complement strand
ATGAGGCCCTTAAGGAAAAATTGATGAAGGAAGGCCTTTTTGATGTAGAACGAAAACGTCCGCTGCCCTATTTGCCAAAGAGGATTGGTATTGTCACTTCCGCGACCGGGGCTGTTTTTCAGGATATTATCAATATCGGGTTTAGAAGGTTTCCTGCAGCAAACGTATTGCTTTTCCCTGCAAAGGTACAGGGTGAGGGTGCGGCTGAAGACATAGCCCGGGGAATAATATCTCTGCAGAAAATAAAGGATATCGATGTAATTATCATCGGCCGTGGAGGCGGCTCGTTGGAGGATTTATGGGCTGTTAACGATGAAAACCTGGCTAGACTCATAGCGGATTGTAAAGTACCAATTGTTTCCGCAGTTGGACACGAGACGGATTTTTCGATATCTGATTTCGTTGCCGACCTTCGTGCCCCGACACCTTCTGCAGCGGCAGAGCTGGTTTTCCAAAGGATAGATGATATAAACTATACATTGTCTAAGCTGCAAAGCCGTCTTGCATCATCGCTATCTTCGTCATTATCTGCTCAACGATTCAGGCTTAAAGCAACTTTGAGCTCATATGGAATGAACCAGCCGATCCGTATTGCAGACCAATATGGGCAGACACTGGATACATTGGACAGACTGATGTCGAGAAGTATGAGGAATTTGCTGGACGGGGAGCGTAAAAGAATAACCTCCGTGCTTGAAAGGATCGAAGGCTTGAATCCCCAAAGCATATTGAATAGGGGATATGCGATTATAAAAAAGAAAAAGCATACAATATCTTCGCAAAAGGACCTAAAGACAGGGGACATAATAGACATTGTATTTTCGGATGGTGACATAAAGGCAAAGATTATGCCGGACAACAAGATTATCGGAGAACAACTTAAGTGGGTGTAGAAATGGCACAACAAAAAAAAGAAAAGAAATTTGAACAGGCGATAAGCGAGCTGGAGGAGATAGTATCCAAGCTGGAGAAAAGTGGATTGGATCTTGACGAAGCCATTTTATTATATGAAAAAGGGAAAGAGCTCGGCGAGTTCTGTAAAATGAAGCTGGATGGTTATCAGAAAAAAATCAGCCTCTTGACATCGGATGGTGATGGCTTGATTGAGCAGGAATATGAAATTGATGAGCGCGAAGATGATTGACTACCAACAAAAATATGATTTCTATATGCATGCGGCGGAAAACGTGATAGCAAAATCCCTGGATGATGCAGCTATACCTTCGCCTCTGATAGAGGCCATGAAATATAGCTTGTTGTTTGGAGGAAAGAGGCTGCGCCCTGTACTCTTGCTGGCAGCAAACGATTTGTTGCGGGGAGATATAGACGAAGCATTGCCATATGCCTGCGCAATAGAGATGATACATACATATTCGCTGATACATGACGATTTACCGGCGATGGATAACGACATACTGAGGCGTGGCAAACCAACGAATCATGTTGTATTTGGAGAAGCTATGGCCATATTGGCCGGCGACGCGTTACTGAGCCATGCTTTCCAGATCGTGTCAACACACGCATGCCATTATCAGGACAACGCGTTGGCACACATAAAAGCTATGTCCGCGCTTGCCAAAGGCTGCGGTGCGGAGGGGATGGTTGGGGGGCAATGCTGCGATATAGTATCTGAAGAGGGCTGCGGCGATGAAAAGCTGCTTTTATACATCCATGAAAAAAAGACTTCTGCACTTATCATCGCAGCGCTTGAAGCAGGTCTGCTTCTATGCAGACCTGCAGCACTACAAGCGGAAGCGATAGCCGAATATGGTAGAAACCTTGGTTTGGCATTTCAAATAACCGATGATATCCTGGATGTTACCGGAGATGAAGGCAAACTTGGAAAGACCACCGGCAAGGATGATGCGCAGAATAAATTTACTTCCGTCAACCTGTATGGATTGGGTGAAAGCAAGCAAATGGTGTCAAATCATATTGACGCCGCGATAAAAAGTCTTGAGTGTTTTGGTCAAAACAAGGCGTTTTTGGCTGAATTGGCGCAAAGGATGCTGAACCGCGAAAACTAGCCGTCTTTGCAATTGTTTGCTTTATGGATTGATACAGGGGACTGTAGTGCCCTGTTTGTAAAAATAATTTATTATAGTAAAATATAGATGGTGGTGCAGTATTCTAGTCAGTGCTACTGATCCTGAAGGCGGGCCTAAAAATTCGTCAAAGGGCATATCGATGAAGTTCCTGGTGTTGGCTGCTGACGCCCAGTCGGGGGTTGATGCTGGGAGTTAAGGAAGAAGGGCGATCCGCAATGGCATGCGGGCGATGACCCAGCTTCCGTGGAGACCTAAACGGGTGGCTTAAAAATGGTTACTCCTTAGGATTAAACCTGCTATGCGGTTAAAGCTGTGTACAGTGTAGCCTGCCTTGAGTGGTTTTGGTGGATTATGGAACACGAAAGTGAAATGAGGTACCACATTGAACTGACGATTGCCATATGAAACCAACGCTGCAAAAGAGGCTAGGGATCATCGGTACTGTTGAGGAAAGCTCCTAGACTGAACGCATTTTGAGGATTATAGTGTGGCCTAAACGGCAATCCGGTCAAGTTTTTGGCAACAAGGCTTATTGGGGTTTAAAGGGAAACCGCTTCTATCGGCGACGGGAAGTAACCCAAGGGGAAATCCTACCGGACCTAAGCCGCAAAGTTAACTCATAATGCAGCCACCATTTTATTTTTTAAAGGATGAAAATATTTGCCCAATAATGAAAATGCAAGGGACATTAAAAGAAAAAAAATGAGACTATGGGTAATAAAGGTTTTTATAATGACCTTTTTACTGTCATCAGTTTTCGGGTTGCTTTCGCAGGTGTTTATTTCAGAGGCGGCGTTGCCTGTCGCTTTTATTATATTGATCATTATCGTTTTGATCGGAGTAGTTACGGATATCATGGGTATAGCCGTTGCGGCTTCCGACGAGAAACCCTTTTTGGCCATGGCTTCCAAAAAAATCAGGGGTGCCCAACAGAGTATTCGCATTGTAAAGAATGCGGAGAAGTTTTCTAATGTATGCAATGATGTTATCGGCGATATTTGCGGAATAGTCAGCGGTGCCTCGGGTGCGGCTATTGCATTAAAACTCGCCATGAGTGATAATATTAACCAGAATATCGTAGGCATATTATTAGGAAGTATAATTGCAGCACTGACCGTAGGGGGAAAAGCCTTTGGTAAAAGCATCGCGCTGAGCCATAGC
>JAVBOF010000091.1:0-4158 GCA_031550915.1 Eubacteriales bacterium | reverse complement strand
GTACTTTGTTCCGGCTTTAAGCTTCTTTACGGTATAGCTCGAATATTTGCTGCTCAGCGTTACAAGTTTTACATACTTGCTGCCAGATTTACGGTAGATGGTATAGCTCTTGGCCTTGCTGACCTTTTTCCATGTCAGCTTTATGCTGCTTGTGCTGAGCGCCGCGCCCTTAAAGCCCTTCGGTGCCGAGGGCGCCGCGGCAAGGGAGGTTGCGGGTATAAGCGAAAAGCAAAGCGCAAACGTCATGATAAGCGCCGCTATTCTTTTAGTAATACGTCTATCTTTCATTTCAAGACCTCCAATGCTATTTCACTGTGATTTTATACGTAAACTTCTTATACAGCTTTTTGCTTCCGCTCTTATACTGTACGTTGGCCGTAATTGTCGCCTTTCCTTTGCCGGCGATTTTCAGATACTTGCTGGAAGCTACGGCAATGGCTTTGCTGTTGCTGGTATACTTGATAACGCCTGTGGCTTTGCTGACTGCCGGCGTTAGCAGGTAATATTCGCCTTTCTTCACCGTCGCTGGCATTTTGCTCACTTTTTTGTAGACAATTGCCGTGTACGAAGCGGATAAATTACTGCCATCGGTAGTTGTTGCCGTTATTTTAGCTGAACCGGAGGTTTGGCCCGTCACCTTGCCTGCAGCGTCAACTTTGGCTACCGAAGAATTGCCCGATTTATATTTCAGCAGCCTATTGAAAGCGTTTTGAGGTGTGATGCTCGCTTGAATCGTCTTTGATTTTTTCAGTTGGATAAAAGTGGTTGGCACTGTGAATTTTATCCTTGATATTTTATCCTGTCCGGGAAGCGAATTACCCGATTTTACGTTCAGTTTGAAGCTGTATGGACTAACCTCGTCCCTCGCATCCTTAACAATCAAATAATAAACTTTACTTCTATCAAGTTCGAAAGGAATGCGCGCTCCATACGTAGCGTCCGCGCCGATCTTCTCTACAGAGCCGTTTTTTAGCTCATAAACCTCTATGCCGAGGAATATGCTATCAGCGGTTAAATTGAACGTATATGTTCCGCTGACCCGGGGCGAGAAGTTAATATAATTTGCAGCAG
The DNA here is from genome assembly GCA_031550915.1 of Eubacteriales bacterium. Taxonomy (GTDB): domain Bacteria; phylum Bacillota; class Clostridia; order Christensenellales; family MGBC116941; genus JAVBOF01. The sequence continues at coordinate 3,087 of JAVBOF010000091.1, read as the reverse complement.
ATGCCAACCCGGGGTAAGTGAAGGTATAATCCTTATCGGAATCGATGAAAGTCGGCGGAATCACCTGCAATGAATACGACCACGGGGAATGCAAATTCGGGTCGTCATTGCTTCTGCCGTTAATTGTAAGGTTATACGCTGTATTCTCGAGCAAAAAGGGGTTTACATGCTCAAACTCGGGATGATTGTCTACCTCATGGTTTCTGTTCGCATAATCCAGCGGGATTGGCGATATAGAGTCTGTAAAATCTGTCGTGCCTATATAGTCATTTGAACGTATTAATAAATGATAGAATCCGGTAGATATCGGAGTGAAGGTATGCTTTTCGTTCTGCCCGTCCGGGATCATCGGCGAACTATACACATTGCTTTCATCTAAATTTGCGGCCAATGCGGCCGTCGGGAAAAGCGCAAAACAGAGTAAGAGAGCAAGAACGAAACTGCAGATGCGTCTTGATGATTTGTAATGTTCCATAAGTGACAATACCTCCTCTATGCTGTGTTTCAATTTTTTTAGGTTTATGTTCTCAATAACCGGTATTTGACCGTTTCGTTTTCGATCGGGTCACGGGTTCCGTCGGCGTCATAGTTTTGATACAGATATGGGCCGTTCTCATCGGTGCCAACAATATATTCAAATTGGAAATCATCTATTTTCCCTTGTGTTTTGGATTTCTCAAACCATATGCCGCCGCTGGACTCCGCCCGTGTCTCCGTCCTGGTTATGTCAGAACACTTGACGACCCCGTTCTCGGCGGAGTAATAGCCCGACCGATCCAACGTATATCTATCTGTGCCATAGGAAATTGTTACCAGCGTCATGGAAAACGTACCGTCGCTTTTAAATTCAAACATGGAGCTTGCACCCAGCGTCCCGCCTGAATATGTGAACGTCCAAAGTCCCAAAAGCGAATTATCTACCTTACCGGGCGCTCGCGTAGGGGCTGCGGTCGGTTTTGACGTTGGAATGGGCGTCGCTTTTGCCGTTGGAGTAGGCGTTGGTTTTGGTGCAATGCCCTTTGTCTTTACGCCTATTGCAGCGCTGGTTTTGCTCGTGCCCTTCGATGTTTTAACGGCAATTTTATAATAGTATTTTGTTCCGGCTTTCAGCTTCTTCACTGTATAGCTTGCATACTTGGCGCTAAGCGTTACAAGCTTTACATACTTGCTGCCGGATTTTTTGTAAATGGTATAGCTCTTGGCCTTGCTGACCTTTTTCCACGTAAGCTTTACGCTGCTGGTGCTAAGAGCGGTACCCTTAAAGCCTTTGGGCGCTGCAGGCGCGGCGGCGAGGGAAGTGGCAGGCGCGACCGAGAGGCATAGAGCTAAGGTAATGATCAACGCCATGATCCTTTTTGGGATATTTTGTTTACACATTTTCCAATCCTCCGATTTTATAAATATTGCGTGGAAATAGAGCGCTTAAACGCATATTGGATTTTTCTTGATTAGCAAACGTATGTTGTTTAAATATATACTATAAGTATATTAAAAAGGTGCATGTTTGAATACCTGACAAAATGGTTGGGTAGCACTATTAAAGCATACCCCGGGCAAAAAAAACACTCGCTCCTGCAAGAGGTGGAATAGTAGTAAATTGGTCTCGCGGCGGACTATTGATATAAGCCCTTCCCGCTTACATCTTTATCATCCGGCAGGGGAGTAGTAAACAAGGCGAAAAACTCTACGCGGCTCTGTACCTCCAATTTACGGTACAAATTATTCAAATGGAATTTCATGGTAGAGTAGCTGATTCCCATTTCAATTGCAATGTTCTTTTGCGCCATGCCGGTAAGTAGCAGCGTTGCAAGTTCCTTTTCGCGGGGGGTAAGTTTATACTTATCAAAATCGGCTTGTTTTTGTTTGTTATCCGACCATTTTGCGGCAAATAGTTTGTTGTACAATACAGGAGACAGAATGACGCTGATAAATATAAAACCAATCGAAACGCCAAAGGTGATGTAACCGTATTGAGCAGGGAATAGCCTGTTGAAAAGATCCGCAACCGTAGAGCCGACCAGGTAGTATATTACCATTATTCCGCAAAGCAGTCTGAAGAATATGGGATGTGCATATTTATATGCCACTCCGCCCAATATATAGTTAGTCGCAGTGTTACCGATACAAATGGCAACTCCGCATATAAAAGCCCCGATTATGGGAAAAGTGACAGGCTCGGGAATCAAAAACGCCATGCCTGCCGTGACAGCAAGCAAGAAAGCATTCCATGTGTGCCAGGCGCTGTTATGAAGAAAATATTGGATCACCATAATAATTACGACACCCACAAGTATTCCTATGCCATAGTAAGATCGTATTCCCATATCGGCTATAAATCCCGAGCGGATGGCGAAGAAAACATCGATAATACAAAAAAGGAGCAGCGGCAAACTTGCAATAAGGGCACTTTTTGGGGGCGTGCTCTTTGAATTTGCGACATTATCTACGAGTTCCCGAAGCTTCGGTTTTTGTGTGAGATACAGACAAAAAAGATAGACTACGAAAAAGACTACACAAATAATATTACGGTGAACTTGCTGGAACAGAGGGTCAAACGCCCTATACAAACCTTGCAGAAACATAATGGTTATCAAACCCATTACCCGTTCAGAATTATTCAGAATATAGAGAAAGATAAAATATGAGAAAATATCTATTGCCGCTGTACTGCCCTGATAGATTACGCTTACAACGACCCTTCCTTGCCCCGAAGGAAGGAAAAACAAAAGCCCCAGCGCCAAAATGGTGACGAATACAGATATCTTCAAAACACCTTTCAGGGCTTTTGGATAAATCAGGCAGATTACCCAGCCAACCGACCTCGCCCACATCATCCACGTTTTAGAAGATAAGCCCGCGATCTCGCCGATATCCATCAGAAAGTAAAAGTAATTGACCAGATAGGACAAAGGAATGATAAAGAAAAACGCCAAATATTCCTTTCTTATATTCAAAAAGGATAAGTCATCTTTTGACTTCCATAGCTGACCTATGGAAGCAGGGATAGATTTTAACCCGCCAACTGCTTTGGAAAATAATTCGTTCATAGTTATTTATGTTACTGCATGCTGAGTGGCGCAACATTTG
>JAVBOF010000024.1:0-4745 GCA_031550915.1 Eubacteriales bacterium | reverse complement strand
ACGAAGAATTGCCGTTGGAGCTTATTAAGGATATCGTGGCTTTTAGAGTGGCGGAAAATGACGAGATCAAAAAAGCAAAGGATAAGAAAATCAAGGAAAAGAAAAATTTAAATAAATGACAACCCGCGGTTATTTCCGCGGGTTGTCACGCACACTTATTATTGGATTCATGGAATGTATCGCTGACTTATCCATAACGGAATGAATCCATTAACATTATGATTATAGCATATTTATTTTCAGAAATGCATTGTATAGCTAAAAGTTTACTAAGAATCATTCAGCCAAATAGTTCCACACGTAAGATTTTCGATTGATCATCTCTATGGAGAACGGTACTTTATCGCCGCTTTGTAACTTTTGGCGCAGCCTGTATATATGCGTTTTTATAGTTCTTGCATCCGTTGCGGGAGTCATCCCCCAAACACTAGAATAAAGCTCTTCGGGACTGAATTGCTTGCCGGGATGTTTTACAAAAATCAAAAGAAGGGCAAATTCTTTGGGCTTCAACAACAAATCAACATTATTCAGATACGCACGGGACGCCATTATATCGAGCGTCAGTGGGCCGCAAACGATTTCACGAGGAGGGTTGGCGTGATCTATACTCACCCTCCTGACCATCGCTTCAACACGCGCCAGAAGTTCATCCAGGCTGTAAGGCTTAGACATATACATATCTCCGCCGCTCTGCAATCCGTCCACCAGACCGGCTTTTTCGTCTATGCATGTAATAAACATGACTGGCATTGAATGGCCTTCGGCCCTGAGTTCTTTGCAGAAATCCATACCATTGCCATCATCCAGCATAACATCCAAAAGTATAATGTCGGGGGTAACTGATTTGAGATGTTCTCTGGCTTCCGCAATACTTAATGCGGTATATACATCATATCCTTCCATTTCCAGTGCTTCTGTATTAGATTTGTTGATTTCGATATTGTCCTCTACCAGCAGAATCTTCTTTTTCATTAATATTCTCCCCTTAATTTAACTTTCCATATAGACAGGAAGGCTGAAACGTACCATTGAGCCTTTACCTATTTGACTATTGATCGAAATAGATCCATCATGTTCTTCGATTATTGCTTTGCATATCGTTAGTCCAAGTCCTGTTTCACCGCCTTCGCCAATAACATGCCGTTCGAATATCCGCGGCATGATCTTGGAATCTATACCACTGCCGGTGTCTGAGACGTTTACGACAATGTGTTTTCCTCCATCATCTCCATTCAAGCCAGCATAACTTACGCATCGGGCGCTAATGGTTACTTCTCCAAACGATGTGTGTCTGTTTGCGTTTGACAGCAAGTTTATAAGTACCTGCGAGATCATATCGGCGTTGCCGTATACCGTAGGCATATTCTTGGCGATATCAAGCTGGAAAGAATTGCCCTTCTTTTCCAATATCGGTGAATACATTCGGACAATTTTTTCAATGATCTCATCGATATGAAGCTCCTGTTTTTCTGGGCTGGTATCGTTGGCGGCATTGAAGGTGACGATCTGGGTAACTATCTTTGAAAGCCGTTTGGATTCCGAATCGATCAAGTTTAGTTCATCGTTTATGGTTTCCATCGGCAAACCTTTTTTCAGCTTCTTTGACGCCATCTGCGCTTTTATAGACATTACGGCAAGCGGGGTTTTAAGCTCGTGTGAGATATTGGCCAAATACTGGGTTTTAAGAGTATTTAGTTTATCAAGCAGTAAGTTTGTCTCTTTAAGTTCGTTTTGATGCACCCTTATTCTGGAAAGCTCCGCCTCGGTCAAAGAATATTGTACAGCCAAAACGACCATATAAATGTAGATACAGATCATCATGGTGTATTGAGAAATATCCGAAACATTATACCCGGGTATGAGCCGCGAATAGTAAAGCATGTCGCTAAGCCCACCCAAAACAAGTATGCCTCCGCCGATAAACATCAACACGTCGTCCACTTTTTTGCTCCGAAGCAACATTATTAATCTTACAAAAACATAGATAGTAAAGCCGACTAGTACGACGAGGTAATAAACAAGCAATTTTGAATACATACTTGGGCTTGTGAACAGAACTATCAGCCCATAGGCCGCGGAAAACGAATAGAAAACCCTAATAACATTCTTATCAAGCATTTTTGGACGCACATTATTCAAATATGCGCAGAAGAACACCGTGATCAATATTAAGGTACAATATTCGCCTGCAATGGCAAAATACCAGTCCAAATCCGGTGAAAAATACATTATGGGCTTGTCTCCCGTAAACATATTCCGCATGCCCATAGTAATACAGGATAAGCCAAACCAAAGGAAATACTGACGGATGCCGTACAGTATAAACAGTCCGAAACATAGAATAAATACCGTCAACAAGCATCCAAAGATCAGAAATACGCGCACAAGCTTCAAAACGACCATATGCTCGATATTTGTTGCTGCGCTCAAAAACAAAGGGAAACTCCATCCACCAGCACGGTGATTGAAATTTGAATAATGTACTATAATTTCAACATCTTCTGTATCCGGTTCAAAAAAGTAAGTATAAAACTTGGATTGAGGCACAGAAGCCCCTTTGGTAACGCCCGGTACACCTATCTTGCCCATAGATTCACCATTTATGAACATTTCCTGGGAGTAGTCGGCACTTTTACCAGCGATTCCAAGTGTACGTCCTGGAGCGACCTTCAGCCTGACGCGGTATGTGCCAAATTTGGTGTTTGTCTCATGACCTATGTCAAAAGTCTGCGATGGCGGGACTTTACCACTTTGGAAATCTTCCGGAATGATGAGAACATTAGGGTAAAAATCCTTTTCCCCGCCAATCTCCATAATGTCCTTGTCGAAATCTGCGTTGCTTAAATCAGCGTATGCGCTAATGAGAGGTACCTTAACAAGTTCTGTATAAGTTAAAATATAAATACAGAAAAAAACAACAGCAATCATAACAATGAATATAAACGCAGGTAAAGCTCTTTTGCTAATCAATGTATCAGTTGCTCCTTCGGCATTAAAACCCATTTTTATCATATCATATTTTCTAACAAATTAGATGCAAATATTATTGTTGGCGTAAAAAATACTTATATTACCGTTTGCTATTAAACTATACTTGTCTGACCAAATATTGAATAATAGCGATAATTGTGCTAACATGCCATAAACAAGTGTTTCAACGAATCGAGGACTAAATGAAGCAAGCGTTAATCATCATTTTACTGATAGTTTGGATATTTGATGCCGGATTGCTCGTCTTTTCCTGTATGCGTCAAGACAGGAGGCGATCTATATATTTTACGCTGCTTACCGTCGCCTTGATGTTCGATACAATTGGATACCTTTTGGAGGTTATGTCCATTACAAAAGAGGCAACTACGATTGCCTTAAATGTGCAGAACGTCGGGATACCGATGATCGCGCCTTTGTTCCTTTTAACGGTAATGAGCCTTTTTAGGTTTTCCGCAATAAAAAGGTGGATGCTTCACGCTGTATTGATATACGGGACCGTCATGCTGGGGATAATCCTATTCAATGAATATCATCATCTCTATTATACTTCGATAGATATTGTGTCTAATGGATCCTTTTATGTTTCTAAACTGGGGCGTGGACCTATTTACATTATTCAACAGGCAATAACGGGTATCACAATGCTTATAGCGTTTGGAGTGCTATTTTCGAGATACAAGAAAGGTAATAGCAAACTTCGCAGCCGTATGACCCTTTTAATCGTTGGCTCATGCATAGCTTTTTTTGCCAATATAATCAATTTTTGCGGTGTGTTGCCGAATGGTATGGATCCTACTCCCTTTGCCCTTGCGATCGCCATTTTCCTGTTCGCCATAAATCTTTTTCGCCACAGGTTGTATGACTTGGCGCCGGTCGCCGCATATAACGCTGTCGAAACTATGGATGACGCTATAGTTATCCTTGATAACGGTTGGGGATACATATCAAGCAATAGTACTGCAAAGGAGATATTTCCGGGGCTTTTGAAACTGGACGGGACAGAGCCGGTAGAAAAAGCCGAAGGCTGGCCGCATGAACTGGCGCCAATGGATGAGTCCGGGCAGATCGCATTTAGTTACAAGGTTGGCGGCAGACTGCATTCATACAGGGCGCAGATAAGTAAAGTGGTAAGCCCACGAGGAACCAGACTTGGCTGGTCTATAGTCATCCGGGATATCACAGACATGATACGGCTTTTGAACCAGCTAGAAGAAATGGCAACAATTGACCCGCTTACCGGAATACTCAACCGGAGACAGTTTGAGTACCTGACAAAACAGGAAATTGCTAAGGCTAACAGATATCAACGATCGCTGGCAATAATCATGTTTGATTTAGATATGTTCAAAAACGTCAACGACAAATATGGACATGTAGCGGGGGACTATACACTTTGCAGGGCTGTCGATATAGTAAAGGTGCAGTTGCGCTCCTATGATATTTTTGCCAGATACGGCGGTGAAGAATTTATGATAGTAACGATATGGGATAACTATGATGGCCTTAAGCTTTTTGTTGAAAGGCTTCGGAAGTCTATCGAACAGACGCATATAATATACGAAGGACAGCGCATACCGGTTACCGCAAGTTTCGGAGTGGTGAAATTTGAGCCGGGGATGAGCTTTGAAAAAGTTATCAAAGCCGTAGATAACGCAATGTACAAGGCAAAGGAAAAGGGCCGCAATCAAATTATGTTCGGCGAAGTTGAATAGTATAGGCTTAGAATTCCAAAAAATCTATTAACTGTTCAAATG
>JAVBOF010000136.1:0-10330 GCA_031550915.1 Eubacteriales bacterium | reverse complement strand
AAATTTTCGCCGGTCTTGTTATTGCTTATGGACGGCCTGATATTTACATAAGTATTGACCGTTCCGGAATCGGATATAGTCCCGATATGAGGTGTGGTTTCACCAGGCACTTCATATTTATATGATATTGTGGCTTTATTTGAAAGCGTCATGTTTTTATCAAGAGTTAAAGCTTGGAAAGTAATACTAGGCGAGCTGTTGGCTGAAAAACCAGACGGAACCGCGCCGTATCTGAAAATGATTGACTTAATCGTCTTGGGATCCAAGCCGCTTACCGCCGTCGCCGGGTTTATATTCTGCGGGGACGAATACGATATTCCGGACTTAAGCAGTTTTTCCGTGCTGTCGCCAATCGTCGTATAATATATAGAATATGTGCCCGATGGCGGAGTCGAATATGTTCCGGTATATATGCTTATTGGATATAGGTATTTACTGTCAAACGAATCGTCAATGAGGTCAAAACTTGTCATCGGGCCGTTTTGCGGATTTTTGAATTTGCTTATGTAGAATACGACCGTATCATTGCCCGCGCCGTTTGCGATCCACGTTCTGTTAGCCGACTTGTCAACTTCAAATGGTAAATTGGGGTTCCAGATTATATCGGCTGGCTTCGTACCCCTTACGACAACAAAATTGTTCGAAATATCGCTGGACTGCCACGATTGATTCGTAAGGCTGATCGCTTTATATGAAGTAGTGCCTTTGATCAGTACGTTCGTCCCTTCGCCAATAATAGTTTTATTTACAAGTATATTTTTTATTGTGACCTGCACAGTGCTGTTTGGCATCTGCGCCGTTCCGGAATTGATATTTGGCAAAGACCCAGTGATCGTATACTTCGTGTCTGAATCCTTAGTGATCTGCGCGCCGGAAACATTCAGAGAAATATCGCTGACACCGTTCTCTAGCGTCATTCCCGCCGGAAGTGTCAATATATATTTATATTGAAGTTCTTTCGCCCATTCCTGCCCATACGGCACAGTCGGCGAAGTCATAGTTATAGTATGTATAAAAGGGCCTACTATCTTCGTTACATCATACGCAATATTGGTAGTCGTGTTCGGGTTATTTGTCAAAGACGGATTATTCCACACGATCTCCGATTTGTCTGTTAGATCAATAGACGCGCTTTCCCTTGTGTCTGCGTTTTTATGCCAGAGAGTAGCTGTGTATTTGCTTTTCGTTCCATTTGGCGTTTTTCCATTTTCAAAAGGAACCACTTCAAAAGCGAACTCAAGCCCGTTGCCCCAAGCCACTTTAGACGCAGGGTCTGTGCCTCCGACCTGTGGTATCTTCAATATAAGGTCGCTTCCAACCTGCCGCAAAGTAATGCCGCCATCCCAGTTCAACTCCTGAACGAGGGTTGCACCTGCGGGCAGCGGTATACGTACTTCCATATCTTTATAAATGAAATTGTTGGAACTGTTGAAAGACATAGTAACGTTGATAATATCTTTCGAACCGGATGTTACGACATAATTGCTTGCTGTTAAAAGCAATTTGACCGAATTAGCAATGTAGGTCAACTGTTCCGGCGCATCTGTATCGTCCTTTGCTGTCAGCGCACCTTTCTTCGGAGCTGTTGGGGCCGGTGTGGCCACAGAAGACGGCGAAGCCTGGCCAGCGTTTTGGCCAGTTGAAGGTTTTTCTGAAGGCTCGTTTGTCGCCGCTACAGTAGAAACCGGTGTATTCACTGCCGGCGCTGCCGAAGATTTTCCTTCTTCTGCTTGCTTCGGTGTCTCCGAAACGTTACTTGAAGGCGGCGTTTCGGTCTTGTCCGGCGGAGGTGTCACCCCGCTGTCATTATTAGTTTGTGTATCTGGGCTCGTCTCCGGCGCCCCTTCGGTCAAAGCCTTTACTGGCTTCGATGTTTCCTCTGCTGTTGGATTATCCGTACTTGCAAAAATGTTTGTCGGGTTGATGTTCCCAACAACAAGTACCAACACAAGGAATACCGAAATAAATAATGCAATACCTCTCTTACCAATCTTTGCCACAATAAAACCCTCCTATCAGTGATTCAGTCCACAAAAAAATCTGATGCTTCAAATCGTGCTGCAATTAGTACTCGGTGTTTTCCAAATCATGACACCAAAGTAAATATCGGTTTTTCCAAACCTAATCTTTAGGAAAAACTCTATATTTTTCCACTTTCCGTGCGGAGACCTCTTCCACACCCGGAAAATAAAAAAACACATTTTACAACAGCTCTGCAAAGATGTCATAAACGTGTTTTCAACATACAACCAGTCGAGTTAACTCTCCCGATCCTCATGACCTATGCCTTATATCGATTACAGTGCTGTGTCGGTCACCCCATATAACAATATATAGATGACATGTTATAATTATACTATTAAATGTGTATGGCCTTTAATGCCATAACATATTCGGCAAGTTCAAACTTTTCATTTACAATATGATAATTACTATTATATTCCTGTCTTATTTTACTACAGGAATCAAAAAACTTCAAGTTTTTTCTGTAAATATTTACATTTTTCATCCACTTTTATACCATTTAAATATAAATTGTTTGCCGTGATACCCTATTTACATAGTTTTTTCGCTGCCAAAAAAAATGAACATCTGACTCAATGGACAAATATTCACCGAGATAGCGCATTATACTGAAGTTAAAGATTTCATTATAGTATCCATTGCGGAATCCAGTTTCTTCTGTTCCTGCAATGACATCGAGGAAAAACTGGATCCTATTATTTTTGCCAGCGATATCCGGTATTCATCTATAAATTTCTTTCCTTTTTCTGTTAACCCGATGAATGTAACGCGCCTGTCCAATTCACCTGGAAAGCGTTCAACATATCCCAACGCGCATAGTTTATCAACAAGTGGCGTTAAATTAGGTTTTGACACAGACATCTTGTCTGCAATATCGTACATAGGTACTTTATCGCCCTTGTCTAAAAAAATCATAATATTCAGCTGAGCCATTCCAATATTATTCTGCGGCTCAGCCTTTTTCATAAGTTTTCTATACATCAGAGGCAAAACCATCATTCTGTCAACAATGCTGACCAAAACATCCTGTTGCATAATTACGCCCTCCTAAAGAAATTGGATAAAAAGTAATATATGTAAAATCTAACATGTTTATACATAATATTTGTTATAAAGAATATATTATAATTATTAACATTTTGCAATACCAATTTTGGTAATAACAACATATCTGGGTAAACTTTCAATATATAAAAATTATCATATCATATGTTTTTTACCATTTTAGTTTAATGTTTTTGTGATTTTACCGATACTTAATATTAATTGAAGAAATATCTTGAGTTGTGTATACTAAAAATGTAAATAGGTTAATTTATGTATTTTTATTATTATTAAAAACGTGACCGGAGGATATATATGGAAAATTCCGAAAATAAAACGCCATCCAGAACAGACCTATATATGAATATGAAGCAGCAAAAAAAAGATGGGGACAAACCCGCAAAAAAAAAGGATTCCAGAAATTCTATCGAAACTGAGAATATCCAATCCGGTGGATATCCCGCTTCCAATCAAAAACAAGCATCCGCGGGAACAAATCCTCAAAAAAAGAAAAAAAAGGGCGGCGGTATCCTGTTGGCAATTGCGATAATACTTATCGTCGCGGGTATAGGATTTGTAGCCTATCCTATGATATTGGGCCAGATGAGCTATGCGGCAATGAACAAACTCAGTTCAGATTTCAAATCCAAGATGGGAAATGTAGAGGATTATACCGATATCGATATAAATGCCATGCAAAAAAGTGCCCAAACCAATTCCAACGCGTGGAAGACCGCAGGCGATATCCTTGATGGCGAAAGTGTCATCCCTGCACCGATGCCGGATTGGGAATCGCTTGGCAATCCGGATATGCAGTTGGAGATACCGGATATAAACCTTGTTTGCGGGGTTTTCAAAACCGAAAACCTCCAGCAGATGTATACAAAGATGAGAGGCGGAACGTCGCTTTATCCCGAAACGCCAATGCCCGGGTTCATCGGGAACACCGCCATGGCTGGACATCGGACGGGCCCATCAGACTTTTTCCGTCATCTTGACCTTTTAGTGGAAGGCGAATCCAAAATATATCTGCATGCTTTGGATAAAAGCTATGCCTACCTCGTTGAAAAGAAAACGATAACCATGCCTGACGACTGGACTTTGATCGAAGACACCGACGAACCTGTCATCACGCTGACTACCTGCCAGGAATTCGGCGGCGTTTCGAATGCCAGAAGACTGATCGTACGCGCCAAACTGATCCAGACGGCTAATCATGATTGATATAACCTTGTAAGATATTTTGAAAAAAGCCCGGTCTGCAAACAGACCGGGCTTTTTATCTTAAATAATCCAGATAGATTATCCGGAATAGAGCCGCAAGGATGGCCAGCATAAACACCATAATGCCAAACGCCTGCAGCCTCTCCTTTTTTCCTATGCACCGGGCAACATATCCGGTAGTCCAAACCAGGCTCAAAACCACCGGAATCAAAGCAAAAACTTCCATAGGCCAATCATACTCTCCATTTTTATGTAAGGTTGCTTTTCACCATATTAAAGTCCATGTCAATATCGATCTCCGCCTTTTGATACATACTCTTCCAATCATACGCATCCCACTCTGCATTGGTCAAAAAGTTCTTTTTCACGCCATTCGCAAAATCCGCCGCGTCGCTACCTGTAGCTTGAAGGCGCTTCATCAATGCATCTATATCCATAAGAAGCTCCCGTTCAACATCCTCTTCTAACTCTTTTCGCCTTCCCGCATCGTTCAGTTCGACAATGTCCTCTGTCGCGAATCCTCGTAAAAAAAGCTTGCATTCGATCTTTGGTACCGCTTCCGACAGATCGATATCCAGCTTTGGTTTTCTGAATTGCCGTATTTCCATTCCAAACTCCCTTCGTATGTCTTTTTTATTTATAAAATCGAATATCCCTCTGTTGAAGTCGCCTTTCAGCATTAGTAACAATCTGGTGTCTTTGCCATTTAAGGTATCCGCTATCTTCCCGTCTAAAAAGACTGCAGACCCAAGTATCTCTATACCAAGTCCTCCCTTGCGAATCAGCTGACCGGCAAATCTATCACCGATATTGTCGTCCACATTGCCTTCGGCGTTTCCGTTGCTTCCGTCATCTTTGACTGCATCCGCTTCTTCCGTATTTTCTGTTTCATCTTCGGCATCTTGCTGTTCCTTGCCTTTTTGCATTCCTTTTTCTTCCTCATCCATTCCCGAAACTGCCATGCCCCCGCCGCTTTTATCTGAATCCGCGGATTTTTCCTGCTCCTCCCCCGCGATAGCATCTTTATTTATATCGCAAAGCGCAATTACAGCATCGGAGCCCTTTCCCGTCAAGCCTTCATATGCGTTTACCAACGTGCATTTGCAAAACAGTCCGGAATTTTCAGGTTCAAGCAACATATTCCTCTGCATCTTAGGCAAGTTGGATATCAAATCTCCTTTCATTCCTTCAAGGAATTCGCCCGCATCGCATTTGGATATAAATATGTCGGTAGCATTAGAAATATTGTTGGAGTCGATCATATCCTCTATGAATATAAAAAATTCGTCCGTTCTTGCAATCTCTTCCGAAAAGATCATATACTTGGTGCTGATCGTACTAAGCCTCTTTGGTAGGCTTACATTTGCCATATTGATCGCATCCTCAAGATTGTTTGCTTCAATGCTTATTAATACCGCGCTTTCCGTATTCTTGCCTTCACCTGAAGCGTCAGCCAATACAGGCGTTTGAAAAGTAAATCGGAACCGCTCCTTCTCGCCTTTGTCAAAACCTATAGACATTACAAAGGCGATGTCATCCACATCCAGCGAATCATAGCAGGCTGACATCGGAGGTATTGCCAGTAATATCAGCAGGATCAAAATAATGCTTAACGCTTTTCTCTTCATATTAAATCTCCTGCTTTGCGCTGCCTAGTAAAGCGAATATTAGCCAGCAATGGCAAAGAAATCATTGCTATCCATCCGTATTGCATAATAAACATGGCCGCATATGGAAAAGCCGCTTCCTCAAAAGTAGCCAGTATACATACCAAAAAACAGAGCGTGCATGATACAAGGGCAAACGGCCTGCTGTCCTTCAGACCAAAAATTTTGCTCAATGCATACGATGCACCGTACAGCGAAAACGCCGAGGACAAGCATACCGTTGTAAGCAGTGCAAACGATGTTACAGGCGCAAAGTATTTCAAAAGGTTTTTGTTTATAGACAGCGACACCATCTCAAAAAAAGAAGACGGCAGCAAACTCATCGCTTCATTGCCAATCAAAAGATTTATGCATACACCAACGAATAAAACAAAAACAGTCGCCGCGCCAAGGCCCCAAAGCATCGGCTTTCTCCAATATGCTCGTCTCTTTCCTCCAGAGGCTATCATAGCGAATGCCAGTATATCAAAGAAGCCGAATCCGATTGCGAAACCGTTTTTTACTATTGCCGGCAGCCCGTCGCCGAACAAAGGATAGATATTTGTGATTCTGAAACCACTGAGTCCAAACAGCATTATCAATAAAAAAACCGCACCAAAAAGCACCCCTACGAACCGAGCTGCCCTGGCCAAGGATTCCATGCCGATCCAAACCATTGGTAATATAGCTGCAAAGAACAGAAAGTATATCCAGTAAAAAGGGGTGCGCGGGAAAAAATAAAACCGAAGCAACGTGCCCTGATGTACAAGTGTATTAGCCGCTCCGCATAGCAATAAGATAGCCAAAACTATGACTATTATCCTTCCGAGGAATCCTCCGAATGTATCCGTGATCATCTCGATAATATCCTTCTCGGGCGACCGCCTCATCGCCAAAAGCAGTAACAGTAATACAATAAATGCAGCTGCGCACGAAACAACCGGCGCAAACAATCCACCTCCATCACTAAACGTGAAATATACCCTGTCCAGCATATCCAAAGCTTTTAACGCGCAAACAGCAAACACCAGAAAGCCGTTTTCTAGTCTTCCGGTAACGCCTGTCCTAAGCCCTATTGCCAAAAACCATCCCTCCTCAATAATCCAAAGGATCCAAATAATCCTTGCCTTTCTTTTGCCCGCTGAACGCTCCCCTGAAAAACGCGCCTTTATCCTTTGTTTTTGGAGCGAAAGGCGCAAAAAACGGTACGCCGAATGAATTGGTATTGCATAGGAAGGCCAATGCAAACATAAAAGCTATGCTTATCCCAAAGAATCCTGCAATTGCTGCCATAAAGATGAAGAAAACCCGTATATAAAGCAGCGAGAGCTGCATTGTATAATTCGGTACAGCAAAAGCCCCAAGCCCCGATATGGCAATTATGATTATTATGATCGGACTTACTATATTGGCCGCTACTGCCGCCTGTCCCAAAATAAGCGCACCTATTATGCCCAACGCCTGATTGATGCCTCCGGGTATGCGTATTCCCGCTTCGCGTACGAGCTCGAAAGCGGTAAATATGACAATAAGTTCTGCAAAAACACTCAATCCAATGGATTTTCTAGAAGATATGATAGAAATCAATATCTCCTCCGGCAAAAAATTCTGCTGGTAAAGCATAATAGCCAAATATACGGCCGGAAATAAAACCGTTCCAAACAGGCCCACAAAGCGCGTCATCCTTGCGACCAAGGCGTATTGCCATCTAAGATAATAATCCTCCGGTGAATTAATAAACATATAAAAAGTGACCGGGGCCACAAGCGCGTAAGGGCTCCCGTCTACAAGGACAGCCACATGTCCGTTCATAATCAGCGCCGCAACCCTGTCCGGCCGTTCCGTCTGTAAAATCTGAGGCATTATATTCAACTTATGCCGTTCCATAAGCTGCTGCATCATGCCATCGCTTGTAATAAGTCTCGTCTTAATTGCCTTCACCCTGCGCTGGACCTCCCTTACCAGCGCAGGGTTTGCAATATCCTTCCGGTATACGATGGAACACTTGATATTGTTGTCAGCTCCCACAACCTGCATATCATTTATCAGATCGTTAGTGCGGATTATCTGGCGAAGCAATACGACATTGCTTTTGAGGGTTTCGCAAAATCCCTGCTTCGGCCCCAGTATAATTTTTTCGTTCTCCGATTTCTCTACCTGCCTCCGCTCGAACCCGATCGTCTCCAAAACCAGACAGCCATTACAGCCTTCAACGCATATCGCCGAAAAACCATCCAGCATGAGCGTTGCGGCTTCGTCGAGCGTATTGGTCACTTTACCTGATTTTATGGAGACAACGCTTTCAAAAAGTATCTGCAAAACATCCCCAACGGCTTTACCGCCCTTATCCCTATTGGACTGTGTTTCCGCAAAAAGCGCATCCAGCTGCGGATTACGAGAGTTTTTATCTAGAAGCCATCTTAATATATAGTCAGATAACATCGTGGTGTTTATCATTCCGTCAATATAAAAACAACAAGCCTTGTGCTCACCAAATACCAAAAAATCCCTGCAGATTATATCTGCGTTTATATCCTTATTAAAAGCCTGTTGTATATTGTCCTTATCCTTCTGCAAATCTCCTTCAAATGTATATCCCCGCATATTTTGGTCCGATTCTTCATGCGGAGTTGAAAATGTATCTGCAGTTTCCCTGGCCACTTTCTGCTTTTCGATTCCCAGTTTTTTAAGATACCTACTTGTCCTTTCCATACTAGGGTCGGTACCATCATCCTTTACGACATAAGCAGCACTATTATTTTGAATTTTTTCCGGCAGTGACCCGTCGGCGGATTCGTCCAACGAGAATTCAGCGCTGGGCGGATCATATGTAAAAATATCCTTTAGATATTCTATAAACAACATTATTGCCTCCTTGTATCTTTCAGGGCAACATAGTAGTCAAACCAATGTTTGAAGTGTAGGGCCCATCCTTAGAATTGTTTGTCAAACATACTATTTTATGCATAAAGCGCACAAACAAGGCTTAGTGCTATTGACAAAAGCTTTTACATTATGTAATAATTACGAACGTACATGGAAAGGTGGCTGAGTCCGGTCTAAGGCGCACGACTGGAAATCGTGTGACGGCTAACCCCGTCCGAGGGTTCGAATCCCTCCCTTTCCGCCAATTGTCGAAACCTGCCGTAGAATCTGTAAATTGATTTAACGACAGGTTTTTGCTATTATGAGGCAAGCGAAGATTATTTATATTTTGTGAAGGCGGATTCTTATGAGAAGAAAAGATAGGGAAATTATAAATCAGTCTGAAATTATTGAAATTGTCGAAAAATGCGATGTTTGTAGAATTGCTCTATCATTAAACAACATTCCTTACATAGTGCCTATGAATTATGGCTATGAGTACATTGATGATAAACTCACTCTTTATTTTCATGGTGCAACAGAGGGTAAAAAGCTTGAAATTATAAGTAACAATCCTTCTGCAGCCTTTGAAATAGACTGCGAACACAAATTAATTGAAGGTGATTTAGCTTCCTCATATTCAATGGAGTATGAGAGTGTAATAGGTAATGGCAAAATAGTGTTGTGCGTTGATAAAATTTCTAAAATCCATGCTTTAGAGAAACTGATGAAAAAATATGCACCAGACAAGGAATTTGCTTTTCCTGATAATATGCTCAGTGCGGTCACGGTATTCAAACTAGAGGTTGCTGATTTTTCTGGTAAACGCAACAGGCGTACAAAATAAGATTAGTTGAAGCAAGGAATAAACTTGCGAGAGTTCAAATCCCTACACCAAAAACGCAAAAATATCTTTTTTATAACCCTTAGACAGTTCAAAACCGCTTAGAGGATTTGAACCTTTGAGCGGTTTTTGTTATAGTGCAAATGATTCTATTCTTTACATAATGCGAAGGTGAAAATAATTAGTATTGAATTTATCGAATTAAATAATGCAAAACAATGTGTTGCCATAAGCCATAAAAATCCAGCTAACCCTCTGCTATTATACCTGCATGGCGGACCTGGTGATGCAGCATTGCCTTTAGTATCAAAATACAATAAAGCATTACAAGATTCGTATACGGTTGCAATATGGGAACAACGGGGAGCGGGAAAATCATACTATCGTTTCTCTGCGGCAGAACCTGTCTCGATAGATATTTTTCTGAACGATTTACATCAGTTGGTGCTAAGGCTATTGCTGCGCTTCGGGAAAGAAAAACTCTTGTTAATAGGTCATTCTTGGGGCAGTGTTCTAGGTTTACAATTCGCGCAGCGCTATCCCCATTTGCTATCTGCTTTTGTTGGCTGCGGGCAAGTGGTAAATATGGTTAAATCTTCCAAAATCGCCTATGACTTTGCACTCAATAAAAATATCGAAAACAACAATAATAAGACTGTTGAAAAGCTAAAAACTATTGATT
>JAVBOF010000146.1:0-8313 GCA_031550915.1 Eubacteriales bacterium | reverse complement strand
ATACTTTTTTATGGATCAAGCGATCTTTACTAGATGAATTCTATTATCGAAGATCTATGGATAGTGAATATAGTGCTGTTAGTTCAGATACTTACAAAAAAAACATATGTTTAATTCTAAATGATATGCATAACCATCGTTTCTTGGAAGTATATGAAGAAGTCTTTGATGAGAGTGTTACATTTAGGTCTTTTAGCTTCTTGAATTTTATTGAAGAGAAAGGACTAGGCGACCTAAGTGTGGTTTTTACCAAAGCAAAAGAGCTTAAACATCAAATCAGAATTAGAAATATTATGGATTTTTTCTTCAATTATGAGAATATCGAACAAATATATAAAAAACGGTTAGACTTAGAGCAATCTGAAAAAGAATTTTCAAAGCTCAATGAAACTTATGTTGAATATCAATCAAGTTTATACAAGATTAAGAAACTCTTTAATGAACTGCAAATAAAGTATACTGGAGATAACACAAAAGATGCTGACGCATTCAAAAAATTTAAGTTAAATTTTGAAAGGACTAAGAAAACAATTTCTCCTGATCTTGTTTTTTTAACCAAAGCTTCATTCTCCTTAGCAGAAGAAATAAAATTGTATACCTATATGCAAAATCAATCAAGTAATATGGTCGAGCGCAAGACCCATACAACTCGTTTGTTAACTATTTTAAATGCTATAGTAAAAGAAACACCACAATATGAACATTATTGTTCTGCTATTGTGGAAATGATAAAAAATATTGAAGATGATAAGGTAATTTTAGCACTAACTGATTATCAGAGTTCAATTAGAAAGATTCAAGCTGAAAAAGAAAAAATCGACAATCAGATAAATATACTCAAAGCACAAGCATCTGAACTCGAATATGATGTTGCTATTAAGAAAATAGGACTTTTGGAAACGTATTTTTCTGTAGTAGAAAAAAGTGTAGATATGAACAAAGTCATTACTTTAGAGCAACATATAAAGGATTTAAAAAGCGAATTAAAACAATTAAGAGGTAATTTTAATAAGAATAATGTTACAAATTTCAATATTGCTTTAACTGAAAAATACTTATCAAAAGAAGTCCATGTAAAACATGTAGATGAGGATCGTGCTGAATCTGGTTTTTCGGTTGAATTTGATCCGTTTAGATTATTTCTATATACTGCACATACTCAGAATAATGCAAAGAAGTATTATTCGCCTGGTAGCATGGCACGCCAAACGCACTTGCAAATTCTAACTTATCTGTGTATGTTTGCATATCTAAAGAAGCATTTCCATGGATTAATTTGTATGCCGTTACTAATTATTGATTCAGCAAACCAACCAATGGGAATTGAAATATTCAAGAAAGTATATCCTTCAATTATTGAATACGCGAATCAGATTGGGTTACAAACAATATTTTTGTCAAAAGACAAAATAGACGGTATAAAAGCTTCTGATTTTATTGACATATCTGGTGGATTGAATAAGTTCCATAAGCAGGGCCCCAAAAAACTATAGTCTTTATTTGGTTTATGTATGACATTGGCTATGTCCCAGATTCTGTGTAAACAGTAAAAGACGATAAAACAGAGCAAAATTTAATGTGGGCGGAAACGCCGGGAACCGGCATTTCCACCTTGGTTGCATTTTAGCCGGATTCGACTGGCATGTCAAGGGCGGCCGCTCGCGGCCGTACATTTACCCTTGACGGGGCGGTCGAATTTGGCTACTCCGGGAGCCTGTCTGCGAAGAAAACCTCCAGCTGTGAGTGTATCGCGCCCCAGTCCTGGCGGCGGCCCATCCACTTTTTCGTGATATCGATCATGGCCAAATACAGCATTTTAAGCAGGCTGTCATCCGTCGGGAATACCGGCTTGGATTTGGTCACCTTGCGCAACTGCCGATTGAAATTCTCGATCGCGTTTGTTGTATAAATCAGCTTTCGGACTTCGGCTGGATACTTGAAATACGTAGATAGATATGGCCACTTATCCCGCCAGGATACGGCAATCCGGGGATACTTCTTACCCCATTTGCCATCAAATACCTCCAGCTCGTAAAGAGCCGATTGTTCATCCGCTGCTGCGTAGACCTCCTTGATATCTTTCATTAGCTCTTTGACATCCTTGTATGAAACGAACCGGGTGGTGTTGCGAATTTGATGAATCACACATTGCTGGATTTCGGTTTTCGGATATACCGCTTCAATTGCGTTGGTAAATCCGCTCAGCCCGTCCACACAGATAATCAGGATGTCTTCCAAGCCGCGATTCTTGAGCCCGTTCAAAATGCCCAGCCAGAACTTCGCGCTCTCGTTCTCCCCGATCCACATTCCCAGCACATCACGCTTGCCGTCGAGTTGCACGCCGATGGCGATGTATACAGCCTTTTTGACGATCTGGCCTTCACTGCGTACGTGAAAATGCACGGCATCCAGAAATACTACCGCGTATATACTTTCAAGTGGCCGTTGCTGCCATTCGCGCACCAACGGCAGGATTTTATCCGTCACTCGGCTGATCGTGCTGTCCGACACCGACAGGCCGTAGATATCCCGAATATGCGCCTCAATGTCGCCCGTCCTCATGCCTTTTGCGTACATGGATAAGATTTTTTCTTCTATGTCGCCAGTCAACGTGGTCTGGTTTTTCCTCACCAACTGCGGCTCAAATTCGCCCTTGCGATCGCGCGGCACGCTTAGTTCGATCTCTCCCAGGCTGCTTTTGAGCGTCTTTTCCGTATGCCCATTGCGGCTGTTGTCGGTGTTTTTGTTCCGGTAGTCGTACTTGCTGTAGCCGAGTTCTTCTTCAAGTTCGCCCTCCAGCCCGTTTCCCAGCGTCATGGCCACCATGTCCTTGAACAGTTCCTGCGCATCCTCAAAGCTTTCCATCTGCACGCCCGCCTGCTGTAGAATCTCATACAGCTTTTTTCGGTCGGCCTGCCGTTCCTGCCTTGTCCTTGTATCCTTTTTTGCCATGCGAAAACCTCCGTTTCGATGCTTCTATCTTATCACCTTTCCAGAGGTTTACACAGTTTTCGGGATGGTCTCATGACATTTCGGGTTTAAGGTTATCCGTACACCACGATGCGAAATTACGCTCAGGTAAACAACCTAAAAAATTCTAATTTCAAACCAAGGGGGAAGTCTGCCCATTTTTAACCGCTACACCTAGCCCCATTGCGCCGGTTTCCCCTCTCACACTCTCCCCTTTCAGCTAGCTGAGAGGGATTTTTGCTATCTGGAAAGAGATATATCGATGCTGTACATACAGGTTACGTACAAAACAATATACCCCTTCATTTCAAGGCGTCACTATGACGTACAACACATATTCACTAAATTATCAAAGGAGGTCCAGCATGACCAATAACTTTCTCCCAGCCTGCTATCCCAACCAACCTAAACATTGAATCCGCTATGGAATGAAAGGGCTGTCTAAGGCAAGAGCAGTTCCAATCGATCGGATGCCCGGCAAGCATAAGTCCCATTTGCCATCCCACACACATTATACATTCACACATCAGATCAGCAGGGTTCCGCCCAGCCGCTATACGCCGCCAAAGGCGGCGAAAGGTATGCTCACCCGTAGTGTGAGCATACCAGCAAGTATAGCATTTGTACGCACACAAATGCCAACAGCAAGGGAGAACCCTTGTACCCTGGCATAAATGCCAATAAGAAAGTGAGGTAATAATCATGGCTAAAAGAACCATGCGGCTGTATATCCGCATCTCCCCAGAGGAATACGCCAATATTTCCAGAAATGCGGAACGAACAGGCTTATCCCTAAGCGAGCTAGCCAGAAAGCGGCTGGTAGGAGAAGTCGTAAAAGAGCGTCCACAGGTTGAATTAAGAGGACTATATTCAGAGATAAATCACATTGGGCGCAATATCAATCAGATTGCAAAAGCGGTGAACAGTGGAGCCATTTCCCCAGACAGCATACGCCAAGCTAAGTTTCTTTTGAGTAAGATTTATGATTTGCTGGACGAAAGGCTGGTATAGATTATGAAGAGCTATTTTATCTTATCTAGCCATATTTATTACGCGACGTAATGTGATATAATGTTTCCGAGGTGAACATTATGGATGAAAAGATTATCAGCACAGGGGAAGCCGCGAAGCAATCCGGTCTCACCATTCGCACGTTGCAGCATTATGATAATATCGGCATTCTCCCTGCATCCGGCAGAACGGAGGGCGGACGCAGATACTACACGGAAAGCGACATGGTAAAGTTGGAGCATGTTGTATTCTATCGCGGCTTGGGCTTTCCTTTGGGACAAATAAAGGATAAACTGTTGGATAAATCCCTCGAAGATAGGGCGAGCGACTTATTGGCGCGGCAGAAGATGCTTCTCTACAATCAAATCAACAACCTGCAAAGTAGTATATCCGCAATCGAGGCATGTCAGGAGATTGAGGCTGCAGGTAAAAATCCACCGTGGATGTTGTTGACAACATTTATGCAATCACTTGGAACCGTCGATTTATCCAATTGGTATAACTTTGATTTTTCAGATGAGCAAAAACAAATCTTTTCTGAGCATTTTCCCACACCGGATGATGCTATAGACTTTTACATGGTCTGGAAACGCTTGTCGATTAAAGCGGCGGCATATAATGAAGCAGGAATAGAACCGGAAGAAGCAATCGCCCAAAAGCTGGCCGCCGAATGGGAAGCCATGACCGAGAAGGTAACAGGGGGAAATGTTGCACACCAAAATGCTTACTTGGAGGTCGACCAGAAAAGGGCGGCATGGAGCCCACCTGAACGTGAGCTCATCGAAAAAGCCGAGCTCTTTCTGCAAAAAGCGATTGAGATTTTTCGTAGTAAATAATCGAATAAGCCATTTATTCGAAGCATACGCCGCTTCGGATTTTTTTATTTTAAAGCGCTTGCTAATTACGTTACGTAATGTGATATATTGCTGTTGGAAGGATGTGACAGTATGTCGAGTATAATTAGAATCGAAAACCTGACCAAACATTTTACCGATACACTTGCCGTTGATAACATTAGTTTTGAAGTGCAGCAGGGTGATTTATTCGCCTTTCTTGGTACAAACGGGGCTGGCAAGTCAACGACTATCAATATGATTTGTACCCTACTTGATAAGACGTCGGGGAAAATATTTGTGAATGGGCTGGACTTGGATAAAAACGCACCCGAAATCCGCAATCAGATTGGCATTGTATTTCAAGAAAACGTATTGGATTTTCCACTCACCGTAGAAGATAATCTTTATACGCGCGGCAAGTTTTCCGGATTATCTGGCAAAGCGTTAAAGCTGCGTATTCAGGAACTGCGGAAGCTGATGCTATTAGAGGATGTATGGAAAAGGCCGTATGGAAAACTTTCCGGAGGGCAAAAGCGAAAATGCGAAATTGCCCGTGCCTTAATTTGTACGCCCAAGCTGCTGATTTTAGATGAACCGACAACAGGGCTTGACCCGCAAACACGAAAAAACATTTGGGAAATAATCCGTACGTTGCAAGTACAAAATGAAATGACCGTATTCTTGACAACGCACTATATGGAAGAAGCCGCAGTAGCGGATTATGTTGTCATTCTTGAAAAGGGGAAAATTTATGCTGACGGCACTCCTGCGGCTTTGAAGAATAAACATTGCAAAGATACGCTCCGGTTGCGGTTTGCAGATTTGGAGTATGGCAAAAAACAGCTATCAGCAATGGGATTACAGGCGCAGCAAAAAAACGATGTATTGTATCTGTCGGTTGAAAACAGCCACGAGGCGTTAAAAATCGTGAATAGCTTGAATGATTTCACGGATTTTGAACTTATCAAGGGGACGCTGGATGATGTTTTCTTGAATGTCACTGGCCACAAAGGGGGAGACATTCTATGATAGAAGTATGGACGCTCACAAGGCGCACGATAAAACTATATTTGAAAAACCCGATCGCTATCTTGTTTTCGTTTGTCTATATGGTGCTTTTGGTCGTGCTGTTGTCCATGTTCTTGGGGGACTATATGGCCAATAGCATGAAGCAGATATATGCGACTGTCGAGGGTATCAATCTTGAGAATATGCGCTGGCTGGTGGATAGCACAGCGATGGCCGGTGTGCTAATGATTAATTGCGTCCTTGTGCCGCTCAATGTTCTTGCACTGATGGTGCAGGACAGCACGGACAGGCGCCTTGACAGCTTCCTTGTGACAGTAAAATCTCGTGATAAATTAGTATTTGGATATTGGTTTGCTCCGTTCATCATAGGCACACTGCTCAACATCGTATGCCTTTTCGTTGCTCAAAGTTTCATTTTTGTGAACGGCGGCTATTGGCTTAACATTCATTCACTCATAAAGGTAATTAGCCTTATAGCTGCCAATACTTTTTCTTCCACAAGCATCTTTTTTGTGGTTGCACTGCTGATGAAAAGCCCAAACGTTTATAATACTTTAACAGGCATCGTATCTGCAGTTGTCGGCTTTATCACAGGTGTTTTTCTACCGCTCGGTGTTTTCCCTGAATATATAAAAAAGATATTTGCCATTTTCCCGCCGCATCATGGCGCAACGATGATGCGTGATGTTATGACTGAGGCGCCGCTTTCCGGCGTATTCGCCAATGTGATTGACCAGACGGTAAAGGGAACTTTCATGACAACGAAAGAAATTGTGGATATCTACGCATCGGAAAACGGTATTACCTATGTGCTGGACGGCAACGCGGTACCGCTTTGGGTGATGCTGTCTGTTGTGATTGGTTCGGGTATTTTGTTCTTGGGGATTGGCATTATCATTATGAAACACAAAAGGAAAGGCAATTAGCACATCTATCATCTGCAAAGCAAGTAAGCCGCGTTTGGTAAACGGTTTGCTAATGGAAGATTTGCAGACCAAACGGCGGTTTTGAAATAGCATCAAAGCCGCCGTTTCCTTTTTTGAAAAAATAGGATATGGAGGGTGTATTTAATGCACCCACTTTTAGGGGCATGGCGGCAACGGGAGGTTGTCGCAATGGCTACTGATCGTTCACCTTACACTTTTCATAATCGCTCAAAAAAAGCTTGTATTTTTTACGGGAATATTCTGTCCCTGTATGTAGTTATACAATTCATATAGATAGCACTATTTGTTCCTATTTAACCCTGTCTGCTTTACTGCTACAGGGTATTTTCGTAATTCCGCGTATTCGCGCGCCACCTTTCCTCCTTTTCGTTTCACACCAGCAAAAACGAAAAGGAGGACAACTCTATGAAGCAATACCATATCAAGGTATTCGATGAACTGGTTCCCGTATCTGAGGAAGTCTATCAAGTCTATTACAAGATGCGCAGACGTGAAAAGTATCTGGTCGAACGCGACCAGGCGCATGGATTGCTGTCGTACCATGCTCTCGATACAGATGGTTTCCAAGGCGAGAGCGTTATTATAGACGATGCTCCAAGCGTGGAGGACACGGTCATTCACGCCATGATGCTGGACAAGCTCAAAGAATCATTGAAGCTGCTTAATCAGGAAGACAGGCAGCTTCTTCTTTTTCTGTTCAGTGACAGAAGTGAATCCGCGCTAGCAAAGGAATTGGGGATTGCACGCTCAACACTTCAAACGAAAAAACGTGTGCTTTTGGAACGCTTGAAAAAAATATTCGCTGAATCATAAAAAAATCTCGGCAGCCCTCTCACTTTTTCGGCTTAAAGGTGAGAGGGTTTTTCTTTCCCCCGACCCTCTCACATGTTCTTTGACAAACAAGCGGTTTTATTACGGCTTTATAAAAAGCAAAACAGGTACGTTCCCCGTGCGTCCAGAGATGGAAAGCCAATCAGCAGGTGCGCCATGATATGAGCGATAAAACTGTGCTGAAAACAGGCCGTGGCAGGTTTGTGGCGATGATACGCATGGAAGGGATAATGATACTTGTGCACAGTCGAGATTGGGTTCCAGAGTGCGCCCCGGCCGCCGGCGGGGTGGTGAGATTCCAATGGGCAGGTGAAAGCCGCCTGCCGCCCGTTTTGCAATGATGCAGATATTTACTTACTATTATTTGTCGCGGGCATAAACATATTGCAAATCATAGAACAATGCTCACGATAATGGGGCGGCAACTTGCCGCGAGACGAAAAGGAGTTTGCGGCAGTGGTCTAATCTCTTTTTGCCTTTAGATATGGCACACAAACACGAGGGCAGTCCACTGCCGTATTTTTTATAGGAGGTGCGAACTATGGATAAATGTACTGCTCAAATATCTGAGCCAAACATAGATAAATCTTTTTATGACGTGAAGGATATTCAGCAAATTATGAGAATTAGCCGTTCCACGGCGTATGAATTGGTAAATACGAAGGACTTTCCATCAATAAAAATCGGCG
>JAVBOF010000050.1:0-7820 GCA_031550915.1 Eubacteriales bacterium | reverse complement strand
CGAAGATAGGGCTTGCTTTCCCTGATCGTAGGAATCTCATATTATAACACCCTTTCCCAGAGAAAGCCCGTCTGCCTTTATTACAAGCGGAAAACCCTTGCGCTTGATATAGCTTAGGGCTGTTATGTAATCAGAAAACACTTCATACCAGGATGTGGGTATCTCATATTTTTCCATGAGTTTTTTGCTGAAAGCCTTGCTATATTCAATTTTGGCGGCAAGAGCTCTCGGTCCAAACGCCCTAATGCCAACTTCCTCCAGCTTATCTACAAGACCTAGCGCAAGCGGACCGTCTGGCGCAACAACAACCATGTCTATTTTCTCCTTTGCTGCAAAAACCACCAACTGATCTACTTCATCCGCTTTGATATCAACACATTCCGCATCTGCGGCAATCCCTCCGTTACCCGGAGCGCAATATATTTTTTCAACCCTTTTACTTTGCTTTAGTTTCCAAACCAAGGCGTGCTCTCTGCCGCCCCCACCAACAACTAAAACCTTCAAATAGCCACCCCTCTCACGATTAATGCTTGAAATGCCTCATGTTTGTAAATACCATTGCAATATTATGCCTGTCGCATGCCAATATGCTCTCTTCGTCTCTTATCGAGCCGCCCGGCTGTATTATTGCGCTGACGCCGGCTTTTGCCGCAACATCCACGGAATCGCAAAACGGGAAGAATGCATCACTTGCCATAACGGCGCCCAATGCCTTGGCTCCGCTTCTTTCGCAAGCTATCTCCGCCGCCCAGATGCGGTTCGTCTGCCCAGGCCCTATACCAAGGGTCTGCCCGTTCTTTGCGATAACGATAGCGTTGGATTTTACATGTTTTACTACCTTCCATGCAAAATTCAGATCTCCCAATTCTTCTTCGGTCGGCACGCGTTTTGTTGCCACCGATAATTTGCCATCCAGCAGGCGGGTGTTCATATCCTGCAGCAAAACACCACCGTAGACTGTCTTCAATTCATATTCATTCAAAGCCGGTTTGTTGATATCCGCAAGTTTCATCAGGCGGATGTTTTTCTTCTGTTGCAATATCTCCAGCGCCTCGGCGCTGAATTCCGGCGCTATAATTATCTCCAAAAATGTCTTTTCCAACTCTTTAGCGGTATCCGCGCCAACAGCACCGTTCAAAGCGACGATTCCCCCGAATATAGATACCGGATCGCATTCATAAGCCTTTTGGTATGCCTCAAATATAGTGCTTCCCGTTGCTACGCCACACGGATTAGCATGCTTTATCGCAACGCACGCGGGTTCATCTCCAAATTCCCGCAAAAGATCCAGCGCACCGTTTGCGTCGCCGATATTGTTGTATGAAAGCTCTTTGCCGTGCAGCTGTACGGCGTCGTGCAGATAACCTCCCGGCATAACTATCTTATTATAATATACCGCCTTTTGGTGATGATACTCGCCATAGCGCATATCCTGAACTTTCTCAAAGGTCAAGGTCAG
This sequence comes from Eubacteriales bacterium, assembly GCA_031550915.1. Lineage (GTDB taxonomy): Bacteria > Bacillota > Clostridia > Christensenellales > MGBC116941 > JAVBOF01. Next base: position 6,361 of record JAVBOF010000050.1, on the reverse strand, counting down.
TTTCTCTGGGAATTCATTGCGGTTAACCTTTTGCAGGTATTGCGCTATCATTGCGTCGTATGCCGCCGTATGCTCAAAAACCTTAGTGCACAGGACGAATTTCGTTTCTTTAGAAACCTCTCCGGCTTTCTTTATCTCGTCTATTACCTTCGGGTAATCTTCTTTATCTACGATAACGGTAACATCCTGCCAGTTTTTTGCAGCCCCGCGCAGCATGGATGGACCTCCGATATCTATATTCTCTATCGCTTCTTCCAAAGTGACTTCCGGCTTTTGGATAGTCTCTTTAAACGGGTAAAGGTTTACTACAACTATGTCTATCGGATCTATCTTCAACTCTCTAAGCTTATCCATATGCTCTTTCTTTTCGCGCATTGCCAAGATCCCCGCGTGTATCTTGGGGTGCAAGGTCTTTACCCTGCCGTCCAAGCATTCCGGAAAGCCCGTTATCTCACTGACCTCCGTCACATCTATGCCATTATCCTTCAGTGTTTTTGCCGTACCACCGGTAGATATGATCTGGTAGCCGAGACCATCGATCTCTTTTGCAAATTCGACGATCCCCTGTTTGTCTGAAACCGAAATAAAAGCCCGCTTTTTCATATCAAACGCTCCTCCGTGTCATTCGTGTATCCTGACTATCCTGCCGTCAATTGTCAGCCTGTTTTCACAAAACAATTTAACCGATTGCGGTAAAAGCTTATGTTCAACTTCTAAAACCCTTGCGGCCAGCTTATCCGCGTCGTCATCGGGAAAGATCGGCACTACTTCCTGCATTATGATGGGGCCCGTGTCCGCGCCTTCGTCAACAAAATGGGCGGTTGCCCCGGAATATTTCACACCGTATTCGATAGCGGCTTTATGCACTTTCTTGCCATAAAAGCCCATGCCGCAAAAAGAAGGTATCAGCGATGGGTGTATGTTTATGATCTTGTTACTATATTCTTTGATTATTCCCGTACCCAGGATAGACAAATATCCCGCAAGTACCAAAAGCTCCGTTTCTGCCTGCCGAAGTTGGGAAAGAAGTTCGGCCTCGTAGTCCTGCTGCGTGACGAAGCCTTTTTTGTTGATACAAACCGGCAATATGCCATGCTTTCTGGCCCTGTCTAAAGCAAAAACATCCGGCCTGTCCGAAATAACGCAATTGATACGGGCGTTTATCTCTCCCCTTTCAATAGCGTCTATCAAGGCCTGCAAATTGCTTCCGCCACCGGACACAAGAACGGTTATGTTCAAATGAAGGATACCCCCGAATCTTTTGTAACACTGCCTATATTATACGCTGTTTCACCAAATTTTTCAGCCCTTAAAATAAAACTTTCCGCTTCATTTTCCGGAACAGCACATACTAGCCCGATCCCCATATTGAATGTGTTGAAAAGACTACCGTCTTCAAGACCGCTCAGCCGTTTGATCAGCTTAAATATTTCAGGCATCTCCCAGGATCCTTTTTTTATCCGTACTCCAAGCCCTTCCGGAATTATCCTTGGTATATTCTCTATAAATCCGCCTCCGGTAATATGCGCTATACCGTTTATCACGCAGGACTCCAAAAGTCCCAATATGCTTCGTACATATATCCTCGTCGGCTTCAAAAGCTCTTCGCCGATATTTGGTATACCTTCAAACCCCTTATTCAGGGCTTTTTTTTCTATTTCAAAGAGCTTGCGCACCAAAGAAAACCCATTGCTGTGCAGCCCGCTGGAAGCCAAGCCAATCAACGCGTCGCCTTCCTTAACTGCACTTCCATCAATTAGCTTACTCCGCTCCACAACTCCGACGGCAAAGCCCGCAAGATCAAATTCGTCCTTTGCGTAAAAACCCGGCATCTCCGCGGTCTCCCCGCCTAAAAGCGAGCATCCCGCCTGCTTGCAGCCGCCGGCCACACCCTTAACTATCTCCGCGGCCTGATGAGGCATCAGCTTACCTGTCGCTATATAATCCAAAAATATTATCGGTTTTGCCCCGTGGCAGACAATGTCGTTGACGCACATAGCCACGCAGTCTATTCCCACGGTATCACATCGTTCCAATTCAAAAGCCAGCTTAAGCTTCGTGCCCACGCCATCCGTTCCCGCGACTAAAACAGGGTCATTTATCCCAAGGCCGCCCAGTGCATACATTCCGCCAAAATTGGCAAGGCCGGAGATCACGTTTTCATCCTTGGTGCTCTCAACGTCCTCTTTCATTAACCGCACGGCATCGTATCCCGCGTTTACATCCACACCCGAAGATTTATAATCTATTGGCATAAGCCCTCCTAAATCTATATATCGATAGGATATTTACCCGTAAAGCATCCCATACAGAAACCGCAGTTCGCAGACTCTACAGCCTTTTTCAGACCGTCCAGCCCAAGGTAATGCAGGCTGTCCGCACCAATCATCTCCCTAATTTCCTCTTTCGTGTGGCTATAGCTTACAAGATGTTCGGGCCGCGGTATATCTATTCCAAAATGGCAAAGATGCATAAAAGGCGGCGAGCTGATGCGCATATGCACTTCCTTCGCTCCGGCCGCTTTTATCATCTGCACTATGTTTTTACTTGTAGTTCCGCGGACTATGCTGTCGTCCACAACCACTACGCGTTTGCCTTCAACATTGCTTCTTATGGCGTTAAGTTTTATCCTGACACTCTGCTCCCTCATCCACTGCTCCGGTTGGATAAAAGTCCTGCCAATATAACGGTTTTTACTCAAGCCTTCGGAGTAAGGTATGCCCATCTCCTCGGCAAAACCCATGGCTGCCTGCAATGCACTGTCCGGCACTCCAAAGACCATGTCCGCGTCCACCGGGTGTTCCTTGGCGAGTTGTTTGCCAAGGTTTTGTCTTGCTTGATACACTGAAAGGCCTTCGATGCAGCTGTCCGTTCGTGCAAAATATACATATTCAAATACGCAGAGCGAGCTTTTAGCGGCCTTTACCGCCTCGCTCCTCAATCCGCTTTCATCCAATACTATTATCTCTCCCGGCAAAACATCTCGGACGAAATCCGCATGCACGGCGTCAAACGCGCAGTTTTCGCTGGCAACAACCATGAATCCGTCTCCCTTTCCGATTGAAAGCGGCTGGAAACCATTCGGATCCCTTGCGATAATGAGTTTTTGCTCCGCCAGTATCATCAGCACATAGGCGCCCTTGAGTTTATCCATTACGTTCTTTACGGCCGTTATGATATCGCATTGTTGCCGTGTAAGCAGATTCGCAACTATTTCACTGTCTGTCTGCGTCTGCAGTATCGCTCCCTGCGATAGCAGCTCCTTGCTCAATTCATTGTAATTACATAGCTTTCCATTCGTAGCTATCGCTATACCGCCTGTTTTGCATTCTGCGACCAGCGGCAAAATATCCGCGCTGCCGCTGCGCTTCATCTCGCTGTATTGCACGCAGCCTAAGGCAACTTTAGACGCCGGCAATGAGCGAATCATCTCGGTTTTGAAAATATCGACAACCAGACCTTTGCCTTTGCTGCAATGGATCCCGTCTGCATCGGAAACCGCTATACCTGCACCTTCCTGGCCTCTATGCTGCAAAGCATATATCCCAAAATACGCAATTTCCGCTATCTTCTGTTCCTGCTCGCTGTAAATACCAAACAACTTTTGATCCTCCGTATCATAAAAGGCGCAAACAGCGCCTATATCGTCTGCAGCTCACTCTGCAGTTTTTTATCTTTGATGCTGACGGATTCCGCCATCACTTTTTTGTGGTATTGAAGTTTTTCCTTTAGCAAAGGATATTTTAGCGAAAGCATCTGTGCTGCAAGCAGCCCTGCGTTTTCGGAAGCGTTTATCCCAACCGTTGCCACTGGTACGCCCGCAGGCATCTGTACTGTAGAAAGAAGCGAATCCATGCCGTCGAGCGTTGATGAGTTTACCGGAATGCCGATAACCGGCAAGACCGTATGCGCCGCTAAAACGCCCGCTAAATGTGCGGCTTTTCCCGCAGCTGCAATAATTATCTCTATGCCCTTTTCTTCCGCAGTCTTTGCAAAATCTAACGCTTCGTCCGGCGTCCTATGCGCAGATATTACCCTTGCTTCCAACTCGATATCAAAAGCCTTTATAACATCTATGCAAGGCCTTAAAACCGGCAAATCGCTGTCGCTGCCCATTACCAACGCAACTTTCATAATCGTCACCTCATAAAATAAATACTAAATAATCGTACAAAATGCTATTTTCCATGTCAATCAGAACGGGGACATAGTTTCTTTTTTTTTGTTTAATGTTCGTGTTTATTCTCCCTTGCATAAAAGAATAGATATTGTTGAGCCAATCCCGCGTCCTCGCCAAACCGCTCCTTCGCAAACGTATATATATCCCGCGGAAGCTCGTTTCCCGGAAAATACAGGCTTTGCAAAACCCTTTTGATCCAAACATCGGCGGGAAAAGCGTCTCTGTGCCCAAGGGAAAAAAGCAGTATGCAATCCGCAACTTTCGGCCCGACACCCGCAAGTTTCTGCAGGCTGGCTTTGGCTTCATAATATGGCATATTCCCCAGTGATACGATATCAAACCCCTCTGCAAAGGCAGTTGAGGTATTCTTTATATACGGAGCCCTGTACCCGGCGCCAATCTCCATAAGCTGGCCTATCTCCGCATTCGCAAGCGCCTGCGGGGCCGGAAAGCAAAAGTACTCTTCGCCATCCTGCGATAGTTTTTTGCCAAAAACGCGGCAAAGCCTTTCTATAATTCCCTTTATCCTGCCGATATTGTTGTTTGCGGATATGATAAAGGAGATCGTGGTTTCAAAAGCATCCTGGTTCAACAGCCGGATACCCTTGCCATATTCTATACCCTTCTTAACGAAACTATCGCCGGATAGTTTTTCGTTGATCGCGGCGTAATCCCTATCCATGTCGAAGTAGTTTTTCCATATGGAATCATAATCATCCGCGCCGCATGGATATAGTCGCACCACGCCATCCTTTTCCTCGCAGTGCAGTAACTTACCGTATGCTATTCCGGTATACACACCCTCATTCTCATTCCATCTGAACGCCTGGCCGCAATCGAATATCTTTCTGGCGCAAAACAACCCGTCCGTACTAAACTCGGCTGTGCCGTCAATAAAACGTATGTCCATATGATCTCCAAAAATCTGTTATAAAGAGTATTATAACATACACTTCAGTTCAGATGAAAAAAAGCTTCCTCTCAAGTTTCCCACAGATTTCCGAATAAATAAAAAACCCGGTAAAATACCGGGCAAATAAAAATCACTTATTATACAGGTTCCATCCGCAGTCGGTCTTCGGAAACTTTACGCATCAGTCCAAGCTCCTGAATTGCCAGCCCCGCTCCAGTCACAACACAATCCAACGGAGATTCCGCAATATGTACGGGAATACCGGTTTCCTTCGAAATAAGCTTATCTAGTCCCCGTAAAAGTGCACCGCCACCGGAAAGGACTATCCCCTGTTCTATTATATCTGCAGCCAGCTCCGGCGGAGTTTTTTCCAGAGTCTGTTTGATCGCCTCGACAATGGCTCCGCATGGCTCCCGCAGCGCGTCTCTGACCTCTTCACTGGATATCGTCACGGAATTCGGTAAGCCTGTCAAAAGATCCCTGCCGCGTATGTTCATAACTTCTTCCTTGATACCTGTAAATGCGGAACCAAGGACCATTTTTATATCTTCTGCAGTACGCTCGCCTATCATCATATTGTATTCTTTCTTAACATGGGCGATTATCACATCATCCATATTGTTTCCGCCGACTCGCAGCGATTTGCTTGAAACTATGCCGCCAAGCGACAAAACTGCAACTTCGCTCGTTCCTCCGCCGATGTCCACTATCATATAGCCCATCGCTTCCTGTATAGGCAATCCCGCTCCGATCGCCGCCGCCATAGGCTCTTCCATAAGGTATGCTTCCTTTGCGCCCGCGCCGCGGGCAGCTTCTTCAACAGCACGCTTTTCTACTTCTGTAACTCCACATGGAACACAGATGACCACCCGTGGATGAAAACCAAACGAAAAGCTCTGCGATATCGCTTTTTTGATAAAATGTCTCAGCATTATCTCGGTTATTTCAAAATCTGCTATAACTCCCTCTTTCAAAGGCTTTACAGCGATGATATTACCAGGCGTCCGTCCAAGCATGCGCTTCGCGTCCTCGCCTACCGCAAGTACTTCTTTTCTGTTATATCCAGAGACTGCGACGACCGAAGGCTCACGCACAACCATTCCTTTGCTGGCGGAAAATACCAAAGTGTTTGCCGTCCCCAAATCTATTCCCATATCCCTACTCAAAAAGCCAAAAGCCATAACGATCCCCTTTCGAAAATTGTATACACGTCCGTTATACGCTTATTATGCCTGCTTTTAATAAGTCTATACATTTAAGTAAATAAA
>JAVBOF010000157.1:0-10091 GCA_031550915.1 Eubacteriales bacterium | reverse complement strand
AGCAGGACCCAGCCGGACGATCTAAAAAAAGATGTTTTTACTCTTTTAAAGCGTATGGATGCAAAAGAACCATATATCGCGTACATCAAAGAAGGTATTGCAGAGGTTCGGGTAAACCTGTTCAACGAGAAGGGCAGGTCTTTTCCTCGGGAGTATAAAAGCGTCTTGGAATATTGCATAAAGAAGATGAAGCTCCGTTATGACAAACGTGTGGTCTCTTCCGCCATGAAGCTTTGGGAGGATATAGCCAACGGTATTGCTGACGACAATATCTTGGTAAAACGCGTGGATGCGTGGGCGGCCGCTTTGGAATATTGCACATGCTATAACCTTTCGATACCTGTTTACAAAAAAGATATATGCCAGGCATACAATATCTCATTATATCAACTTAATAGGATAGTCGAAGTTATGAAGATATATCTGCCTAAAAGGAAAAAATGACCGAGCTAATTGATTTTGATTTATTATTTGTAGCTTATTTAAAAGAATCAATACCGGATATCGATAAACTTAAAGAAGAGGCTATCGATGAAGTCGCGCTGAAAAAATATGACGAATGGAAAGATACCTGCTTTGACTGCTTGGGCGGTACATCGCCAGCAGGGTTTTTCAAACAAACGGATAATCCCGGTGAGCTCATATTAAGAATGAAAGATTATATCGATTCCGGTATGAACCCACCGGAATTACTTCTGGATGCAATTTCAGATTTTGGTCCATCCGCTGAACCGTTTTTATTGGATGCGTTAAAGAATATGGATGAAAGAGAAGGGTTCATCATTGAAGTTATTGGGCTTTTGACTGAGATTGGATCGAGCGTATGTGAGGACGCATTGATTGAAATCGTTTGCGCCAAAAAAGGCGATTTGGCAGAAAAAGCGGCATCTGCACTGGAAGACATGGAAATAAGCCATATAGACAAACTTATTGAAGCGCTTAAAAAAGCCGACACTGAAGCATCGGAAAGGCTTTTGGATATAATGTCTTTGCAGAAAGCCGATGAGCGGATATTTAAAATATTGATAGAGAAATTCGAAAACGATATAGGCAACAGGAATCTACACGCATACTATCTTGAAAAATATGGTGATGAGAGAGCTGTTCCCATATTGGAGGAAGCTGTCAAAGCAAAAGGTATCGATTATTTATCTTTTTGCGTTTTACGTGACGCAATAGAAGCACTCGGGGGAGAAATTGGACAAATACCCGACTTTGACGGCGACAAGGACTTTGAAGCACTGAGTGAAATGAAAAGGATCTGATTAGTATCGACGACAAATTGGTTACATTAGAAGATATACGCAATAATAAAGACATATCCACCTTAGTGCATAGGGCAAACAAATGCCTGGAAGCACTCGGTTATACCGATCATGGTCCGCGGCATGTCGGATATGTCAGCAGAGTCGCCTCCGATATTATCCGCAGGCTAGGATATTCTGAAAGGCTTGTAGAATTAACAGCGATTGCCGGATGGGTCCATGATATCGGCAACGTAATAAACAGAAAGAACCATGGTCAGCTTGGAGCAAGCATGCTTTTTCCCATACTATTGGATATGGGTATGCCTATGCATGAGGTTTGCAGTATCATAAGCGCTGTCGGCAACCATGAAGAAGAAATGGGCAGCATTGTAAGCGTTATGACGGCTGCTCTGGTTATAGCGGATAAGATCGACGCACACAAAGCACGTGTGAGGGCAAACCGCAGGGATGAAACAGACCGTGATATACATGACCGTGTGAACTTTTCCATAAAAAGCACAAATGTGGTAGTGGATAAAGACAAGATGGAAATACGCTTTGAATTTGCCATGAATGATAAAAGCTCCGTTATGGAATTCATGCAAATATATATGAAGCGCATGATTATGACGGAGCAGGCATGCAAATTCCTAGGATGCAAATTTTTATTCATCGTCAACGGCGTCAAGCTAAACGCCCACCCGCAGGATGTCAAACTTGTAAATATCGGAATGAATGATATTTTCTAGCTGAGTCAACCCAATAAATTTTAGCATTTATGTCCTTTTAAGTACCTTTTTTCTATCCACGCAACGCCCTGATACATCAGAGCTGCGGCAATCGCCAGAATAATTACGCCTGTCATGACGAGATCCAGTTTAAATACCTGCCCACCATACACAATAAGGTAACCCAGACCGGAACCGGAAACCAGGAATTCAGCAACGATTACGCCGATCCATGACATACCTACATTGATCTTCAGGGTGGATATAATAGTGGGAATGCTGGCGGGAAGTATGACCTTTGTGAATATCTGCAGCTTTGTTGCCCTGAATGTCCGCATAAGTATGGTCTCTTCTCGGCTGACTTCCAAGAATCCATTCAATACACTCATTATTGTTACAACGATAGATATCAGCAAAGCCATTACGATTATCGCGCCTATTCCTGCGCCGATCCATACGATGATTATCGGCCCGAGAGCGATCTTGGGTAAACTATTTAACACAACAAGGTACGGCTCAAAAATTCGAGATACACTTTCGCTCCACCATAATAATACCGCTACCAAAGTACCCAAAATAGTGCCCGCGAGGAATCCTATTATGGTTTCGCCTACGGTCAGCCCTATATGGTTCCAGAGATTGCCCTCACTCGCTAGCGAAGCGATCGTTTTAACAACGCGGCTTGGTGAGCTGACGATAAACGGATCAATCCAACCCCAGTTCGCGGCAAGTTCCCAAAGAAGAATGAATATAAGCAAAATTCCCCATCTAGCCAGTGAAATATATATATTCTTGCGCTTTATGCGTCTCAGGTACGCCCGATGTTCAAGTGATAAATGTGTGTCAGGTGACATGTATATCAAGTTCCTTCCATATTTGATCGAAATATGTTTTGAAGTTGGGATCCTGCCTTTTATTCAACGGTGTCTCACCCGAGAGGTTCAATTCAATGGTCCTCTTTATACGGGCGGGCCTGCCGGAAAGCACAAACACCCTATCCGCCATGGATATGGCCTCGGCGATATCATGCGTGACCATAATTGCGGTTTTATTCTCCCTTTTGATAATTGAATATATTTCGTCAGCTACAGCCAGCCTTGTTTGGTAATCGAGGGCTGAAAACGGTTCATCTAAAAGCAGTAAGCTCGGATGCACCGCAAGGGTCCTTATCAAGGCGGCTTTTTGGCGCATTCCGCCGGAAAGCTGAGAGGGGTAAGAGTTTATAAAGTTTCCCAGTCCGTATGTAGTCAGCAGATCCACCGTGCCCTTGATATTTTCGGGAGTGTTTTGCCGGCGTATTTCAAGCCCCAATATGGCGTTTGCCTTAATAGTCCGCCATCCGAATAGATGGTCCCTCTGCAGCATATACGCTATCTCGTCGTTTCCGTTTTCCAATGGGCGGCCGTTAAAAAGCATATCGCCGCTTCTTGGCTTTAGCAATCCAGCGATCATAGACAAAACCGTAGATTTGCCGCAGCCGCTTGGCCCGACAAGACATATAAACTCTCCTTCTTTGACTTCAAAACCGATATCTTCGACGGCAAGTGTTTCGCCGTTCTTTGAATGATAGATATAACTGATATTTTTTATCCGTAACAGGTAATCCATTCGCTATCCATCCTTTTTTGCTATGTAACATAGTATTCTATGATATAAAAATTGTTAATTGGGATCGATAGGCGGAATATATAAATTTATTAAAAAATTATTGGAACAAAATCTTTGAACGGTCATTCGAATAACAAAAGACTTGATTTGGAGGCTAATATGAGAAAAATACTAGTTACAATTATTTCTCTGGTTTTTACGCTATTCTTGGCTGTGGGATGCGCGGCGCCAGCGGCGCCAGCTTCGGAAGCGGTTTCTGCACCAGACGCGGCATTCGCCCCGGCCGCGGATGAAGGGTCGTTAAGTAAACAATACGCGCCGCCGGCAGCTGATGCCGCCGCAGAACTCCCGGCATCTGAGGCGCCCTTAGACCCTGAGACTGAGGAAGCACAGTCCGTAGCGGGCGGCGGAGCAATTGGAACACCCAGGAAGGTCGTTAAAGCCGTATCATATTCGATCGAAACAATGGAGTATGATAAGGACAAGATGTTTCTGGAGCAGCGCGTGGCCACACTGGGCGGCTATGTAGAGAAATCTGAAATGTATGGTATGTCGATATCTGAGGGCGGTGACGGGAGGCAGATGCAGATGGTTGCCTGGGTGCCCAGTGACCGGTACAATTCTTTTTTAAATGAGATAGAAGGCAACACGGGTAAGATCGTTTCAAAGAACCAAAGCGGACAGGATGTTACGCAGCAGTATTATGATACCGAGGCGCGTGTGAAAACGCTTAAACTGCAGCAGGAGCGTATGGAGGCCATACTAGCGAAGGCGGAAAAACTGGATGATATCATTAAGCTCGATAAAGAGATAACCCGCATACAGACAGAGGTTGAATCACTGACTGAAACCTTGCGCAGACTTGATAATATTGTGGATATGAGCCGAATAGATATCGTTTTGACGGAAAAAGAACCAATAAAGATATTCACAACGACTGAAACAACATTGGGCGAACGGATCGGCAAAGGACTTTCGGCAACGCTTTCGGGATTGATAAAATTCTTTGAAGGCTTTTTGGTATTCATTGTTGCGGCTTTGCCAGTTTTGATAATACTAGCGATAATAGCAGTGATTATACTGCTTATCATACGCAGAAACAACAGAAAGAACCGCGAAAGGCGCAGACTAAGGGACGAGACTAAGGCCGATACCAAGGAATAAGGTAATTAGTATCAATCTAATACCATGGCAATAACGATAGCGAAGCGGATAGAAACTTATAAAAGAGAGTACATAGAATAGAGCAGCCTTGTTGAAGGCTGCTCTTCATAACTATTTCATTGAAATGCAAATATGGATATTTTAATTGTATGTCGATGAAAAAACGATACCCTTTGGTTTGGTGTAAAAACTGGAAGCCTTACTCATCTTTTTGTATGCGAACAGGATGGTCGTAGATTTATATCCTTCGGAGCCAACATTTATCATCTTCATTATCTGGCCGTTCTTTCTGGACATGAAAACGTAAGATGTGTCTGTTGCACTTCCGTATTTTGCAGCATAGCTGTAAACAAAGCATTTCTGGCCATTAATCGTTTGATCGGCATACGTTTTGGCATTAAGCCATTTTGTAGAACCGCTGCCGGTTGAGGTCGTTTTCTTTGATTTATTGTAATAGCCATTTGAAGCGCCTTCATCCCAAGAGTAAAAATAAGTATAAGTCTTGTCATCATAGAATAAAGAATTTAATGTTGATAAATTGCCATAGCTGGTATAAATCAATTTATCGATTCCCCTGCTTTTATACAGTTTTGTCTTGGTATTGTAAAGAAAATAGTTTTTATTCTTTGAGATCGAATCATAAGGGAGTGTTGCACCTTCAGGCATAGAACTGCCAGAAGTAAAGAATAAAGAATAATTATATTCGGTCGTACCGCTTCCGCTCAATTTATATGGAATCTTGTTAATGATCGCGGTAATGGCTTTTTGTGTTGCCTTTTTGCCGTTTGTAGGCAAGGGTTTATCATACTTCGTGACATCGGTCGCTTTGAGTCCGTTAAGTACCTTTTCATAATCTGTCGCAGCAAATGCGGCCGAAGGTAATAATACAGTCAGAGCAAAAATTGCAATAAGAAATAGAGCTAAACGTTTCCTCATATCGAAGACTCTCCTTTGAATTATATTTGATTCCAATAATATACCAACGCACATGAAAAGTAAATATAGCTAAGCTTGTTTAAAGGGAAAAAAGATGTTTATTCAGAGTGGGTTATTTTTCGTAGATGCAGTTCGTTTAGCAGAAGATCGACTTTTTTGCTTTGCTCGTTAAGACGCGAGTCAAGTAAATTACCGGATTGATCGATTTCTTCTCCGGCCATACTATTCAATATTTGCTGTTCGACATTCAATTTTTCTGTAAGTTGATCATCACTAAAATTACCGATTTCCTTTTCTAAAATCAGTAAAGATTCTGTGAGTTGCTCGTTTGAGTATTTTTTGCTTATTTTATTTGTACCATTGTTTTTTGTTTGGGCATTCCTGGTTTTGGCAAACCCCTTTAAGCCAAAAGGATTGTTATTATCTTCCATACTTTTCTCCGAATATCCTATTGCTCTATATCGTCAGGATATCCAATCGATAAAATATTATCCAGTTTGAATTTTCTCTTAGCTCTTCGAAGATTACAATAGGCCATTACATAATCATCACCGATCTCCTTCACGATTATCGACCTTTTTGATATTTCTCCATTACTATCATAGATAATAATAATTGGTTTGTTATTTTCACATGAATCCTTTAATATATAATCCATAAGATTTACCTTGACTTATTCTATCATAATAGTAATTAAAAATCACTATTGTATTTGCTTAAAATAATGGGAAAAATAGCAGATAATCAATATTGGTTAATCGAAGCTTTGTGGAGGTACTTTAATGATGCAATATGAAATCGACCGCTTTGAAGGTGCAGTTGCGGTTTGTCTAAAAGACGGATTTGAATTGACGATTAATCGTGCTGATTTACCGATTGGAGTAAAAGAAGGAGATATCCTGATAGCTGCGGCTGATGGATATATTGTGGACGAAAATGAGACCGCGGCAAGGAGGGAAAGATCCAAGTCTTTGTTGGATGACATATTCAAAAAGACTTGAGTTAAAACAGGATTATGAGAAACTTAACTATTTTATTTGGGGCTTATGGTAGCGGAAAAACGGAGATAGCCATTCAGTTGGCAAGGAATGCAAATACGTCTGGGAAAAAGGTTGTATTGGTCGATTTGGATATAATCAATCCATATTTTCGATCTGCTGATAAAAAGGCATTATTGCAATCCGAGGGGATAGAAGTGGTCGTTCCGGCTTTTGCAAACAGTAATATAGAAATGCCTGTTTTGACTGCCGAGGTTGGAGGTCTTTTTTCAAGAAAAGACTGCGATGTTTTTATGGACGTGGGAGGGGATCCAATTGGAGCGAACGCACTAGGAGGATTGCATAACAGGATTGCGGCACAGATGGACTACGAAGCACTGTTTGTAGTAAACTGTATGAGACCCTATACCAGCTCTTTACAGGAAATAATAAGCATTAAGGAAGAAATCGAAACGAACGGCAGGTTAAAAGCCACCGGCCTTATCAACAATACTAACCTTGCGCGGGAGACAACCGCTGATATGCTTTTGGAAGGACATAGAATTGTATCTGATTTAAGCAGCGCTACTAAATTGCCTATAAATTTGGTTTGCGGATCGAAAGAAGTACTTGACCATTTTTTATTAAAGTCAGATTACGGCGGCCCCGTACTGGAAATGGGTATAATAATGCGTCCAGAATGGCTTGATATGTGAGCTATTTGCCTATAAAGCTTGACAATCGTAATGAATATTGTTAAAATCCAAAAGTGTAAAGCTATTTGACTTGACAGGTCGGTACTATGGATAGGATAGATGAAAAGGTTCATACAGCGGACTTATTGGATATATATATGCAGCTGTTGACAGTGCGCCAGCAGGATATTTTGCAAAGTTATTTCGGTGAAGATCTGTCTTTAGCGGAGATTGCCGAGCAAAAAGGTATTAGCCGCCAAGCAGTGCTGGACAGCATAAAGCGTGGCAAAAACATATTGGAAGACGCCGAAAAGAAGCTTTTGTTGCTGGAAAAAAGCCGAAAATCTGAAGCGGTATTGGAAAACGTATTTGAAAAGCTTAAACGCATCAAGCCTGATCCGGAAAGCATGGCCGATTATGAGAGCCTGTTATCGGATATTAGCATTTTGATAGAAGCATCGGAGGAAAAGTATGGCTTTTGAAAGCCTTGCGGAAAAACTTCAAACAGCATTTAAGAAGCTGACGTCGCGTGGCAAGCTGACTGAAGCGGATGTCAAGGAAGGCATGCGTGAAATAAAGTTGGCTTTACTGGAAGCTGACGTAAACTTTCTAGTTGTTAAGGATTTTATTAAAAGAGTAAGTGAAAGAGCTGTCGGCCAGGGGGTATTGGAAAGCCTTACACCAGGGCAGCAGGTCATCAAGATAGTCAATGAAGAACTCACCGCACTGATGGGTGAAAGCAACGCTAAGCTAGCAGTCGCCAGCAAACCTCCTACGGTTATATTAATGGCGGGATTACAAGGCGCTGGAAAAACAACCATGTGCGGGAAATTGGGCGGAATGCTCCATAAGAATGGTAAAAAGCCTTTGCTTGTAGCATGCGATATATACAGGCCGGCAGCTATAAAACAGTTACAGATACTAGGCGAATCGCTTGGCTTGACGGTATTTGAAAAAGGAACTCAAAAACCGGAAAGAACATCGGCCGAAGCTATAGAGTTTGCTAAGAGCAAAGGATTCGATACTGTAATAATCGATACTGCGGGACGGCTGCATATTGACGAAGATATGATGGATGAGATCGGCCGTATCCGCGACACGGTCAATCCGGACGAAATATTGCTTGTGGTTGACGCCATGACGGGCCAGGATGCAGTTAATGTGGCGAAGGCATTTAACGACAAGCTTGACGTGAGCGGTATAGTAATATCCAAACTGGACGGCGATACGCGCGGCGGAGCAGCGCTTAGCATCCGTTCGGTAACCGGCAAACCGATAAAATTCTGCGGTGTTGGCGAAAAGCTTGGGGATATAGAACCGTTCTATCCGGATAGAATGGCGAACCGGATATTAGGAATGGGTGACGTACTGACCCTTATTGAAAAGGCAGAGCAGGTAATCGATGAGAAGCGTGCCTTGGAACTGCAGGAGAAGATGAGAAACCAGCAGTTTACGCTTGAAGACTTTTTAGAACAGTTTCAGCAGTTGAGGCAAATGGGGTCGCTCACAGATCTGATGGGAATGATCCCCGGAATGGGAAAGATGAAACCGGCCGATATGGAGATCGACGAAAAAGAGATCAAAAAGATGGAAGCGATAATACAATCCATGACAAAGGACGAACGCGCCTATCCCAATATAATTAACGGCAACAGGCGCAAACGTATTGCCGCGGGGAGCGGAACCAATATCCAACAGGTAAACAGGCTATTGAACCAGTTTGAACAAAGCAAAAAGCTTATGAAACAGTTTAGCGGCGCAGGTAAAAAGGGCAAGTTTAAAATGCCGTTTGGCATATAAACCATATAAAATTATATACGCATTTTTAGGAGGAAACATTTTATGGCAGTCAAAATCAGATTAAAGAGAATGGGTGCAAAGAAAAAACCATTTTATAGGGTAGTTGTAGCTGATTCCCGCTCCCCGAGAGACGGAGCTTTTTTGGAGGAGATCGGTTATTATAATCCTCTTACAGATCCCGCGGAGATCAAGATAGACAATGAGAAGGCTATAGATTGGATGAAGAAGGGCGCACAGCCTTCCGATACAGTACGGGCACTTCTTAAAAAGAGCGGAGCAATACAATAATTCAACAAAGGGAGGCCTTCGTTATGATGGGTGAACTGGTCAAGTACATCGCTCAATCCTTGGTAGATAAGCCTGAAGAGGTAGTGGTTCGCGTTACGGAAAAGGCCGAGTCTACACTTATTGAATTGAGCGTTGATCCCAGCGATAGGGGCCAAGTTATCGGCAGACACGGCCGGATCGCAAAGGCGATTCGTACAGTTGTTAAGGCTGCCGCGGTGAAAGAAAACAAGAAGTATATTGTTGAGATCATCTAAGATGGAACAGATAGTTATAGGGACTATTATAAAGCCGCAAGGACTTAAAGGTGAGATCAAAGTTTTGCCTTTGACCGATGATGCGCAAAGATTCCTTGATCTAAATGAAGTATCTATTGAAGGCAGGCAGACAGAAGTTCTGTCTGCTTCTGTTCGTGATGGATTTGTATATTTGATTCTTAACGGTGTGGATGATAGGGAAAAGGCAGAATCGCTGCGAGATAAACAGGTATCGATAGATAGAGACAGAGCGGTTATTTTGCCGGAGGGAAGATATTTTATTTTTGATTGGGTCGGTTGCTATATATATGCGTATAATAAACGGCTCGGTGTTCTAAAGGAAATACTCCAATATGGTTCGGCCGATATATATTGCGTCGAAGCCACAGAAAAA
>JAVBOF010000143.1:0-16093 GCA_031550915.1 Eubacteriales bacterium | reverse complement strand
CTCCGTGACCGGTTTGATGAAGCATGTGCGCTGGCAGAAAAACTTAGTGGGATGTTTGGCAAGGATGGGTTCTATATAGAGCTACAAAACCACGGGATACCAGAGCAGATACAAATTCTGCCTGGGTTGAAGGAAATTGCTAAAAAGACTGGTTTGCCGACCGTTGTAACAAATGATGTACATTACGTAAACAAAGAGGATGCGGAAGCGCAGGATGTATTGCTTTGTATCCAGACGAACAGGTTTGTTGACGAAGATGACAGGATGAAGATGTCGAGCGAGGAGTTTTATCTTAAGGGAGAAGACGAACTGCGGCTGGATTTTCCAGATGTCGGGGAAGCCTTCTCAAACACTAATGATATCGCTGAACGTTGTAATGTAGAGCTTGATTTTAATTCCCGTCATCTGCCCGGATATGAGGTGCCAAAGCCAAGAACCAACGGGCAATATCTGCGGGAGCTTTGTGAAAGCGGCTTAAAGGATAGATACGGCGAAGATTCTGAACGTTATAAGCAACAACTTGATTATGAGCTTAGCATGATCGAATCCATGGGATTCACGAATTATTTCCTGATTGTTTGGGACTTCATACGCTTTGCGAAGGAACAAGATATCATGGTTGGCCCGGGCAGGGGAAGCGCGGCCGGCAGTATATGCTCCTATTGCCTTGGGATAACGGATATCGATCCTGTCGGATACGGGCTTTTGTTTGAACGGTTCTTGAATCCTGAGCGGATATCTATGCCGGATATCGACATAGATTTTTGCTTTGAGAGGCGGCAGGAAGTAATAGACTATGTCGTATCCAAATATGGCGAGGACAGGGTCGCACAGATAATAACGTTTGGATCGATGGCTGCCCGCGCCGTTATCCGTGATGTTGGAAGGGCGCTACATATACCTTATGGCGAGGTAGACCGCGTTGCCAAGATGATACCGCACGAGATTGGCATGACGATAGATTCCGCTTTGACAAAGAACCCTGAATTGCGCGACCTTTATGAAAACGACGCAATAATAACCAAGCTTATCGATACCGGTAAAAAGCTGGAAGGGCTGCCGAGGCATGCTTCCACGCATGCTGCCGGCGTGGTCATATCGGAGCTGCCTATAACCGAGTATGTTCCGCTGCAAAAGAACGATGATAGTATCGTAACCCAGTTTGGAATGGGCATACTGGAAGAACTTGGGCTATTGAAGATGGACTTTCTTGGGCTTAGAACCCTAACGGTAATAAGGGACGCCAAGGAGGCCATCAGAAAAAGGCGCGGGATCGAGATCGAATTTGATAATTCTATGGATGATCCGATGGTTTATGAGATGATTAGTAAGGGTGAGACCGACGCCGTATTCCAACTTGAAAGCAGCGGGATGAGGAAATTTATGCGCGATCTCAAGCCTTCCTGCTTTGAGGATATTATCGCCGGAATCTCGCTGTTCCGCCCGGGGCCGATGCAGCAGATACCGAAATATGTATTTTATAAACACCACCCGATGGAAGTAAAGTACGAGCATCCAATTATGGAAAAGGTTTTGAAGGATACCTACGGCTGTATGGTTTATCAGGAGCAGGTAATGCAGATCGTACGCGATATGGCAGGGTATTCCATGGGCCGCAGCGACCTTGTACGCAGAGCGATGTCGAAAAAGAAAAAGGATGTTATGGAGAAGGAGCGCCGTATCTTTATATTTGGGGAAGAGAAGGACGGGGTAGTCTCCGTTGCGGGCGCGATAAGAAACGGAGTGGATGAAAAGACCGCGGACGGCATATTCGATAAGATGATGGCGTTTGCAGAATATGCCTTCAACAAGTCTCACGCGGCGGCTTATGCAGTATTGGCATATCAGACCGCATGGCTAAAGTTGTATTATACGCCTGAATTTATGGCGGCCAATATGAATGTTTATATGATGGATACGGATAAGGTCGCGAAGTATATCCATTACTGCAAGAAGAATGGCATAGATATATTACCGCCGGATATCAACCGTAGCAGCAAAAGCTTTACCGCGGACGATGGAGGCATAAGGTTTGGGCTTTCGGGCATAAAGAACGTAGGGCAGCAATTTGTGCACAATATAACCGAGGAGCGGAAGAGGAGCGAGTTTCCTGATTTCTATGATTTTTGCGATAGGACGTTTAGCCTTGGCGTAAACAAACGTATGATAGAAAGTATGATAAAGGCGGGATGCTTCGATAGTCTGGGGTACAGACGCTCACAGCTTATGGCGAGCGTTGAAGGTATATTAGACGGTATACAGCAGAAAAAGAAGCGCAATGTTGACGGACAGATGTCGCTGTTTGATATGGGTGGAGCATTGGAGAATGAAAAGGATATGAAGAATATGCCCGATATCAAGGAGTTTCCGAAGCAGCATTTATATGCAATGGAAAAGGAGATGACAGGCATCTATATCAGCGGGCATCCGCTGCAGGAATACATAGAAGAGGTTGAAAGGACGGGTTTTTCTACAGCTGATATTCAAAGCGATTCCGAAGAGGAATTAAAGGCCAAGGACAATATCAAGGTAAGTATGGCCGGTATAATAACCGAAAAACGCCTTAAGGCAACGAAAAACGATAATATGATGGCATATCTTATGCTGGAAGACCTTTTTGGTTCCATCAATATACTTGTATTTCCAAAAGTGCTTCAAAACTATTCTAACCTTTTGGAAGTCGGAAACATCGTATATGCCGGCGGAAGGCTGAATATCAAGGAAGACGAGGCTCCTGTGCTTATTTTGGAGGACATAAAGCCGCTGGTAAAGGAAGTAAGGAAAGAAGCCATTGCCGTTAGGCTGGCGGAGAATATAGAGGCAAAACCCGTAATGGAAAGGATAATAAAACTTGCCGCAAAGAACCCCGGAGTCAGGAGTTTGAAAATATATATCAAAAACGGCAGCAAGTGGCAGGTTATGGATTGCGGCGGCGTTTGTGAAGACGAGGGATTCGAAGATGAGTTGAGACAGATCGCCGGGCAGGATAATATAAAACTTGTTCAGTTATAAAGCGGTATGATATAATTATCTGCACTGGTAAAATATTGGAAAGTATGCATTACAAAGGTAAAGCAGGGGTTTTGTCCGAAGGAGGATCACAATTGGAAGACAACGCGATGATGGGTGAATTCATATGCATAAAGGCGCTTGAAAAAGGCGTCACGATAATTGGCATGACGCGCGGCAAGGATACCAAGTTCCATCACACCGAAAAGCTGGACGATGGTGAGGTTTTGATAGCGCAGTTTACCGAGAATACATCTGCGATAAAGATACGCGGCAAGGCTCTAATACAGACATCACACGGGGAGATAAGTTCCGGCGTGGAGGGATGAAAAGTGGCCAAGGGATGGGGCGTTGTATATCTTGCACATGGGAAAAACACTGCCGATTCCGTTTTTGCGCTTTTACAAAGCAAAGGCTATCCGGTGAAGATACGCGCGCTATATAAAAACCAGATCGACGAAAAAAACTATTTTGAGATAATGGTACCGGCTGCCGAAGCGGAGGAGGCTATGGTTTTGCTGGTTGAAGACAATTATTCTATATGAGGTTTAAAAGATGAAACAGTTCGGAGTTTTGACGAGCGGAGGAGATACGCCGGGAATGAACGCAGCAATCAGAGCTATTGTGAAAGCGGGCAACGCGAAAGGTATGCGCGCTTTCGGTGTATATCACGGCTATAAAGGCTTGATTCAAGGCGATATAAAACTTATCGACGAAGATGATGTTGAAGGCATTGCGCATAAGGGTGGTACTATATTAAAAACTGCGCGAAGCAAGGAATTTATGACTGATGATGGAAAAAACAAGGCGCTGAAGGCTCTGAAAGCGTTTGAGCTTGAGGGATTGATAGTCATAGGAGGAGACGGCAGCATCAGAGGCGCGGGCGATATATGCGAAATGGGGATAAACTGCATCTGCCTGCCGGGGACGATAGACAACGATTTGAACTATACCGATTACACCATTGGATTTGATACTGCAAGAAACAATGTTATTGGCGAGATATACAAGATACGCGATACGATGATATCGCATGACCGTATCGGCGTCATAGAGGTAATGGGCAACAGATGCGGCGACATTGCTTTACATGCGGGGGTATCCTGCGGGGTCGAAGCCGTTTTGGTACCTGAAAAACCTTTCGATTTCGATAAACTGTGCGAACAACTTTCGTCAAGGCAGATACGAGGAAAGATGACGAGCATCATTGTTGTTGCCGAGGGGATAGTTAAAGGTGTTGAGCTGGCGGATATGCTATCCAAGGAGACTGGGCTGGAGGTAAAAGGAGTGGTTTTGGGATACACGCAGCGGGGAGGAGATCCGTCGGCTTTTGATAGGCTTTTGGCCATTCGAATGGGAGTCCATGCTGTTAACCTGCTGGAGGCTGGGAAGCTCAACAGAACCATCGGGATTCAAAACGACAAGATTGTAGATTTTGATATAAAAGAGGCATTGGTCATGCCTAACAGGTTTGATGATGAGCTTTTCGGTATTGCCGAGATGCTGGCGGATAATTGATTGGAGGTATAGTATGCATAAATGTGCTGAATCCAAAATAAGAGTGCGCTATAATGAGAGCGGGGTAAACGGTATCGTTCACCATTCGGCTTATCCGGTATGGTTTGACACTGCTCAAATGGCTTTTTTGAGGAGTATAGGGCTGAGCTACGCAAGCATTGAAGCAAGCGGCTATTCGTTTCCCTTAGTGGAATCGCATATCCATTTTAGAAACGTAGCATATTTTGACGACGAACTTACGGTCAGTGTTTTTATCAAGGAATGCGGCATGATAAAATTCCTTGTATATTATGAAGTCGTGCGTGATAGGGACGGTGTTTTGATAGCTACCGGTGAGACAGCCCATGTATTTGTAGATAAAAGTTTTAGGCCGGTCAATATGAAAAAGAGCTGGCCGGAGCTTTATGAAAAACTTCAAAAATATTCTGAGGACAGATAGATCTCTGTTATTATCTGGGGGATGTTTTTTTGCGACCGATTTTACCTCTGCAAAAGAATCAGACGATAAAACTGAAAATCGAAAATATCAATTCGGACGGAAACGGCGTAGGCAGGTATGAAGGCTTCGCGGTGTTCGTTCCTTTGTCTATGCCCGGAGAAACAGTCGAAGCGGCAGTCATTAAAATAGGTAAAAATTATGCGGTCGCCAAGCTGCTGGAAGTCATCGATCCATCCGGCGACAGGATCGAAACAAAGTGCCCGGTTTTTTCAAGATGCGGAGGGTGTTCATATCAAAATATGCGCTATGAAGCGCAGTTGACGCATAAGCAAAAGCAAGTTATGGACGCCTTGGCTCGTATTGGGGGCTTGAGTGGGTTCAATATCAGTAATATTGTGCCCTCGGAGCCATATGGATACCGCAACAAGGCTGCTTTTCCTTTTGGGGTGGCAAAGGGGGAACTTGTTTGCGGCCCCTATCGCAGGCAATCCCACCAAATTATTGACACCTGTGAATGTAATATACTTAAAGACGATATTATGAAGGCGATAGGCATCGTTAAGGAATGGGCAAGATTATATAAGCTGATGCCCTATGATGAAACTACTGGAAGGGGTCTTTTGCGCCATGTCGTCGTCCGCAGATCCAACAGCGGGCAAATCAGCGTTATGGTAGTTGCCGCAAAGAAGCAGGCCTTGCCTTTTTTTCCCGAGCTTGACGAGAGGCTAAAACGTGGATTGCAGATGACCTATTTTGGGCTTGCCGTGAATTACAATACCAAGGATACGAACGTTATCCTTGGAGACGAAACCAAGGTTGCCTATGGCGGAAAGTACGTTGTTGAAAGGTATAACGGGATAGACTATAGCGTATCTTACGACGCGTTTCTGCAGGTTAATTCGCAAATCGCACAAAAACTGTATGAGAAGGTCTTGGAATACAGCGGCGTTACCCCTGAAGATAACGTATTAGATATATATTGCGGTATAGGCACTATGACGCTAATGATGGCAAGATACGCCAAAAGTGTTATCGGCATAGAATGCGTGAAAAACGCGGTATATGATGCGCGGCTTGCCGCCACAAAAAACGGTTTGGAAGCGAGATTTGAAATCGGCCTTGCGGAGGATATCGTTCCTAATATTATTAAAGAAGGGTTTTTGCCGGATATCGCGGTTTTGGATCCGCCGAGAAAGGGCTGTGAAAGAAGCCTTTTGGATTGCCTTGCGAAGTCCGGCGTCAAGAGGATAATTTATGTATCGTGTAATCCGGCGACGCTTGCTCGGGATTGCAAGGAGCTTGGCGCGTTTGGATACAATGTTGTAGAAGTGCAGCCATATGATATGTTCCCGCAAACAAGCCATGTGGAGACTGTGGTGTTGCTAGTGAAAACGGATATTTAGCAGAATTTGCCGATGAATGAAGACATCAATACATTTTAATATTTATTTTTAATCTATATAAGGAAGGTACGTGTATGACGAAAATAATGGGAAGCTGTGGCCGCTATGTGCAAGGCTACGGCGAGTTGAAAAGACTAAAGGAACGCGCGGGCTGGATGGGGACCCGATTTTTTATTTTAGCGAGTAAAAACCGCTTGATAGATCTGCAAAAGGATATCTCAGCAAGCTTTGGCGGAGATGCGGAGTTGACCTTTGCCCAATTTGACGGCGAATGCAGTTGGGATGAAATATTTAAGCTTGAAGCGATACTAAAGCAATGCGGTGCGGACGTTGTAGTTGGAATCGGTGGAGGAAAGGCGGCGGATACAGCAAAAGCCTTGGCGTATAGGAGCGCAACGAAACTGGTGATAATTCCGACAATAGCGGCAAGCGACGCATATACAAGTGCGCCGTTTCTGGTATATAACGGCGACGGCACGATAAACGAGGTGATAGTAAGCCCCAAAAGCCCAGATCTCGTTCTGGTGGATACGGAGATACTGATCAATTCTCCTGTCAGGCTGTTTGTTTCGGGGATGGGTGACGCACTCTCTACATATATAGGCGGTAAGGTATGCCAGGATCATTATTTTGATAACCATTTTGAAGCCAAGGGAACGCATACCGCGCTTGCAATTGCGAAACATTCCTATGACATGCTGATAAAATACGGGCTGCAGGCGAAGATCGCTGCTGAAGCAAAGAGTATTAACTATGCGTATGAGGCGATAACGGAGGTCAATATCCTTATGAGCGGGCTTGGGTTTGAGAGCAACGGAAGTTCATCTGACCACAGTTTTTATTTTGGCACACTTGCGTTGCCAAACCGTGAGGAATATGTATACCACGGTGAGGGAGTTGCGTTTTCACTTTGTTGTCAGCTGGTTATGCAAGGTGCATCTAGCGAGGAACTGGACGAGGTATACCGTTTTTGCTGCAGCGTCGGGCTGCCGGTAACTCTCGATGACATGCATCTTTTTGATTTGACGGACGAGGAATACGATATAATGACCAAAGCGGCGCTGAAAGAGGTGTTCATCCGTAACCATCCGTTTGAAGTTACTTATGAGAAGGTTTTAGGTGCATATAAATCAGCCGATGCAATAGGCAAGCTATATAAGAGTGGAGGCGGATTGATCTAGTACATAAAAATAATATGAATATTTGGGATAAATAATTATTAAACAAGCGTGCAAACTTGTCTGTTTTGCGTTTTTTCCCAATATGTTTTCGCTTTTGTCAATTGTTGTAGATAGGCTTAAATGATATAAATAAGTTAGGACGGATAATCAATGACCCTAATCCGCATACTGGAATCAGTGCTTATTTGTATGAAGCGGTCGAAATAAAAGATGGAGGATGAGATTATGGGAAATTTTGATAAGATCAACATGATCGAATGGCTGAAAACAGCACCGGAACAAAAAAAGGGAATGCCAGTTCTATCCTTTCCAGGAACAAGACTTTTGGGCATAGATGTTGAGGAACTTGTATTCAGTGGGGAAAAACAGGCACAGGGTATGATCGCCATTGCAGAAAAATATGACACTCTGGCTTCGCTTAGTATGATGGATCTTTCTGTTGAAGCGGAAGCTTTTGGATGTCCGGTACGCTACATGGACGACGAAGTGCCCACGGTTTCGGCTCCCATTGTGAATTCTCCGGAGGACGCAGAAGCTTTGCAGGTTCCGCCGGCTGGATCGAAGAGGACCGGCGAATATATAAAGGCAATAGAAATAGCCAAGCGCGAAATAAAGGACAGGCCTGTATTTGCAGGAACGATTGGGCCATTTTCACTGGCAGCACGGATGATGGATGTCACAGAGATCATGATACAGTGCTTTGTTGATCCTGAAGCGGTACACAAAGTAGTTGATAAGAGTACAAAATTCCTGACGGAATATATCAAGGAATATAAAAAGATCGGCGCTAACGGTGTTGTCATTGCCGAACCTGCAGCGGGCCTGCTGTCTCCGCAATATATCGGGGAATTTTCAAGTCCGTATGTAAAGCGTATTATCGAAGCTGTCGAAGAAGAAGATTTTCTCGTTATATATCACAACTGCGGCAAGGTGATTCCTCTGGTAAAAGAGATTTTAGAGACCGGCGCCAGAGCATTCCACTTTGGAAACACCATTAAGCTGGACGAGATATTGCCATTGATCCCTTCTGATAAAATCGTTATGGGTAATGTAGATCCCGCCAGCCGCTTCCGCTCCGGCACTCCTGAAAGTGTCAGGGAAGCGACACTTGATGTTTTGGATAAATGCTCCAAGTATCCGAATTTTATAATATCTTCTGGTTGTGATATACCGCCTGCGAGCCCGATAGAGAATATCGACGCCTTCTTTGCGACAATAAAAGAGTATTATGGCAAATAAATAAAATATCACTAAAACAATAAACCGGCCGGGGGAAATGCCCTCAGCCGGTTTTTTATGCAGAAAACCATATGCTAAGCGTTGGTTCGCATAGAGACAATTGCCCGAAATTATGCAAGAAACCCCATATTGAATTTGATTCAGAATGGGAGTGATTGGTGGTTTCCGCAATCGGTATATAGAAAAAATGAAAAGCGGCTTGTCTTAAGCAACTATTACCTGTATAATTATTACATGCAAATATTGTCGATATATATGTTCATAGAATGGATTTTTTGAGACATCTGCACAGCGAGACAGACTAACAGCAATATGCCGACATTTATCTATTGAGATTCTGTTTTTACAAGCGATATTTTACAATGAAATTGATATAAAAACTATATACTACAAAGTCTGGAGGAGCAAATATGTTCAAGAAATTAGCCCTGCGCGCAAAAATCATCATTGGTTTCGTAATCATATTTTTATTCGCGCTTATATTAGGTGCAGTTGGTATTGTGAGCAATTTTGTTTTACAGAAAAATTCAAGCGACCAAGTTTTTATCGAGGAGGCTAATGCAAGCGCGCTTAGTGTGGTTAACGCGCATAGAGACTGGCTGCAGAAACTCTCCAATACCGTTTATACCGAGGCAGAATTTACTGGTTCGGTTGATCCTACGACTTGTGCGTTTGGAAAATGGGAACAGACAGACTACGCTAAGATTGACGATGAAAAAATTCAGTCGCTGATTGAGCAAATAAAGGAACCCCATTCATATATTCATCACGAGGCGGAAACTATCGTAAAGATGATTACCGAGGGTAAGCACGAAGAAGCCCAGACAGCATATGAAAGCGAGATCGTGCCAAGAATGAACACTACGCTTTCTTTGCTTATGCAAGTTGATGAACGCTACACCGAAATGACTGAAGTGTATGAGCAGAGCATGAAGCAAACCCAGACTACGCTCATGACAATAGAGTATGTGTTGCTAGCGCTTTCAGCGGTTTTTTCGGTACTCCTGGCAGTAATGATCATCAAGAGCATAATGCGTCCCATCCGCGACGTGACGAAAGCCGCCGAAAAGCTTTCGGTAGGCGATCTCGACGTAGCATGCGACTACTCTATCAATGATGAAATCGGTCAATTGAACAAGGCGATGAAAAAAATGATAGACTCTATGCGCCAGCAGGCTATAGTTATGGAGAGCCTTTCTTCCGGTGATCTGACGGTAGAAATCAATGCTCGAAGCGAGGCCGATACGACAAATATAGCGATAAAAACTATGCTCGAAAACCTGAATAATATGTTCCGACAGATTCAGATGTCGACTTCGCAGGTTTCAACTGGCGCAAATCAGGTTGCAGACGGAGCGCAGGCTCTTGCATCGGGCGCAACGGAGCAGACAGCTTCGATCGAGGAGCTTTCACGTTCTATCTCCGAGATGTCGGAAAGATCGAAGCAGAACGCTGAAATGGCTGGAAAAGCCGCTGATCTCGCCGGCACCATTAAAGGCAACGCGGAAAAGGGCAGTAACCAAATGGATGAGATGATAACGGCTGTCAATGACATAAACCAATCAAGCCATGAAATCAGTAAGGTTATTAAAGTTATTGATGATATAGCATTCCAGACCAATATTCTGGCGCTTAATGCAGCTGTGGAAGCGGCACGGGCAGGACAGCACGGCAAAGGCTTTGCAGTTGTGGCCGAAGAAGTGCGAAACCTTGCCGCGAAGAGCGCAGAAGCTGCCAAGGATACCGAGCGGCTTATAGCTAATTCGATGGAAAAGGCACAATTTGGTGTGCGTATAGCCGGAGAGACATCCACAAGCCTCACAGAAATTGTATCTGGCATAAACGAGAGCAGCGTACTGATCTCGGAGATAGCCCATTCTTCGGAGGCTCAGTCCCTTGCCACATCGCACATCGATACCGGAATAAGTCAAGTGTCACAGGTTGTACAGCAGAATACAGCGACAGCCGAGGAAAGCGCCGCCGCCTCGCAAGAAATGAGCGGACAATCGGCATTGCTGCAACAGCTTATTTCACAGTTCAGACTGAAAGATGAAAACACGATGCACTCCGGTTTGTTGCTAGACGGATCGCACCAATTTGAAACGCCTGTAGATTCGGGATTTGAGCTTTATGACGGTAACTCAAAATATTGATATTTTGACCTCGGACAGGTTTATTAC
The DNA here is from genome assembly GCA_031550915.1 of Eubacteriales bacterium. GTDB lineage: Bacteria > Bacillota > Clostridia > Christensenellales > MGBC116941 > JAVBOF01. The sequence goes on along the minus strand of JAVBOF010000143.1, from coordinate 5,124 downwards.
TACGTATAAGACTCGGAGATATAAATTTATGAAATCCTATTAACATAGGATTTCATTCTTGGTCGCCAAACCATTATGTAAATCAGATTTGTCGTAATGGTTTGGCGGTTTTTTATTTGGTGGATATTTCTTTTACCCTACGCATGACAGTATTTTACTAAAAAGTGATTAATGATCTTCAAAACGACAAAAAGTCATCGAAAGATGGCTTTTTTTGTTGACAAAAAAAACAAAAGCAAGTATAATAACAAATGTTGTATAACATCCGTTATATAATTACAACTAAATTGCCTTAAACACGCAACCCCCACCCGGAGCGCTTTTAAGGCGAATAATCCAACGAGCTTTTTCTGAAAATATAATTGGAAGGAGGTGTATTTATTGCCCCCAAAACAAAAGGTGCGAAAAATAGATATAGTCGAGGCGGTTTTTATGTTGGCCAAGAAAGACGGCTTTGAGCGGGTAAACGCGCGAAGCCTTGCGACAGAGCTTGGATGTTCCACTCAGCCGATTTTCAGCGTGTTCAGAAATATGAATGAACTAAAAGATGTGCTATATCTGTATGCATCCGATTATTTTGACGAGTATCTAAGAAAACAGGTAGATAAAGAAAACGTTCTATTTAGCTTGGGAAGAGCGTATATTCAGTTTGCCAAAAAAGAGAGGCATCTTTTCCAAATGCTTTTTTTACGGAATGAAGTCACCCAAAACTCATTCCTGGAGATCTGCGAAGAATTTTTAGAAAAATCCGGCACGAAGAACGCAGATGTACCTGAAGGACAAACTGACGAACAAAAGATCTACCTAAGGGCGTGGATATATTTCCACGGTATTGCCGCTATGGTCAGTGTAAACGATATCGAATTATATGATGAAGAGATTGAAAACCTGATTGGAGAGGCTATTCTATCATTTACTATGCTTATTGGACAACAAAAAAAGTGATTCAGGCTAATGTTCTTGCCCGCGGCTATACCGAGGGCATTTTTTTTGCACAGATTTGATCACATATAGCATTATTCAGACATGCGGCTGTATTACGTTATTTGTTAAGTGGACGATAGCGTTGAGCCAAAAATATCTGGATCATAATGCATCATATGAAAACAATATGTACGCCGTGATAATTGGTGTATTTTAACGAAAAAGATATATTCTAGTTTTATTAAGACGGTTTTTATGGTATAATGCACTTTATTGGTCACGATTAACAGAAGAGGAAGGGTTATTTTATGGAAACAATCAAAAAGGGTTTGTCGATATCCCGTAAGCTGCAAATACTTATAGTGGTATTGGTGTTGATCAGTGCCATAGCGATCGGACTGATCAGTTTCCTAATGTTTAGAAACGATTCCATAAAGCTTAACGCTGAAAGAGCTCAAGCGGTTGCAGATGCCGTTGCTTCTATGATTGACAGTGATAAATACGAAGCAAGTATGAACGGCGGAGTTGAAGATGAATATTATAAGTCGGTTGTTGAATATCTGGACTCGCTCAAGCAAAAGACAGGCGTATTGTTCAGCTACGTGATGGATAATGAGCATTCGGATATCGTTACTTACTATGCTGAAGGCTGGATCGAAGGCCAAAGTGATAGATGCGTCATCGGCGATCAGGAAGAAATAATTAATTTCTCCCCGGCTATGCTTGATGCGATCAATACAGGTGAACGCCAAACCACCTCCATCTATGATTCCGGCGAATATGGAATGTTGGTTTCCGGTTTTTGCCCAATAAAGAATTCCGCGGGCCAAGTGATTGCGGTAGCCGGCGCGGATATTTCGATGCAGGAAGCACTCGCAGCGTCAACTCAATTTGGAATATGGATAATTATACTCGTTATTGCTTTCCCGGTACTTTTCTGGATAATATCCCTCTTTATGATAAAGCGAATGATCGGAAGGCCTATCAAAGCGTTGACGTTGGCTTCTAAGAATATCGCTGAAGGAAATATGGAAGTTGACTTGCAGGTAAAATCCCGTGATGAGCTTGGTATGCTGACCTATACATTTAATGAGATGGTCAACAGTACACAAGCCCAGATAGAAACGCTTGAACTATTGGCTGACGGAGATTTGACACCTATAGTAAAGCCGAGGAGCGACAAAGATTCAATGAGCTTTGCCATGCAGCGCATGATCGAAAACCTAAGTGAGATGTTTGGCGAGATAAACTCTAGTACAGAGATGGTTTCGTCAGGGGCGAAGCAAATTGCCGAGGGCGCGAGCATTTTGGCCCAGGGCTCGGTCGAGCAATCGTCCGTTGTTGAGCAGCTATCCAACGCCATAGGAGACGTTGCGGCCAAGACAAAGAATAACGCGGAGATGGCGGAGAAAGCTGCGGAGCTTGCGGAGACGATAAAGGGCAACGCGGAAAAAGGTTCGGAACAGATGGAACGCATGATGCAAGCCGTAAACGATATCAATGAGGCTAGCGTTTCGATAAGCAAGGTTATGAAGGTCATAGATGATATCGCCTTCCAAACGAATATATTGGCGCTAAACGCCGCGGTTGAAGCGGCAAGGGCAGGCCAGCATGGTAAAGGCTTTGCCGTCGTTGCTGAGGAAGTAAGGAACCTTGCGGCTAAATCTGCGGAGGCGGCAAAGGATACGGGAAATATGATAGCCGATTCTATGGATAAGGCGGAACTGGGCGTACAGATTGCCAATGATACTGCGGCATCTTTGACCGATATCGTTACCGGGATAAATGAGAGTAACAAGATTGTTAACGATATTGCCAAATCCTCAGAGGAGCAAAGTATAGCAATCACGAAGATAAACGACGGCATAGACAGTGTTGCGCAGGTTGTGCAGCAGAACAGCGCGACTGCGGAAGAAAGCGCCGCGGCAAGCGAAGAAATGAACTCCCAAAGCAATGTATTGCAGGAACTCGTAATGCGGTTTAAGCTGAATACTTCGGATAGACTCGAAAATAAGAGGACTTTACCTTCGCCCAAAAGTACGCACGAAGAACCAAGTAGATTCAATGACGACGGTTTTGGTAAGTATTGATAAAATCTAAAGATTCGATTTACAAAACAGCAGCGTAATACCTGCTGTTTTTTATTTTTAAACGAATTTATATTGTGCAGAGAATCTTTAAGCTTGAGAGGGCTATAAAATAAAGGTTCTGCGATAATTGAACAATTTCGCCAAAGGCTTAATAGTATATAGCATCATACCGACGGGAGTGATTGTATGACTTTGCTTTTTTTGCGGATGTCGACCGGAAATGCCGTTGCGTCACCGGTGTTGTTCTATATCGGCGCGATCCTATTCTTACTTCTGCTTAGCTATATTTGGCTTCGAATACGCAACAGTAATTCTTTTAGAGATATTATTGGCTTCAGCGGATTTGAATATGACGCCAGACAGGACATTTTCTTTGCAAAGGAGGACGCATGGCAGAGGGAATATGGTTATTGCAGCTTGTACGATAAGCTGTCGCCGCGTTTTGGGATAATAACTGACTTTGAGCCGATTGAGTTTGAATATAGGGATAAAAAGTACCTGATAGAGTTTTGGAAGGGCCAGTATGGGATGACGGCCGGAGGGGAGATCGGCATCTATACTACGCAACGGGGTAGGGTAAACATACCTGGTATTTTCGAGGGCATTTTCTACGACTGCGCATCCCCTGAGGATTATCTGGATATGGCCTTTTGGCTTGAAAAGGACGGAAAGGCGCTTTTTCGACAGTCCGGCCTGCATTGGTGGCAAACCGGATTTGTGTTGGGGGAGTTTTCGTATCCATATGAACTGAAGATGCATATAAGCCTTGGTTTCCACTCAAAGGGGATGTTAAACGCATTTTTGAAAGAACTGCGAAAACTGAAATATTCGTTTGCAGTTGAGGGGGCGTATGTCAGCTTTGTCTTTTCCGTTCCAAGAACTGAACCGTCCTTTGAAAGAAACGAACAAAATGAAAGGGCTGTAATGGAACGAAACAAGGAGCTATGCGAGCTCTACAAAAACTCTACGAGCGGAATCCACGGAACAGTTGCAAAGATCCGCCATATGGAAAAACTTTACCCTTTGCTTGTTAACGAGATGATGCTTTTTGGAAAAGCGCAGACGGCAATAGATTCATCGATAGTTGATATATTGGGAAGGAATACCGGGGAATGATCGGCCTTGGGAGGATATCCAGTGTATACAAAAAAGCTGATGTAATGCACTTTGACGATAGTTCCCGCATCATCTTGATGAGTGATTGTCACAGGGGCGACGGAACATGGTCAGATAACATGATGAGAAACCAGAATATTGTCCTAGTTGCCCTGCGGCATTATTATAATGAGGGGTTTGTATACATTGAGATAGGTGATGGGGATGAACTATGGGAAAACAAAAGCCTTGAAGATATCATTATAGCGCATAAAAAAATATATAAGGTAATGTCGCAGTTCCACACAAAGGGGAGGTTCATATCTATTATCGGGAACCATGATAAATGTGGAAAGCAGGGCATAAACGGATGTCTTTGCGAAGAATATCTGGATGGAAAAAGAAACATGATACACCTGTTTAATGGACTTAAGAGGCGCGAAGGATTGATTTTGCAGCATGCTGAAAGCGGCGGGCGGATATTCCTTTTGCATGGACATCAGGGGGATCTGATGAACGACTATCTCTGGCGGCTGGCAAAGTTTTTAGTTCGTCATTTATGGAGGCCTTTAGAGCTTTTGGGAATAAAAGACCCAACTAGCGCGGCCAAAAACTATTCTGTATCGAGAAGGACTGAAGAACGGCTTAGTAGATGGATTGGTAAAGAGAAAATTATGACGGTCTGCGGGCATACACATAGGCCGTCATTTCCGGAGCCCGGCGAATTGCCATATTTTAATGATGGTAGCTGTGTGCATCCAACCTGCATAACCTCCATAGAGATTTTTGAAGGGACGATCGCCCTTATAAAATGGAGCATAAAGGCGAAGGACGACGGCACTTTATACGTAGGTAAGGACTATCTGGAGGGACCCAGAGAGCTGGCAAAATACCTGCGACAATAAAATTTTATTTGAAAATCCTATTCAATCGGAGTACACTATGCATGGATGATATTTCAAAATTCAGGGAGGTATGATTATGCGTTGCGATCTGATAGCTATTAAGGTTGAGC
>JAVBOF010000126.1:0-5020 GCA_031550915.1 Eubacteriales bacterium | reverse complement strand
TAATTTTATGCTCAAAAAGCGTTCCGAGGGCAAACATCACTTTACCGCCATGTCTCATGTTGGCAAAAAGCTCACCCGTGTAATGTTTCATATGCTCAAGACCGGATGTGCTTTTGTGCCGCAAAACTAATCTCTCCGCTTTCTGCTTTGGCAGCTCCTACTGCCTGCTTTGTCATGCGTATTAACTTTTCAATGTGCTTCTTCTTTTTTCTGTCCCTGTTCTCTTGACTTCATATAGTTAGTCTTTTGTACTATGGGGACATAGATAACATGAAGATGATAGTGGTACACATCCCTCCCCATCTCCGCTGACAACGATACATTTTTTTCATCGGCGTGCATGATGGCGGACAGTATATATGGGCTTCCGACCTGTCTTTCGGCAAAGCGATAGGCTTCCTCGAAGAATGTCTTTGCGTAATCATACCCGCCATGTTCCTCAAAGTATGCGGTATTGACGTCAAAGACCAGTTCTCCAAACACCTTTGCGTCCGGCTTTAACCCTCTGTCGCTAATAATGCCGTCTTTGAGCATGCTGTCCAGCGTTTGCAAATACGTCCCTTTGCAGCGCTTGAAATGCACATTGAGATGGCTTTGGGAAAGCACAATATCGGGATTGGCATAACTCTCGTTCTTGCGTTCGTTATGCCGTTCCCGTATACCGATGCTTCCCCTTTTGTGGGGTTGGTTGCGTACCACTGTGCGATGCGTTTTGTCGGTGACCTCCTCCCTTCAAGCAAATATTTATTGCTATATTAAATATATCGCAAATATCATTGACAAATCAAGTGATATTTGCGATAATAATATATATGCAAGTATACGAAACATAGGAGGGTGAAAATATGCCGCGTGTCAAAAGAAATGTACAGGACGGGTATAATAGTTCCTTTGCCGGAAGGCTCAGGGAATTGATGAACGAGAACAAGACCTCACAGGCCGCATTGGCGGAGCATATTGGCGTGACCCGACAAGCAGTAAGCGCCTATTCGCTGGGTACGTCATTGCCGGATATAGATAAGTTTGAAATGATAGCGGGATACTTCGGCGTGTCTGCGGATTATCTCTTAAACAGGACTGACGTAAAGCAGATAGATGCGACAAAACAAGCCGTGTCAGAATACCTCAAATTATCCGAAGGTGCCATAGACGCAATTCATTTTATGCAGCTTGGGCATATGGAGCAGAGGTTTGTAGGCGATTACAAGTTCACTTTAAGCGATGAACCACTCATTGGCATGTTCAGCGATTGGATCGAGACGGTGGATTTGCAGAAGCTGATGAGCGACTTATGGAAGGTTGTGCTCGCCACGGTGCGGTATAACGAGAGCGGAAAACATGCAGAAAATTACAAGCTGGACGCTGAGGAAAAGGACGCCATCTATGCAGTGGAACAAAAGGGATATATGATGCTTGGCCTAAATGAGCAGATCGAGTTTTACCGTCAGGCGGCCATTGAGGAGTTTCGCAAAACCGCGGATAAGCTGGCGGACGAGGCGAAACTGATAGCGCTAGAGCCGGAGGACGGCGAATAATCGAGCGTCGCAGTAACAATACTTTTGCAAAGTATGTTACCCACTATGACACTTTCATCCCTTCGGGCTGCAAAGATGTCGTGGGCTCTACGAGGTGGATACGGCGTCTGCGAACGCCTAATTGGCAGCCATACAATAGCGGTTACCTACCTCTTTTATATGGCTTTGCCTCATCGGTCAGCCCAACAAGGTAATCAATGCTGGTCTTATAGAATTCGGCCAGCTTGATTAGCGACAGGCTGGGTATATCCAATACGCCGCTTTCATACCTCGAATATGTTGTCTGACTAATATTCAAAAGCTTTGCGATTTCATCTTGATTAATATCTTTATCTTCTCTTAGATTACGCAGTCTTGGATACATTTTATCACCTCAAAGGAATTGTATAATATGCGCTTACCGCATATTGACTTTTATGCGGTAAGCGCATAGACTAAGAATGTACAATTCTTGGAGGTGTGGAATGTGGGGAAAAATGATGAAGAAACAAACGTCGGTAAATCCAGTGAACTTTTCCGGCAGTTGGAAAATGAAAGAGAGCAATTAAATTCCTGTGCTTCTAAACGTTTAAGGAAAAAAGAGTCCTTGTCAGATAAGAGAGTGCTGCAGTTGAGCATGAAGATAGATGAAATCATAAATCTAATTATGGATAACACAAAACTAAAAAAGGGTTGAAACAAACCCCTTAATTGTGTATAATCAATCCGAAAGGGTGGGATTGATGTGTCTGGAGTTAGCGATAGATTGCGTAGTTTAAGGGAGAGCGTACACAAATCTCAAAGCGCCATTGCGGGAATGATAGGATTAACCCAGTCCAGCATTAATCGATATGAAAACGGACAAGCGGAGGCGCCCTACAAGATACTGCTTTGGTATGCCGACTATTTTGATGTATCTATGGACTACATCTTCTGCCGTACCGATCAGCCGCAGGGTAAGCTATATAATTACCAGCCGGAAAAGGTAAAGGAAACTTTAGCGCGGGAAGAAGACTGGCAGCAGTTTGTGGAAGCCTGCTTTGATCCCCAATCCCCTATGTATGCTAAGCTCAAAGAAATGATGCTGAATATGGCGGGAGGGAGTAAAGAATGAACGCTGTTATCTATGCCCGTTATTCCAGTGACAGCCAGAGAGAAGAATCTATTGAAGGGCAGCTTAGGGAATGCAAAGAATATGCTGATCGCCAGGGCTTGACCATTATCCATACCTACATTGATCGGGCATTATCGGCTAAAACAGATGACAGGCCGGAGTTCCAGCGAATGATAAAGGATAGCGCCAGAAAACAGTTTGAAATTGTGCTGGTCTGGAAACTGGACAGGTTTTCTCGCTCCCGTACTGATTCGGCGGTCAATAAGGCTATACTCAAAAAGCATGGCGTAAAGGTGCTGTCCGCTACTGAAAATATCTCCGAGCGGTCTGATGGAATATTGCTTGAAGCTGTTTTAGAGGGCATGGCGGAATACTACTCCGCAGAACTTTCTGAAAAAATCGTCAGAGGACTAACGGAGAACGCTCTGAAAGGCAAATTCAATGGCGGCGGCATGCCGCTTGGGTATAAGACTAATGCGGAACAATACTTAGAGATCGACCCGCTAACTGCGCCCATCGTACAGGAGATATTTCAGAGATATGCTGATGGGGAAACGATTGTTAGCATCACGGAATCGCTCAATGCCAGAGGGTTAAAATCCAGCCGTAAGGGAGCCTATAACAAAAATAGTCTGAACAAGATGCTGAAGAACCGTAAATATATCGGTGAATACAGGTACCGTGATATTGTCCACGAAAACGCCATCCCCGCCATAATTTCAAAGGAGTTGTTCAATATGGTGCAAATGAAGTTGGAACGTAGTAGGAAGGCGCCTGCCAGGCCAAAGGCAGAGATAGAATACCTATTGACCACTAAGCTGTTTTGCGGCTTATGCGGCGCTTTTATGGTGGGTGAAAGTGGAACCAGCAAAACCAGCCGCGTTTATCATTATTACAAATGCGCCCACGCCAAACGGGGCAAGACCTGCATGAAAAAAGCCGTTAGGAAAGATGACATTGAACGGTTTGTTGTACTCAAAACCAAAGAGTTATTGCTGGATAACGACAGCGCTTTGGACAAGCTGGCTTATGATTTGATTGAATATCAGAAGCAGGAAAGCACACTATTACCTTTGCTGCGTGATCAGCTAAAGGAAACGGATAAACGCATTGCCAATATGCTGAACGCCATTGAGGAAGGTATTTTTACTTCTACCACAAAGCAACGCCTGGAAGATTTGGAGGCAAAGAAAGCCGATCTGGAAATATCCATCGCAGAAGAACAGCTACAAAAGCCCATGCTGGCTAAGGAGCAGATACTTTTCTTTTTCAACCGTTTTAAGGATGGCGATATTGATGATTTTGAATATCGCAAGCATGTGATAGATATTTTCGTTAATTCCGTTTATCTGTATGACGATGGAAAAGTGGCCTTGATGTGCAACTGCAAAGACGGATCGAAGACCGTTACTTTCAAGCAAATCCAGAGTTCGGATTTTGCGAATTCCTCTCCACCATTTCTAAAACCGCTTAGAGGATTTGAACCTTTTAGCGGTTTTTCTGTTAGTGGACAATCCAAGGACTGAAAGCGGCTTAAAACAGGAATTCGTCAGCTTTTCCCTTTAATATAAAATTGCAAACTGTAGTACAGAGGCTTCGAATCATCGGCAATTAAAATTAACATAAATTTAATCGCAGGCAGTTGCGCGTTTTTCGTGCAGGAATATTTTTGGAATAAGAGCGATCATAAATATATTAAAAAATAACAAGCTAAGCAGGGGCTGCAGCTAATTAATCGGCAAATCGTCGAAGGCATCTTTGGTATGCTAAGGTTACATAAAGCTTATAAATAACGAAATTATATATGCGGTTGTTTGCTATACTGTTCAGAGGGCAACTGGGTTTTGTTTATGTTTTGGTATAATATAGAAAAGATCTGTCATGGCACATCAAGTTCTTACCATGATATTGAATTTAAAAATATTTTTATAAATCTTGTAACGAATTCCAGACTTAAGAGTCTTATATACAGAAGGCGGTGAGACAGTGAGCAAAATTGAAAAGATTTATGCCCAGCATTTCCAAAGTGTATACAGATATGTCTTTTCGCTTTGCCGCAATGAAACATTGGCTGAAGATGTGACCAGCGAAACATTTTTGAAAGCAATAAACACAATTGACCAATTCAAGGGCAGCTGCAGCATAAAAGTATGGCTCTGCCAAATCGCGAAACACACATATTTTTCCCTGCAGAAAAAAGCAAAGCGCGAGACGTTTTTTGATTTAGAGATTGAAATCGAAAGCGAAATTTCAGATTTTACGGAAAAAATGTTGAATAAAGCATCGGCTTTCGAAATACACCGCTGTCTGCGTGGTCTTGAAGAGCCATATAAAGAGGTGTTTTCTCTTCGAATGTTCGGTGAACTGTCCTTTGCAGAAATCGCAGAACTGT
>JAVBOF010000153.1:0-5789 GCA_031550915.1 Eubacteriales bacterium | reverse complement strand
GTAGAAGATTCGCCAAAACCTTTTGTACCTCGCCAAGTGAAAATATCTTCGGAACGACCTCGTCGACAAGGGCCGGTTGCGCTTCACGAACGTTGTCAACAAGCGTCTGCACCTGCTGACGGCTGAGCAACTCATAGCTGTGCCTCTTAACTATTTCTGTCAAATGGGTCGCTATAACCGTCGGTGCGTCAACGGTGGTATAACCCATGAGATCCGCTCTTTCCCTGTCTGCCTCGGTTATCCATAACGCAGGCAGACCAAACGCAGGCTCCACAGTTTCGATACCCTGTATCTCCCCCGTTACGCCTCCGCTGTCCATAGCCATATAGTGATCTATCATGACTTCACCAAACGCTACATCAACGCCTTTGATCTTTATCCTGTATTCGTTTGTTCCAAGCTGTATATCATCACGCAGGCGTATCGCCGGTACTATTATTCCAAGCTCAAGAGCACATTGCCTGCGTATCATTACTACCCTGTCCAAAAGGTCTCCGCCTTGCGATGTATCCACCATCGGGATTATTCCATAGCCAAATTCCAATTCAATCGGGTTCACCTGCAAAAGAGCGGTAACACTCTCAGGCCGCCGTTTTTCCTCCGCTATTGATTCGGTAGCATCCGGCATCACTGCTTCCGCTTCCTCCCTTCGGCGCGCAGCGTTTCTGCTAACGATTCCAAGTACAATAAGCGCCGCCCCAATTATAAACATTGTAAACGGCATACCTGGTATCAGGTTTAGCACTATTACGGTCGCGCCTGTTATTATAAGAACTATCGGCCTTGTAAATAGCTGGCTCGAAAGCTCTATACCCATAGAGGATTCTGCGGCAGCCCTTGTAACGATAACGCCCATGCTTGTTGAAAGGAGCAGCGCCGGTATCTGGGCGCAAAGACCTTCACCCACGGTCGCCATCGTATATGTGCTGGCAACCTCACCTATCGCCCTGCCGCTTCCGTCTGTCATTCCGATAATCAAGCCACCGACAATATTTATCAATGTTATTATTATACTGACGATTGCATCACCTTTTACAAACTTGGATGCACCATCCATTGCTCCGTAGAAATCCGCTTCCCTCTGCACATTGGTTCTTCTGCGCCTGGCCTCCTGGTCGTCAATTACGCCGGTATTCAAATCTGCATCTATAGACATCTGTTTTCCGGGCAAAGCATCAAGTGTAAACCTCGCCGCGACTTCCGCAACACGCTCTGCGCCCTTAGTTATGACCATAAATTGCACTATCATAATTATGAGGAACATTATTATACCGACGATAAGGTTGCCCCGTACAACAAAGCTTCCAAACGTTGCTATAACGTGTCCCGCATCACCGCCGTTACCGAGGATAAGCCTGGTTGAAGATATATTCAGAGCCAGCCGGAATAAAGTTGTTACCAGCAAAAGTGAAGGAAACGACGAAAACTGCAGCGTTTCCTTTATATTCATTGTAAGAACGAGAACCAGCACCGAAAGTGAGATATTGATTACAATAAATACATCCAACAGCGCCGTAGGCAGCGGCAGGATGATCAACATCACTATGAATATCACGAATATCGCAATTATGATATCTGCAACTTTCATCTATCTACTCCGTAATCCTTATCTTGCATATGCCCTCTTCATCTTGTAGACATACGCGAGTATCTCTGCAACCGTCTGGTACAGATCCTCCGGTATCGGGTCGCCGACCTCGCAGAAAAAATACAGCGACTGTGCTAGCGGCTTATTCTCGGTTATTTCGATCCTATGTTCAGCGGCTATCTCTTTTATTTTTTGCGCCACCAGATCCTTACCTTTAGCTAATATAAAAGGTGCATCAGATTTTTCTCTTTCATACTTCAAAGCAACCGCATAGTGCGTAGGGTTTGTTATGACAACGTCCGCCTGAGGCACGCTCTGCATCATACGCATCATACCCATTTCCCGCTGCTTGCTCCTTATCCTGCCCTTTACCCTCGGATCGCCTTCCGCCTGTTTATATTCATCCTTGACTTCCTGTTTAGTCATCCTTAGGTCTTTTTCGTTTCTCCACCATTGATAAGCATAATCAAAAACTGCCAATATTACAAGTACGATGCCTACCCTAAACGCCAAATTCACTACAAGATCCAGTATGATCTTGAAAGATGTCAAAACATCATAGTTCATCAGGTTAGCTAACCCGGCTATTTTATCTTTTAAGCTTATATATATCACAACACCAAGTGCAACCAGCTTTAGAACGGATTTCAGCAATTCCACCATAGTGCGCATCGAAAACATACGCTTGAAGCCTTTTAACGGGCTTATCTTGCTAAAGCTCACCTTCAGTGTCTTGGTTGTGAACAAAAATCCCACCTGCGCCAGATTCACGCCAACGCCTACCAGCAGGGCAACGGCCATCAACGGCAGAATTATGATGGCAAAGCTTGTGAGTGTTTGCGCGAATACATGCATTACCTGCCCGCCTGTCAACTGAGGTGACGCACCAGATGCAACCCCCTCAGTAAACATGTTCACGCACATTTTTATTACTTCGTCGCCTATCCATCCGGCCATTATGCTTAAAGCGGCAAACATGGCAATCAAAGTAACGGCAATGTTGACCTCGTTACTCTTGACGACTTGACCCTTCTCGCGGGCCTCTCTCCGTTTTTTAGGGGAAGCTTTTTCGGTTCTTTCGGAATTAGCCATTAAACCATCATCATCCCCTCAAACATTTTCTCCACGTAATCGAACATATTATTGAATATCCCCCTGGAAACATCCGTATACGCGGGTATCATAATCATCAGTATCAAAAAACCTATGACTATTTTAAGCGGTATGCCAACAACAAACATATTCATCTGGGGCATAGAGCGTATAATTATCCCCATTGCAACTTCCAAAACCAGTCCAATCGCTATGAGGGGCATAGCGATTTTCACACCGATTATAAACACCAGTGAAAACACTTCCAGCGCCACAAAAGCTACGTTCGGGGATATCGCAACCACCCCGAGAGGCAGGGTCTGCAGGGTTCCGGATAAAACCTTAACCAGCATCAAGTGCCCGTCAATCATAAAGAAAACCAAGAAAAACATTAGGTTCAGCATATTTCCGGATATCGGCACCTGGATGTTTTGCTGAACATCCATGATGTTTACCATGCCGAAGCCTATCTGCATATCTATCATATGGCCTGCCCAAAACATAAGCGAAAAAAACGCGTTTGTCACAAAGCCAAGTGCAAGGCCGATTATTATCTCCTTCAAAGCAAGCAGCCAATACTCCGAAGCATGTATATACGGTATATCCTGCGGCTGTAAGCTTGAATATATCGTAAGGGCCATCATAAAGCAAAGCCCGATCTTTGTATATGTAGGCACGTTGTTTCTGCCAAAAATCGGAGACGATATCAATAGCGCCGTCATTCGGAACAGTAAAAGCATAAAGTAATCAAGCCGGGTAGGTATAAGTTGGGTAAGCTGTGTCAAAAACTCCATATCTAACCGTCCTAGATCACTACTTTTAGGATCGTGTCATACAGCCTATGCAAAAAATCCGATATCTCCGAGCCAATCCATCCGCCAAAAACAAGAAGCGCCAAGAATATCGCCACAAGTTTGGGTATAAAGGAGAGCGTCTGCTCATTGATCTGCGTCGCCGCCTGCATTATGGATACCAATACGCCGACAATAAGGCTGATGCCAAGCAACGGCAATGATACCAAGAGCATTGTATATATCGCATCCCGCATAGTTGTCATTATCATATCGACTTCCAAAAAGCGCGCCTCCCAGCAAACTTAGTATAACCAAAAACATTTTTTTGTGTCTAACAGGAAATTAATATACGCCCATGTTTTACTATCCGCCGCCCACAAACGTCGAAACAAGTGTACGTATAGTGAGCGTCCATCCGTCAACAACAACGAACATGAGTATTTTAAACGGCAGCGATATCATTACAGGAGGAAGCATCATCATGCCCATAGACATAAGTGTGCTCGCAACAACAAGGTCTATTACGATGAATGGTATATAAATAAAGAACCCTATTGTAAACGCTGTTTTGATCTCGCTTGTAATAAACGAAGGTATGATTATATGCATCGGCAGGTCCTCAGGTGCGGTCCCTTCCGTAACGCCTCCCATATCCGCGAACATATCCAAATCGGTAGCCTTCATCTGGCGCAGCATAAAGCCTTTCAGCGGTACAAGCGCCCTAGTTGTGGCTTCTTCCATAGTTATCTGTTGGTCTACATATGGCTTATATGCCTGCTCATTGATATCCGAAATCACCGGCGCCATTACAAAGAAACTAAGAAAAAGCGCCAATCCTATCAATACCTGGTTGGGTGGTGTGGACTGGGCGCCAATGGCGTTCCTCAAAAATGAGAGAACTATGATTATCCTTGTAAAGCATGTGACCATGAGGAGTATCGACGGCAGTATCGTCAGAATGGTCAAAAGGAGGACTATATCCACCGTCTCTGCCCTGTCCCCCAACAGTCCGTTGAGTATGCTCGTATCGTTCGGCGTTGCTGCAAGAGAGGTAGACGGTAATACTACAATAGCGGCAACTAATGCCGCAATTGGTAATACAATCAATATTCGCTTTACCCAAGCCTTTTTCACGGCTTTCCTCCTCTGCCGCCATCCTTTAATGAATCCATTCGTTTTCGCCTTTCCATCATATCTCGTTCCATGCGTTTTAAAAAGTCGTCCCCGCCTTCTATACTGTCCCTCTCTAGTGAAGAATCCGGCCTTTTTTCTTCGGGCGGTGCGCCTTTGAATATTCCCTTCATACTGTCCGTCAGTTTAGCGGCAAATCCGCTTTCCTGCTCTTCAAATTCCTTTTGCGCCGGTTCTATCGGCCCGGGCCCGCTTGCTTGACCGGCGGTTTCAGACACCGAAAAATCCATACGATCATCATCGCATAGAAGGTTTATACTGCCCGGCGATACCCCCAGTAAATATACCTTACCCCCTATTTGAACCAGAACGATGGATTTATCTTTGCCGAGTGAAAGGGAATCCACTATATACATTGTCTTCTTGCCAAAATACCCCTTTGCCCTCCGCATCGTCTTTACGCCGACCATTTTTGTTGTGAAATATGCAGCGACGGCTATTATGACTATCAGCAATATCAGCATGATAGCGCCGAAAACGCTATTGTTTCCCAAGGTTGACGCACTACTATTCAGCAATTCAATTTTCCTTCCATACACTCGACGAACAAAGCCCGTCTTTTATAATAATTCCGAAGCCACTTAAACCTGCATCCTCATTATCTCGGTGTAGGAATCCATAACTTTATTCCTCATTTGCAGCATAAGCCGCAAAGATAGTTCAGCTTCTTCCGCGTCTATCAGCGTATTGTGAATTTCCGCATTGCCATCCGTAAGCAGGTTCAGCGCGCTGCTCTTGTCATCAAGTTCGGTATCTATAGTATTTGATATGGCATCGTCAAATAATTTTCCAAAACTTTCTCCGCCGGCCGTTGTCTCGGTTTTTATGCCCGGCAATATGTTGTTCAATCCAAGACCTGTTATAGAATTAATAGCCATTATTTACACCTCTGTTTTTATCGTCCTATTTCAAGCGCCTTTGAAGCTATCGCCTTGAAGGTGTTGAATGTCGTTACATTCGCCTCGTAGGATCTCGACGCCGTCATCATATCCACCATTTCCGTTGCCAAATCTACATTCGGCAAAGTTACATATCCGTTTTCATCTGCGTCAGGATGCGTCGGGTCATATTTCATCCTGCCGGCCGATTCATCGGTGCCGATCTCCGTCACCCTGACGCCACTG
>JAVBOF010000051.1:0-8151 GCA_031550915.1 Eubacteriales bacterium | reverse complement strand
CTTTTGCATAAACGCCCGTGCAGATTCTTCGCCGCCTTCATCCGCCATCTTCCCCGCAAATTCCAAGACCTCCGCCTCACGTTTTCCATCCGTGACAGGAAGGCCGAGCGTTTGTTTGACAGCCGCGATATGCTCTGCGATACACATTCGCCGGTTAAACAGTTTAAGCATCTCCAGATCAATGCTATCTATCTCTTTTCTTAATTCTTGCAGTGTATTTTCCGGCTCCATATTCAAGCCTCCTCAGATGCATCGAGAGCTTTTCTTATGGCAATGACTCTTTTCATAAGCCTGCCAAAGCCCTTCGGTGTTAAAGACTGCGCCCCGTCACAAAGAGCCCTTTCCGGATCGTTATGGACTTCTACGATCAGGCCGTTTGCTCCGCATGCCGCAGCTGCCAGCGCCATCGGTTCAACCAGCGGCCAATAACCCGTCGCATGCGACGGATCTATAAATACAGGCAGATGGGATCTAGCTTGAATGACCGGTACGGCTGAAAGGTCCAGCGTGTTGCGGGTAGAGGTTTCAAAGGTGCGTATGCCTCTTTCACATAGTATTATCTGCTCTGAGCCGGCCATCATGATATGTTCGGCAGCCATAAGCAGCTCATCTATGGTTGAGGATATGCCCCGCTTTAGAAGTACAGGTTTCCCAAGCTCGCCGACCTGCCTCAGCAAAGTATAATTCTGCATGTTCCGCGCGCCGATCTGTATAATATCTACGTTACGGGCGAAAAGATCCAGATACTCCGGCGACATGATCTCTGAAACCAGAGGCAAGCCGGTAATCCGCTTTGCCAGCTGCAGAAGCTCCAGTCCATCCAGCCCCAATCCATTGAAAGCATAGGGCGAAGTGCGCGGTTTAAAAGCGCCTCCACGTAAAAACTGCGCACCGCAGGCCTTTACTTCCTCCGCAATGGATACTATCTGTTCCTCTCCCTCCACCGAACATGGCCCCGCGATCACCGTAAAGCCATCTGCTCCGATAGTCCTTCCCGAAATATTATAAACACTGTTATTTGGGTGGAATTTTCGTCCTGCCAGCTTGTACGGCTCTTGAATGCGGATAATACGTTCAATCTGTGGACACGATGCAAATACATTCTCACTCATAGAGGATGTATCCCCTACAAGGCCGAGCATATGTGTAGACTCCCCTTGAATTTCTTTAACTCTTACGTTAAACGACTTTATATATTCATAAACATCAGCCAGGTCGTTTTCAATAGTTCCAGCCTTCAACACAAGGATCATTCTTTTTCCTCCGTTTTACTGATATCCAAAAGACAAAGCGCCAACCCCGCTTCAACGGCGGGCAAAGCACGCGGGACTATGCACGGATCATTCCTGCCTGTAAAGCTAACAGATACACTCTCTTTTTTTGCTATATCTATCGTCTTCTGCTTCTTTTCAATTGTTGGCGTTGGTTTGATAACGACGCGGAACAACAGCGGTTCGCCGTTTGATATACCGCCATTAATACCGCCGTTGTTGTTCGAATCCATATGTATCTTTCCTTCGTCAAAAATCATCGTATCGTTTGCTTCACTGCCCTTCATCTTCGCGAAATCAAAGCCACGGCCAAATTCTATGCCTTTTACCGCCGGTATGGAAAACATCATAGACGATATGCTGCTTTCAAGCGATCCGAAGAACGGATCCCCCCATCCAGAAGGCAAACCAAACGCTGCACATTCAATAATTCCGCCTATTGAATCACCCTCTATTTTTGCGGCGGATAC
The DNA here is from genome assembly GCA_031550915.1 of Eubacteriales bacterium. Lineage (GTDB taxonomy): Bacteria > Bacillota > Clostridia > Christensenellales > MGBC116941 > JAVBOF01. The sequence continues at coordinate 6,410 of JAVBOF010000051.1, read as the reverse complement.
CGCTGCTTTCATCAACTCTCCCTTTGCATCATTATAAACCGGAAAAGCTTTTTCCGCAGCTTGTGAAAATCCTGTGAAATCCCCTTCATCATATATGCCATTTATGCAAACAATCTTACTTTGTATAGATATTCCTAAGTTCTCAAGTTCCTGCTTAGCAAGCGCCCCTGCAAAAACCAACGGCGCCGTCAGCCTGCCCGATGTATGCCCGCCTCCACGATAGTCCGCATGTCCCCCATATTTGATCCTGGCTGTAAAATCCGCATGTCCGGGCCTCATGATATTTCTTTCGTGTTCTCCGGAGTTGATGTCTTCATTTTTTATCAAAGCACATAGAGGCGTACCCGTAGTTTTTCCTTCAAATACGCCCGAGACAACTTCCCATGTATCCGGTTCTGTTCTTTCGGAAGAAAGCTCGCTTCTTCCGGGCGCACGCCTTTCCATGTCCTTTTTTACCTTTACCCAGTCTATCTCCATTCCCGGAGATAAGCCATCTATAACAATTCCAACAGCCTTGCCATGGGATTCTCCGAATATGGAAAGGCTAATGTTTTTACCCCAAATACTGCCCATTCATCTATCTCCTCTGTTCTTTTTTTCAAAATCCGGCCAAAAGTGCGGATACGATTTATTTACGCACCCGCTTCGCAAAACGGTTACAGGCATTTCGCTCCGTATTCCAGCAACTGCCAGCATCATGGCTATCCTATGATCGTCAAAGCTGTCCGCTGTTCCACCCCTAAGCGCGCCGCGACCATTAATGATCAATTCGTCATCCTTTTCGATGATATCCGCCCCAATTGAGTTAAGCGCTTTAGCAATGCTCTGAAGCCTGTCGCTTTCCTTGTATCTGAGGCGTTTTGCGTTATAGAGCTTACTCTGCCCTTCACAAAACACCAGTAACGCCGCCAAGGGAGGAGCAAGATCCGGTATATCGGAGATATCTATGCAGGCAGGTTTCAACGTTTGCGCGCTGGCTGCCAACCCTCCATCCGAGGTTTTCTTTATGTCAACTCCACATGTGCGAAGAATATCCAGAATCTTTGCGTCCCCCTGTAAGGAGTTTTCGCCCAGCCCCCTGCATTCACAGCAGCACCCCAGGGCACCGGCAACAAGATAGAACGCGGCTTGGGCATAGTCCGCCTCAATAGTAATATCGCAGGGTTTATAACACTGGCCGCCCGGTATGTGAAACGAATCCATACCGCTTTTGCTTATACTAATGCCAAAGCGTTTCATAATATCGATTGTAAGGCTAACATAAGGCTCTGATTCCAGTTTAGTTGAGAGCCGTATCTCACTTCCTGACTCAAGCAGAGGCAAGGCCAAAAGTAAAGCGGATACAAATTGTGAGCTGACATCTCCTGGTAAATCATATACGCCCGGCAGTATCGGTCCTTTTACAATTAGGATTGTACTTTTCCGGACGATATTGCAACCGTGCTGCTCTAAAACGCGCAACAACGGCTGCAGCGGTCTTTGCAACAGCCTTTGTCCACCTTTTATTTCACTTTCGTCCCCCATTAGCGCCGCGACCGGCAAAAGAAAACGAAGCGTTGTGCCAGAATCTAAGCAATCCAATGTGCTTTTGCCTACACTATGCAGGCCACCACGTATTGCCATATTGCCGTTTGTATACTCATAGCCTACGCCGAGGGCCCGCAGGCACGCTATGGTTGCGGAAACGTCCTGTGACATCCCCGCATTTTTCAGCTCGCTTTTGCCCGCTGCAAGTCCGGCGCATATTAACGCACGGTGCATAACGCTTTTGGATGGAGGGATATCAACGGTCCCATATGGGATTTTTGTTATTGTTCTGCTGTCGTCCATATGATCAACTCTCTGCAAACAACTTTTTTAGCTCATTCAGGCCCATCTCACGCAAGTACGGCTCACCAATCCGCTTCAAAAGAACGAGGGTAATATTTTCTCCCTTGTTTTTCTTGTCGTTCTCCATTATATCTATAACAGCATCCATTTCAAAACCTTTAAATATATCTACACCTGCGGCGTCCAACAGTCCCGCAAAGCTGTCATATGTGCCGCATTCCGTCTCGCCAAGCTTTATACCTGTTTCTATGGCCAAGAGCATGCCCGCCGCAACCGCCTCACCATGGCTATATACTCCATTGCCTTTGTGCATTTCTATGGCGTGCGCAAACGTATGTCCAAAGTTAAGCAGCATCCTTACGGATGTATCTAACTCATCCTGCCAGACCAAATAGGCCTTGCTCCGTATACAAAGTGCTATCATTGCTTCCATATCGTATGAATTTTTATCCAAAAGCATCGATAGCAGATTCGTATTGCCGATCGCTGCATATTTCACAACCTCGGCCATACCTGACATATATTCTCGCTTTGGTAAAGTATGAAGTAATGACGTATCTGCCAAAACCAGAGAAGGCTGATAAAAGCTGCCGATAAGATTCTTGACCCCGTCAAGATTGACTGCGACTTTGCCGCCAACGCTGGAGTCTACCTGCGCAAGCAAAGTCGTTGGCACCTGTATATACGGGATGCCGCGCATATAGGTAGCGGCGGCGAATCCTGCCACATCGCCCACCACACCGCCTCCGAAAGCAATTAAGGTTCCGTCTCTTCTCAATCCAAATTCCGCGAGGCCATTAAATACGGTTTTAAGCGTATCCAAAGATTTTGTGCTCTCTCCCGGTTCCAACGCCAAAACCAAGTAATCATATCCGCCGCTTTCCAGCAATGCCTGCATTTTAGCCCCGTGGATATTCCAAACATTTTTGTCCGTTATGACCGCCAAATTCTTGTTTTGGCATATTAAAGGTAAATGAGCGCTTAGATTCTCTAAAGCCCCTTCACCGATAATGACCGGATGATCTTTCGATTTAGTTGAAATGCCTATCTGAAACATTTAGTTTTCTCTCCTGTAAAACGATCCTTGGTTATAGGCTGCCGCAGTTTGCATTAATTGATATTCACTATAATCTAATAAGCCATATCCTATTATACGCCAAATGGATATTTCAAAAAATATGCAGCCGGGAAATATCGAAAAGAATCTTCGTCAGCCTTCATTATACTCAAACTAAAGCGGCACGGCGGCAATCCTTATTAAAATCGCATCTTAATCAAGTTATGATGAGAATTTAACGTATAAAAACAGCCCGCACATAATGTGCGGGCCGAAGTTTTTAGGAATCAATATTTGCCAAAATCATTGTACTCATCATCAAAGCTATAGGCTGGTTTTTCCTCAATCATATGGCTTACCGGCGCGTTCTTAAGCTTAAAATGTGAAACAAGGTTTTCTAATATACTCGCCTGGCTGCTCATCTCTTCGCTGGCTGCGGCGCTTTCCTGTGCCGTCGCGCTGTTGTTCTGAACAACTTGTGCAACCTGATCTATCCCCATGTTAATATTCAGTACAGCTTCGCTTTGTTCTTCGGATGATTTTGCAATATCGCTGACGATCTTGCTGCTTTCATTTATTCCAGAAACAATTTCCGAAAGCGACGCAAAGGTTTCATCAGCAATTTGCACGCCAAGGTTTGTCTTCTCTATAGAGTTTGCAATGAGGCTTCCCGTATCCTTCGCAGAATCCGCGCTCTTCTGGGCGAGGTTACGTACCTCCTCCGCAACAACCGCAAATCCTTTACCATGCTGCCCCGCGCGTGCGGCTTCTACCGCTGCATTCAGCGCCAGTATATTGGTTTGGAAAGCTATATCGTCTATCGTCTTTATGACCTTGCTGATGGATTGGCTGGCTTCGTTTATCTCTCTAACCGCGTTTATCATCATTTCCATCTGATGGGAGCCTTTTTCTGCACTCTGTTTTATAATATCGCCCAAAGCAGCAGCTTGAACTGCCATATCCGCGTTTTGCTTGGTTTTGTTTGCGACGTCTCCAACAGATTTTGAAAGCAGATTGACCGTTTCAGATTGCTCTGTGGATCCCTGCGCAAGGCTTTGGGCTCCGTCTGCGATCTGACGTGACGCTAAAGCGACCTGCGAGGACGAGGAGTTTATTTCATTGAACATTTTGTTCAGGCTGTAGATCATCTCTTCAAGCGCGATACCAATGGTATCCTGCTTGCTAACAAGCACTACATCGGAACTTAGGTCTCCTGAGGCGATAGCCTCCAAAACTTTTGTTTTTTCAATAAGGGAATCCATCATTATCGAGAAACTCAACGCAAACTGACCGATTTCATCTTTATTGTTAGCGTCCTTTTTGATACCCATCTTTTGTTGTTCCGTTAAGTGTAAGTCTCCAAGCTCACCAAATTGCTTGGTTGCGGCAAGCATCCTATTCAGAGGTCTTGAGATCAATGATGCCAGGAAAAGCGCCAATATAATTGAAAGAACGACTCCAACGACCAAAACAATTATCAGAATTATCGTCCGTTGCTGGCTCAATGCTTTGTTGGCGTTCACTTTATTTGATGCCATATCTTCGTTCAGCTTAAAAGCATCATCCATGTAAGAGGATACCTGCGCTCCCATATCATCCATGGATTTGACAGCTTCAGATATCTTGGCCTGATCTCCCGATGCAATGGCATTTTTGACATTTTCCTTAATAGCGGCAAAGTCTGTATAGTAATTCTTACTCATCAGATCATAGTAGTTCTTTTCTTCATCGTTAGAAAGGCCTAGCGAATAATCCTTCATTGCCGAGTCAAATAAGGCTTCTTTTTCTGCCAGGCTCTTCAATTCCGAATCAGCAAATTCCGGATCTGCTTCCCTAAATATGGCCATATTGCTAAGGCAAATGCGTTGGGATGCTAACGTGTCATACATCAATGCCAGATCGCCCATCGGTTCCGTGTTAAATGTATACATTTCTTCATCTTGTTTAATGATCGTACTCATGCCCAGAATGCCCACGACCCCGATAACCGCGGCGATTATTGCGATAATCAAAAATGCTGCGATTAGTTTTACTGTCAATCTCATGTTGCGAATAAGTCTCAAAGCCAATCCCTCCAAAACAATATAAAATCAGTATTTGTTTTCCCTGCATAATGATAAGGCATTTATACAAATTTTGCTACATTTATTTTATTAGCCTTACCATAAATATATCTATTTATTAAACGGATCAAATCCGTTATTTCAGATGTTTAGAAAGCTCCCTATATACGGCGTTTATGTCTATCGGTTTCGTCAGATGCCCGTCCATACCGGACATCCGAGATTTTTTTATATCTTCACTGTACGCATTTGCGGTCATAGCGATTATAGGTACCGTTTTAGCGTCCTTCCTCGTCAATGCGCGGATCCTCTCGGTTGCTTGATATCCATCTAAATTCGGCATTTGGATATCCATGAAAATCAAATCGTAATAGCCTTCAGTAGAGTTTTCAAAAGCATTGAGCGCAAACAATCCATCCTCCGCTTCGTCTATCGACGCTTTCGTTTCGGAGAGCAATTCTTTCAATATAAAACGGTTTATCTCAATATCTTCAGCAAGCAAAATCCTTTTACCCGTAAGGTTCGGCATTTCAATAATATTGCCCAGGGAGTCACTTTCCTTTTCGCTCAACGGCAATTTGACAGAAAAGGAGAATGTCGAGCCCCTATCCTTTATACTTTCGGCGTTTATCCTGCCGCCCATTAGTCCAATCAAATGCTGGCTTATCGCGAGCCCAAGGCCTGTCCCCCCAAAGCGGCTGGATGTGGAGTTTTCCGCCTGTTCAAAGGCAATGAACAGCCGTGACATCTGCTCGGCAGTCATTCCGATACCGTCATCAGAAACCGAAACATCCAATACTAGACCGTCATTATTTTTAATGCCCTTCACGAAAAGGCTTATATTTCCATTTCGATCCGTAAATTTTACCGCATTACCAAGAAGGTTTATAATGATTTGTTTAAGTCTTAGCTTATCACCTACTACGGTGAATCCCGAAATATCCTCAAGCGCGGTATGAAAATGCTGGTTTTTTTCATTGCACCGTTGCAATATTATATTAACGACTTCCTGCATCGCTTCGTGCAGGTCAAAGGGCTCGGAAGCCAGCTCAAACTTCCCCGATTCGATCTTGGACATATCAAGGACATCGTTCAGCAATCCCAATAGATGCGTAGACGCGTTTATTATCTCATCTACAGAAGACGAAGCTTTATTGTCATTATCCGTTGCTTTGCGAGCAACCAAAGACATACCTATGATCGCGTTCAACGGCGTCCTTATTTCATGGCTCATATTAGCTAAAAAGGCGCTTTTGGCGGCTGACGCGGATTCGGCTTCCTCCTTCAATTCCAGAAGCCTTTTGTTTTGATCGTTGATCTCATCGATCATCGCCTTATAGGCGCTTACATCCGAGAGCGTCAGAATGCTGCCATTAAAGTTTCTGCCCCTCTTTACGGCACGCCGGTTTAACGAATAGGTTTGTATCTTCCCTTCGACTGACAGCTTGATCTCTCCTGCC
>JAVBOF010000116.1:0-4693 GCA_031550915.1 Eubacteriales bacterium | reverse complement strand
AGGAAAAAATGGAAATAGCGTACAGCCAAAATCGTAACGCCAAAGAGCAGTATGCCAATCCTTCACCTACGTACCAAAATGTGCAACGCAATACGTACCGTCAGCAGGGGAACGCTATGTCATACCAGCAACCAGCCAGGCCCCGTAGGCAATATGCAAATCCTTCTCAGGAAGGCGGTATGCCGCCTGTACAGGATGAAAACGGATCACAATATGGATATCAAGATAAGCAGCAATTCAGGCAAAAGCGTGACGGATACTACAATAAGGAATACGGAACATCCAACCCCGCTGTTCCGGAGCTTTTGAACGGAGGAGAATGCGGCGACGCCGAAGGTGTTTTAGAAGTGTTGCCGGATGGTTACGGCTTTTTGAGAAGCGAAAACTACCTACCGGGAACCAAGGACGTATATGTAAGCATTGCCCAGATACGCAGGTTTAACCTTCGCACGGGAGACAAAGTCACGGGAAAGACCCGGCCGTCGAAGGACGGAGAAAAATTTCTGGCGTTGCTCTATATTCTGGCCATCAACGATGAAGAAGTCGAAAAAGCACTTTCCAGAAGGCCTTTTGAGAATCTTACGCCGATATATCCGAATTCTCGCCTGACTCTGGAAAACCCCCAAAATAATAAGGATATGGCCATCCGGGTAATCGATATGATCGCACCCGTTGGTAAAGGCCAGCGCGGCATGATAGTAGCGCCGCCGAAAGCCGGTAAAACCATATTATTAAAAAAGATCGCAAACAGCATATCTCTCAACTTCCCGGACGTTGAGCTGATTGTATTACTGATAGACGAGCGCCCCGAAGAAGTAACCGACATGCAGCGCTCGATAAAGGGCGAAGTTATATATTCAACTTTCGATGAATTGCCGGACCACCATACGAGGGTTGCGGAGATGGTGCTAGAACGCTCTCAAAGGCTGGTTGAGCATGGCAAGGACGTTGTAGTGCTTTTGGACAGCATAACCCGTCTGGCGCGCGCCTATAACCTTACTATACCGCCTACGGGAAGGACTCTTTCTGGCGGCTTGGATCCGGGGGCTTTACATAAACCGAAGCGATTCTTTGGCGCGGCGAGAAATATCGAGGAAGGCGGAAGCCTTACGATAATCGCAACTGCATTGGTCGAAACCGGTAGCCGGATGGACGAGATCATATATGAGGAGTTCAAAGGCACCGGCAATATGGAGATCCATCTTGACAGGAAGCTTAGCGAAAAACGTATCTTCCCTGCTATAGATATTTACAAAAGCGGAACGAGAAGAGAGGAACTTCTGTTATCACAAAAGGAGCTCGAAGGCATCTGGACGATACGCAAACTACTTTCGTCCGGAAATCAAAACGAGGTCACTGAACAGCTACTTTCAATGCTCGTACCGACAGAAAATAATAACGAATTCCTATCCCGCTTGCAGGAGTGGCTGCGTATTTGGGAACGGGAAGGCTATAATTGGAGCAAATAGTCGCAAAAATTTGCAGATAGAATGCTCGTGGCATACAAACATGATAAATAAATCAGCTGGCTTCCGAACTTATCGGGAGCCGGTTTTTCATCTAGGCTTTGGTCTGTTTTTGGCTATTATCTGCATTTACGGCCTTTTTCCTTATCTTCGCTTCAGAAACAAAGTAATATATAAAAAAGAGCACAGCCACGATAGTTGACATCAAAAAGATCGTATTATAGCTGACGAACTTTGCAACGAACCCGAATATGATCGCCCCTATGCCAATACCGCCATCATATGCCGTCATAAAAGTACCGCTTGCTATTCCAAGCCTTTTCGGCCCGACATCCACAACTGCCATCGTCTGGAGCGTCATATGCAAGGAACCGAATCCCACGCCAAAAATGAAAGCCGCAATCAGCATCGGCGGCAACGATGCAGCAATAGAAAGTATGTAAGTTGATATTATTATGCATATGAAACCCGGTATAACTCCATATTTATATCCTTTACGGTCGATAATCATGCCGAAGCCCGGTCTGGACACCAAAAGCGCAATGGCATATACGGTAAAGAATAACCCGATATTTGGGACGCCCAGGTTTTCCGCGTGTATCGATAAAAAAGAGATAATCGGTGCATAAGCAAGGGAAGGAGCTATCATAAGCGCTGCGGGACGCAAAGCAGCCTTTTCATAAAAACTTGACTTGGTTAAACGCAGCTTCTCTGTTGGTTTTTCATACTTTTTGTATTTCAGAGTAAAGGACATCAACAGCGCGATGATACTAAGCCCCGCGGATATCAAGAACATCATCTTGTATCCTACGCCGTCAGCCAACAACAGGCCTAAGGTAGGCCCCAAAGCCATGCCTAAGCCCATTGTCAGGTTGAAATAGCCCATCCCTTCGCCGAATCTTTCCCGGGGAAGGTTCTCCGCCGCGATGGTATTGCTAGCAGTGGTAGAAAATGACCATCCGCCGCCATGTATAAGCCTGAATATCAGCAACAATATTATGCCCGGCGCCCATGCATAAAAAGCAATCGCTATTACCGTAATTACCTGCCCGATTATAAAAGCTATCCTGCGGCCTATGGTATCAAGGAAGATTCCGGAAAACGGCCTGAGTATGACTGCCGAAATCACAAAGAAACCCAGAACCAGGCCTATAACAGAATTATCCGCACCGAGTTGCTCGGCGTAAAGCGACATAGTCGGCAGCAGCATCTGGAAGCCAACGAAGATAAAAAGGTTTATTATTAATAGAAGATTGAAATTTTTTGTCCAAAGTCTTACTTTAGTCTTTTGTTTATTTCCGTTCAAAAAGGTGTTTCCTCCCACACTTTAGATTTAAATTATAAGCAATTATAGTTCTAATTTCAAGTTGCTAAACTTTGAATATATGGATGATACTCCTTGCAAATTAGGAATTATTGATATAGCATGAAATAAGCACTTAAATATTGAGGAGGAAAAATGAAAAGACTTTTAATAAGCATACTATGCATAATCGCTATATTCAGCTTTGCGGCGTGTGCCTCCGCTCCCACGGCGGATGAAATCATCAAAAAGAGCCAGGAATCAATGGCTGGCGCAAAGAATATGACGCTCGCAGGAGATATGAACATGGATATCGCCGGTATGAAGCTGACGCCAAAGTTTGACGCTGAAGTATTCACGGATCCGCTTAAAGTACATATGAAGATGACCGGCCTTGCAATGGTCGGGGATTCTGAGACCTACATGGATACTGCTGACGGAAAGCTGGTATCGTACACGCACATGATGGACCAATGGGTAAAGCAGGAAATAGGGACGTCGGAAGAGGCATTGAAACAGCTACAGATCCAGTCTCCGCAGAGCATAGCGGATTATATGAAAAACCTTGAAGATGTCGTTTTAGATGAAAAAACACAGGAGATAAACGGCAAGGAGGCATACAAGATATCTGCGAGGGTCAACGGCGACTATTTCAAAAACAACAACCAATACGAAACCATGCTGGCCTCGCTTGCAAACGGTCAGGATATCAAAAAGCTTTTAGAAAATATAGATATGAATATACCGTTTGTCATGTATATCGATAAAAAAGACATGGTATTACTGCGGTATGAAATGGACATGTCGGCGATGATGCAAAGCCTTATGAAAAACGTTGAAAACATGCTGAAGGAGCAGAATCCGCAGGCAACTATGTCTCCGGGGGTAGACCTTTCCGGCGGTGCGTTTTTGATAAATATGGATATAAAGGATATCAATAGTACTAAGGATTTCACTATACCGGACGACGCAAAGAACGCGCAGCCGCTGCAGCCACTGACGAAACAAACGGCTCCGTCGGAAGATGCCGGATCCGCCACCGATGCGGAAGAATCACCGGCGCAGTAAGTAGTTTAGGGTGGAGCGTTGACGTTCCGCCCTTTTTTTGGAGGTATTATGGGAGAACTATCTAAATTGCCAAATATCAGCAGCGTTATTGAAAGCAAACTCCATGCCGCGGGTATTTATACGCAGCAGGATTTGAAAGCGCGCGGCAGCAAAGCATCTTTTATGCGCATACGCATGATAGACGGGGAGGCATGCCTTAGCATGCTATATGCGCTTGAAGGTGCTATCCAGGGCATTCGGTGGCATAATTTGGATAAGGTAACAAAGACGAGACTTAAGGAAGCATTTGATTCGCTCAGTGGTTGACAGATCTTCACCGGAAATGTAAGGAAATATCAGTTAAATAGATGAAATTTTGATATAATATAGGTACTTTAAAGGAGGAGAAGACGATGCGCAGAAAATTCAGTACATTGATAAGCCTCATATTTATTTTAAGCTGTATCCTGCCGGTCAATGCGTCGTTGGCGGCAAGCGTTAAGATTTCCGTTGTCAAAGTAAGCAGTTCGTTCAAACTTGTTTCAGGCAAAGCGTCAATTTCCTATAAAGCCGATCAAACATCTAAAACAAAAGTTGAGATCCGGACGTTAAAAAATATCCTTGTTCGAAGTATTACCGGAAGGACCGTTTCCAAAGGCAAGACGGCGAGTTTTTCATGGAACGGCAGGGATAACAAAAGCAACTACGTGAAGGCAGGCACATATAAAATCAGGATGTATGCGGGTAAAACTTACATAACAAAGACCATCAAGGTGCTCGCAGCCGATAAACAAAAATTTAGTCTTACAAAGGCTAGCGTGAGCAAACTGAATTTGCCCGGCCAAAAGATGGCAATCAGCTTTAAACTCACAAGGAA
>JAVBOF010000173.1:0-7818 GCA_031550915.1 Eubacteriales bacterium | reverse complement strand
CATAAAGCATGATTTTTATAATATACTTCATACATATAACGGCTATTTTGAGCTTGGGGACTTGGAAGCGTGCATGCGTTATCACAAATCCTTAGTCGAAATCACGACAAGAGCCGGAGATTTACTCGACCTGAGTCGCCGAGCTGTAGAGCATCCCGCATTGGTCTCTCTTTTACTCAACAAGCATGAACAGGCCGAACGATTAAAAGTAAGCATGGATATTTCTTTGGAGTGTCCGCTTTCTCCGCTCCCTATCGAAGACATTGACATTTGCCGTATTATCGCATGCTTACTGGATAATGCCATTGAGGCGGCAGCCGAAACAGAACAGAAGAGAGTGACTTTCACAATCGCTCATGAAGAAGAAATGCAAAATAAAATCATTACCATAACAAACAGTTCAAGCAAGCCGATTGAGCTTTCAGAGGTGTTTACTCTTGGGTTTTCGAGCAAATTAGGACATCAAGGTACCGGGCTTATCAACGTAAAAAAAATAATAGATAGATATCCACATTGTGGGTTGAAAATAAGGAACACCGATAGTGAGGTCGTAGTGTCGATTGAATTTTCCTCTTTCTGACACTAAACCTTTGGTGGATATCTATTTTTATATGGATTTTCGGCGATCGAAAGATTGTAATAATGTAAAAATTGTTTGCAAGAATTGCGTGAAGAATTTATGTTTATAAACCTTATGAAAAGCCCATCGGCAAGCTGGTGAGCTTTTATACATAAATTGGTTTCGATATTCTACCAATATGCGTCGCTCTCAATGCAATATCACCAAGTTGGGTCAAGGGGGTATTCCTTTCTGTACCATTCCCAAAGGTCGGCAGTGTCGGCCATAGCCGCCGCTATATTCGCGCCGTTACCAACATTCTTATAAACGCTGGATTTGAACCGTTCAAGTGTACATTCTTGGAATGAAAAGAGTTCGCCGCTCTCACGTTGGAAGGTAAAACCGTCCTCAGTCCGCTCGATAATTTTACCGTCGAGCATATGTCCGCGGTCAGTACCGTCAAAGCATAGGGTTATTAAGCCGGGAATCTTATATTGCGTTTCCCGTTCAATTACATGAAGTGCGAGACCGTCGCACCGGCATCCTTCATGATGGTATGTATATAAAGCTTTTTTATTTGGCTGCTCGGCCATTGGCTGGCGCTCCTTTTTGGCATTTGCTTTTATCATTCAAAAGGTAGGTTACCCTGTCTCATTGTTTTCTCAACGAAAAAAGCACAATATTCTTCTATCGAAATGCCTTATTTCTATAATATCGGCTTTCATTGGTCCAAAAGTGTGTTATCCAGATATACCGATACAACTTAATGTCCCCAAATTTCAGCCTCCAACAAGCCACTGTTTATCTTGTCAGCAATCTAAAATATAATCCGCGAAAACTGTTTCCGCCATAATTTCGTAAATGATAAGATATCGATTGCAAGATATAATCTTATGGCATCTCATTGTTATGAATTCACTTTCATATACCGGGTATCTGTGAAGGCTTTCGACCAGCTTTTAAATACCCGAAAGAATAGCATTCATAAGTTTTATGGCAGCATTGGTGCTCGCTCTTGCAAGGAAAGCAACATTATTATCAAGCATAGTATTAGCCACTTCCCAAATTATAATACTCCACTTCATTTTTGGTAATATAAACTGGCACATCGGTTTGTTTTCAATGGTTCGCTATCTCGTTGTAAATCCTGCGAATGGTTGCCGACGCTTCAATATGTACGTTAAACACCTCTTTTAATAGTCATATTATACCGGAGTTTAGGCATGGCTCAAGAAGCCTTTCTATTATATTTACGCCGTGTCCTTTGATATTGAATTTTGTAAGTCTCTTTATGAGAAAAACCTTGATTTTAAGTCATTATTTGACCACCACAATTGGTTGATTGGGAGTGATTTGAGCGGCTTGCGGGTCTAACATGTAAGAAGTAGCTATAGTTTTCTAATAAAAATAGGTGGAGTTCTAACTCCTCTATTTTTATTTTCTGACTTGGCTTTTCAAAATAGATATGGGGCACGACCGTTTTACCAACAATTGAATTCGAGTTGCATATATACATCATATGCGATATGATTAGGTAAATTTATCCTGACATTGAAAAGCCAAATAGGCGGTATTGCGGCAAAAAGCTCCAGAACATGAACATACCCCTACCTACCATAACTTTTGTGTATTAAGGAGCAAGACACCGGGAGCATTTCGTTTTGCAAACACAGGGGCAAAATCTTTTGATGCGGTAAAACCCGAATATAGTCGTCACGATAAGAACAATCAGTAACATTGGATGATATTCACGCGTGGTTTTCACAAGTTGGATTATCAATAGATTTATATAGAGCAGGTTGCGAAGATGATCTTAGAAACTCTGTTCAGCTTAGAGACAGTTCAAACACTATTACCAATACTGGCGTTTATATTGTCGTTTGTATCCATGTACTGTAACGCCAATATTATTATGGAATTGTACAATGCGCATACGAACATACGGCAAAAACTTCTGTTCGCGTTGATTACAGGCCCTGTTTTTTCTCTCCTACCAATATATCTGGCTTATTTCCTCGGCGGAAACGCTAAACTGGCCCCAGAGGTTTACTTGATATTAAGGAATGTAAACCCTGCTTTTGCATTGTTTTACTGCTTTTTAAGTATTAAAATACTAAAACTCTCATCAATTCGCACTTTTCGATTAATGAATGTTGCGTTCCTTATATTTATCGCCCAAAAAAACCTGAGCATGTTTATAGGTGCTGCTTTTTTCGGTCAAAGTGATTCGACTCAATATGATTTTTACAAAGATTTTATGCTACAATGTATAATATTAGTGCTTGTCATTATCATCTATTTCATTATCATACGTATCATAAGGCATGGGAAAATAATACTAAAAATATCAGATAGTCTTTTTACAAACTATAAAAGGGAAACGATGGTCTATACCGTCAGGTCGTCATCCGTTTATATACTGTGCATTTTGCTTCCGCTTTATATGCAGGAAAAATCATTGGCGTACTTATTTATTGTACTGCTAACAAGTTTAATGATTAGCGTTTGTATTCTGTCAGATTTCAAAGAAGCGCTTGAGATTGAATTTGACAATATGGCTGCCCATATTAATTCATATAAGGAAGCTGTAGAGAGCTTTCGAGGAATAAAGCATGATTTTTATAATATTTTACAAACTTACGGGGGTTATTTATCAATAGGTGATTTGGAAGCCTTGCAAAAATACCATTCTCAACTGGTGGGGCTCACCTCCACTGCTGGCAATACATTGGAGCTGAGTAAACGCGCAGAGGAGAATCCAGCATTTTTCTCGCTAATAATTAATAAATTTGCCTATGCCGAGAAGCTCAATGTCAGCATCAATATCACGATACCTGATAAATTACCAGAGCTGAATATTGAGACGATTGATTTGTGCCGCGCTCTGGCATGCCTCTTAGACAATGCCATTGAAGCTGCAGCAGAATCTGAGACGCGGGATGTGCAATTTACAATTGCGGAAAAAGCTAAATCTTCTATACTAATAATCATTTCAAACAATACAAAAGGCGCTGTGGATTCTTCAGAAATATTAAAAAGCGGGATATCGAGTAAAGAAGGGCATTCGGGTATTGGCCTTACAACTGTTCGCAAAGCATTGAGCAAATATGGTAACTGTAGCTTCCATGTAAATCATTATGAGAACGAATTTACAGTATATATTGAATTAATGTCATCCAATGCCTGAAAGCCTTCACTGTGGTTAGGCATCAATCAAAATGGCGAACGAACTGCACAATTATAAAAGGAGGCGTCATGAATTATGGTGACTTCGGACGAAATGCGGTGCCAATGCCTTATTATAGAGGATAACGCTCCAGCCGCGGAGTTAATGAAACTTTACTTTAATAAACGTAATGTTTTGTCTGAAATTGCGGCCGACGGACAGATAGGTCTAGAAATGTACTTGAAAGATCCAGCGAAGTACCAGATTATTTTTTTAGATATACAAATGCCTGGAATGGATGGTTATGAAGTGGCAAAAAGGATACGGGACAGCGGAACGGAAAATGCCACTGTAATACCAATTGTGGCCATGTCAGGAACAAATACTGGCGATGTATTAAAAAGCGGTGATTTTACCTTTTTTTTACAGAAACCATTTGAATTTCGTTTTGCCTATGAGGTTTTATTAGAGTCCTTGCGCAATAACAGCTGACTACAGAGGTGATCTCAAATGTATCCACAATTTGCATATACAACCCAAATGCAAGTGATCCTTTTTTTCGTAACTATAGCGGAAACATTTTTTTCAACGTTTATGATGTCTAATGTAATGCTAAAGGTTTCGGGGCTGCAAGCGAGCAAAAAACATATGATCCTCTTTGCGTTACTAACTGGAACGGTTGCCCAAAATATTTTTATATACGCGATATACATATTAAGCGGAATGGTTTCTTTTGGTAATGTGCTGTATTATATCATCGTATCTCCGAATCCAATTCATGCTTTGATTTACTATCACGCAGCTCAGAAATTATTGGGTCTTTCAAAGGTGCGCTCAGTCAAGCTAACAAGTTATATATATTTGATTTGGCTTGTAGATAGGCAACTCAATCGAGTAATTGGATCCATACTTTTTGTTCAAAATGACATTAGTTATAACTATATGAAAGATGCGCTACAACAGGCGGCTTGTTTTATAATCTTTTTGGCCATCTATTTGATTGTAGTCGCGTGGATAAAACGAAAGAATTTTATCTGGAAGCTATCCGATACGATGTTTTTCAATAGGCGAAAAGAAATCATTATTTACTTGCTCAAAGCGTCATTTGCATACAGTGTTATGGTGGTCATACCGATCCTTTTAGCCGACACGGTTATAGCGTATACTATGGGATTATTAATACTTTTACTTTTTGTTACGGTAATTTTCTGTCTGGATAGCATGACTTACAAGAATCAAACCATTTCCAGGCACGAAATTCATATAAGCACGCTGTCCAAGGGAACCGAAGAGCTTCGGGGTATTAAGCATGACTTTAATAATATTCTTCATACATATAATGGTTTTCTTGAGTTGGAGGAATATGAAGGACTAAAAAAGTACCACGCGTCATTGCTCTCCGCAACATCACATGCCGGAAACATGATGGAACTCGCACAGAAAATGCATGAGAATCCCGCTATAATATCCCTGCTAATGAATAAGCTTGAACAGGCTGATAAGCTTAACGTTAAGCTGATAATTACCCTCAAATGCAGTATTGAAAATATGCATATAGATAATATGGATGCTTCACGTATATTGTCCTGCCTGCTTGACAACGCAATCGAAGCCGCATGCACATCCGAACGTCGCAAAGCGTATTTGTCCATAGAATCGAAAGCGGCCGATTCAAAGATAATTATCGTTTCCAACAGTACATCGGAACCCGTTGACACTAACGCGATAATGATCAACGGCATGTCAACAAAACGCGGACACAAAGGTATTGGCTTATCGATAATCAGAAGTATACTTAATAAATACGGAAACAGTTCATTTCAAATGAAGTTTTTTGATCAGGAAGTGTCATCATACATAGAGTTGACTGAGCATCAACCATAATATTCCCTACAAATCGGACAGCTTTTCTTCTTATGGTTCTTATTATCTTTTAAAGGTATCCGGATAAATATGTTTTATTCCAATAGAAGTAAATATTGGTCACAAACTATACAAAACAAGCATTGTTAATAAAACAGCATTATGATACGATAAATAAAATATAAGGAAAGACATATTTGTTAATATATAACTTATAGGAGACTATAATGAAATTAAAGTATAAAATCTTGTCGGTATTGATAGCAATGCTTTTGGTGTTGATTCCTGTCACCTCGCTGGCCTTGCCGGAAGCAGTTTCACAAAATACTGAAGCTCCGACGGAAACTATAGAAATAACTCCGGCGCCTACGCAACAGGAGGTTACGCCAGAGACGAGTGAGACGATACCGCCCTCCGCTTCCACCAGCCCTGTTATAAGCGGTTCAGACCCGGTGCAGGCAGAAGTATCTCCGAATGATGATAATGCCGCTGCGGAAAACAGTGTGATTAAGGAAGGAGATAGTGCGCAGGCTGAAGCATCGCCAATGCCGGATCTACCGCTTAATATTGGTGCATTGAAAAAGACCGTTATGCCAAAGGCATCCGCCGGAGAAGTCGACGCTGTTACAGGCATTGAAATAAACCATGCATCGGGAAACAGCCCTTCGTTTTCAGATCTCGAGAAAGTAAAAATTACAGTTACATGGTCGGATAAAGGTCAATCCTTTGTTGCAGGCGATTATTTCGTGATCGATTTACCGGCAACAGGCGCAAATAGGCTTGACGTCTCCAACGCTACATACGACTTGAATATCTCCGGAAAAACAAGTCCACTTGGGACGTTCAGAATAATGGACAAGCCCGGATCGTCAAATGGTGAAAAGATATTGCGCGCTACATTCACAAACGCTGATTACCTCTCGTCACATACGAGTATTACCGGGAGCCTAAGCTTTAACGCAAATATAAGGTTTCCTATAAGCGCTACCGCGGGAAACAGGACCTTTGATTTCGAATCTTCGGGCAATACTTATCCCGTTATAGTTCCTGCAGAAGCAGTTGCTTTTTGGGGCTCGTTTTTTTCGCTGAGGTTCGTCAAAAAAGAAGGAGATTTTAAACAAGGCGAAACCGAATATTTACACTGGGTAGTACGCATAAACTACTCCAACCCGTGCGTGGCATATAACAACGTATATTTTGACGATATGCTTCCAGATGGACATATATTTGACAAATCTTCTATTATAGTAATGAAAGCAAATTCAGTTGACTCTGATGGCAACTTTGTTGGCGTTGCCGAAGCGCCTTCCGGAGATTATAATATTGTGTGGGATCCATCAAGCGGAGATACGAATAAATTCACATTTACATTTACAGGGACGGTTTCACAGCCATATTATATACAGTTTAGAACAAAGATAACTGATACCGCCAAGTCTACATATGAAAACAATGTGATGTACTTTTACAATGGATTTGGCACGCCGTTTAGTATTGTTGAATATAACAGGCCGGCTGGAGATGGTAGCGGGGCCGGTTCTATAATGCCGACTACCGGACAGAAAGTAGGCTTGAGCAAAACAGCGACTAATACAAATTTTTTACTTGAAGATGCCGATCAGGAGTTCTATTTTATTGTAAATGCGAATATAGGAGAGGACGTTACGACCTATAACTCGTTGAAAATTGAGGATACGCTTGAACCCGTCTTTGATATACTCAGCACTGAGATGGTTGACGAAGCAGGTGCGGATATTGCTTCGACAGGGTCTTTGTCAACAGTCGGACAGAAGGTGACGTTTACCTTTGGAAGCGGGTTTGACTACAACGCTAATAAGGGCAGAACCTTCAAACTAATAATACAGGCAAAGCTAAAGAGCGGAGCTGATTTGACCCAATATGCAGATGGTAATATCCCCAATAGAGCGTGTTTGTATTTTAACTCTAATAAGGAGATCAAAAGCAATACAGTTTATGTCACCCCGCAGGGAAGGATCAAGATCATTAAGAGAAGCAGCGCGGATCAATCGCTGTTGCAGGATGCAGTATTTGAAATAATCGATGCATCCAACACCGTTGTTGATACTATTACTACTGATGTAAACGGGGAAGCGGTATCAAAATCTCTTCTACTCGGTTCCTATAAAGTCTCCGAAAAAGCCGCGCCTAAAGGATTTGTACTTTCGGCAAATACTTCAAACGCTACTTTGAGTACTCAAAAACTGCTGGC
>JAVBOF010000015.1:0-3430 GCA_031550915.1 Eubacteriales bacterium | reverse complement strand
ACGGTTTGTCTACCTGTCTCTCAGGTGTCGGTATATAGCTGTCGACCGCTGCCATAAGCTCAAATATTGCTTTGCACGCATCGTTTTCTTTTAGATCGCCTTCGCCTTGCGAAGCTTCCAATGCCTTCAGTGCCGATCCCTTTACGATTGGAATATCGTCGCCGGGGAATTCGTATATGCTCAGAAGATCGCGAACTTCCATTTCTACCAATTCCAGCAATTCTTCATCGTCGACCATATCTGTTTTGTTCATAAACACTATGATATACGGCACGCCTACCTGCCTTGCTAGCAATATATGTTCTCTCGTCTGCGGCATCGGGCCGTCAGCCGCCGATACTACCAATATCGCTCCGTCCATCTGCGCCGCGCCTGTTATCATGTTCTTTACATAGTCTGCGTGTCCTGGGCAATCTACGTGCGCATAATGCCTGTTTTCCGTTTCATATTCCACGTGCGCCGTGTTGATCGTGATTCCTCTTTCTTTTTCTTCCGGCGCTTTATCTATTTCGTCATATTTCGTCGCCTGTGCCTGCCCGTACTTCGACAGCACTGTCGTTATCGCTGCCGTCAACGTCGTCTTTCCATGGTCTACATGGCCTATCGTCCCAATGTTTACATGCGGTTTCGTTCTGTCAAATTTTGCTTTCGCCATCTCTTTTCCTCCTTGTAAAATTCACACCCGTGACGGGCAATTAGTCTTGGAGCGGGTGATGGGAATCGAACCCACGTAGCCAGCTTGGGAAGCTGGAACTCTGCCATTGAGTTACACCCGCATATTCCAATACTTTATACTAATTGGAAAATGCCATTTTGTCAACCTGTAGAGGGACTTCCGTTGAAAATAAAACAGGGAGGGACGCCTGCCCCTCCCCTGATATAGTCCGAATATCCTACAGCCTCTTTATGAGCCTTGGCGTTATTTCATCAAATAACGGGCTGACCGCTTCCCTGTTATGTATACGCGAAACTGTTTCAGCAAACAACGGGGCCACAGATACGAACCGTATCTTGTCCATATCCCTGACGACCTCATTATCTATTGTATCTGTCGCAATAATAAACTCGATCGGGCTGTTTTCGATCTGCATCCTGCCTTTCTCAGACAGCATCATATGCGATACGCATGCAAAGATACGCTTTGCGCCATGCTTTTTTAGCATCTTTGCCATATCCACAAGGGTTCCACCGGATATTGTGAAATCGTCTACTATCAAGGCGTCTTTGCCGGCGACATCGCCTATCAAGCCGAATATATTCGCGTTTTCGGTATGATCATAGCGCTCCTTATCCCCAATGGCTATCGGCACTCTTATATGACGGGCAAAGTTTCTTGCACGTTTTGCGTACCCTGCGTCGGGAGATACGACGACCAGATTCTGATCCAGTCCCAGCCACCGGACGTGATCGCTTAAAACCGGTTCCCCAAATATATGGTCTACAGGTTTTTTAAAGAATCCCTGCACCTGCGGGCTGTGCAGATCCATAACGACGACCCTGTCTACGCCAGCCTGTTCGATCATCTCTGCACATACCCTTGCACGGATCGAAACCCTGGCTTCATCCTTTTTATCGCCTTTTGAATAGCCAAAATAGGGGATGATAGCGGTCACGGAACTAGCGCTAGAACGCTTGAACGCGTCAATCCAAAAAATAAGTTCCACCAGCTCGTTATTAGGATCCCTTGCAATCGGTTGAACAATATAAACATCTTTGTCACGTACAGTTTCATCGATCTTGACAAAGATGTTTCCATCAGAAAATACTTTTGTATCAGAGGCGCCCAAGCTTGCACCAAGATATTCACACATTTTTTGTGCAAAAGATTTGCCGGAACTTCCTGCAAACACCTTTATCTCGGTGCTGTTCCTGCTCATTGCAACTCACTCCTCAAAATAACTACATACAAAAATTAACGATCCGTTTTATCAATCACTATTATGTTAACACAAAACCGGACAGGCATCAACAATTATGACCTTTTCTTAGCAAAGTCTTGAATATTTTTCATAAATTCGACCGATGCTGCCAATCCGGGGCAACCGGCGCGAACGCCGTCACCTATAGATACCTTCGGCTTGGATGCGCCATGGAAGTCGCTTCCTCCGGTTATCATCAGTCCCAGTTTTTTTGCAAGGTTATAAAAATAATCCGTATCTTTACTAAAATGGGAAGGATGGTATACCTCTACGCCCCAAAGCCCTATCTCCTTCAAGTACCGCAATATACCGCTAAGGTTTTCTCCCGCTTTCAGGCTAACAGGGTGTGCGAGCACAGGCAATCCGTTCGCACCCAATATTAGCTCCATAGCACGCTCGGGCTTCATGCGTTTGCTGCTTATATAGCCCGGTTTGCCGTGAGAAAGGAAGCGCGAAAAAGCCTGCTTATGATCTTTTACATAATTCTTTTTCACCATAGCAGATGCGATATGCGATCTGCCGATGGTTCCTCCCGAGGATTCTGCAATAACATCTTCCATAGTTAAAGGCATACCAAGTTCATTCAGACGCTTGACTATGGCAGGGTTTCGCTCATTGCGCGCGTTGACCATCCTGCCAAACGCGAGATTTATCTCCTTTTCATCGATGTCAATGCAATATCCAATTATATGCATCTCGTTTTCAAAATCTATACTGAATTCAACGCCAGTAAAATAGGTAAGTCCATGCTCCCCAGCCCTTCTTTTGGCCGCGACCTGTCCGCCGATGGTATCGTGATCCGTTATCGAAAGTATCTCTATTCCGGCATCCTTTGCCATATCCACGACAGATCCCGCCGC
Source organism: Eubacteriales bacterium (assembly GCA_031550915.1). Taxonomy (GTDB): domain Bacteria; phylum Bacillota; class Clostridia; order Christensenellales; family MGBC116941; genus JAVBOF01. Next base: position 651 of record JAVBOF010000015.1, on the reverse strand, counting down.
AAAGCTGCCATCCGAAGCCTGACTGTGAAGATGGAGGTCAACATTGCATTTTATCTCATTTATTTTGGTCTTAGTTCCTTTTTGCATTTGCTTTTTCCATAAATCTGGCTATATTGATGACAATGCGCTCGTGCATGCCCTCGCCAATCATTCCTTGCTCATCCTTTGCAGAGAGTTTGAAAACAAGCTTTTTGCCTTCTATCCCTACCAGCTCGGCTTCTGCTTCGACCTTGCATCCCAATGGCGTTGAAGCGGTGTGCACCACGTTTATGCTTATCCCCACCGTCGTACTTTCGGCATCCAGTCCGGTTTGGGCGAGGTTCAGAGCGGCGTTTTCCATCAATCCTATCATTGCCGGCGTTCCAAACACCTTCAAGCTTCCGCTGCCGACCCTATCCGAACAGTTTTCGTCTGTGACCATAGTATCCTTCTTCATCTTCATACCGATTTCTAATTGCATATTTGCCTCCCTCAATCATATTCAAAAATAAAAGCAGGGCTGAAGAAATACAGCCCTGCAATAATGTTCACATCCGGCTTCAGCTTGCCGGCGCCGACTCAAACATAGAATTGAATTCTTCGCCGTCTATGCGCTCGTTGTCAATAAGCCGGTTCGCAATTTCATGCATCTTCTGGATATTATCCTTTATT
>JAVBOF010000177.1:0-13145 GCA_031550915.1 Eubacteriales bacterium | reverse complement strand
CCCGTAGCTTTATCAATTCAAAATGGTCGTAGTTTATTAGACCTATAGCAGACAAGCAATTAGTATCCATTGAGCCGAGAAAATTAAACACCGCATTTTCCGCAGAAAACCCGTTTTCAATTATCTCGTTTTGGATGCAATTAGTCCAATCCTCATTATTCAATATACGCAAATTTGCGTCACATAAATTAACATCCGCTTTACAGTTATTTTGTAAAGCATCAGTCTTAATGTTTGCATAGAACTGGATGGTGTTAGTTAAAGCTTCTTTGAATATCCGTGCCTGCAGTCTATTGTCTTCTGCCGAATCATTATTATGTGATCGATGTTCTTCGAGGATATGGATCTTACCTGTCGCGATTCCCGGTGAAATAGCTTGTCCAACAAGCATAATTATCACTCTTTATAATATTTTTGGTGTGGGATACAGGCAAATGATATATCTTTGGATTGATTATATTCCCATATTGTAAATATTTCAACAAAAACAACAAAATAATACATTCTTTTTAATCTATTTTGCTTAAACAGCAGATATCAATATATCCTTTAAACCTTGTCTGGTTTGGTATTTAGGTAATTAAAAAGGAACTGCATATCTTCGATTTCCAATGACCTGTCGCCGGCAAGTGATTCAATATGGTGTCTGAGTTCGTGTAATAGCGTCTTACGAACCTGATTACGCAAGGCTTCCTCTGAAAGATGTGGAAAAACATGCATAAAAGAACCGTAATAGATGACGATATACCTGCCCAGTGTCGCGGGCTGTACGCAGTACTCTCCCAGTATGCTTAACCCTTCCGATGTTGGGTGCTTCTTCTCATAGCTTTGTATAAGTATACCGCCGTTAAGATGTTTCAACAAATCTTCGGGGATATCCTCGGCTATCTCGTCCAACATCATCTGAAAACTATCTATATCCATTTGGCCTCTCTGTAAGCTGTTATTGCTAAATCAATTATAAGCCAAAGTTTTGCTTTAAGCTACCTGTATTTTGTTTTTTGAAATAAAACCATTGCTTAAGAAATATGTTTGAATTATCATTATATAATATAATGGTAAACCGACGGATGATCGTCATTTGTTTGGCGTATAAACAAGTTGTCTGCATTGGAGGTCTTATATGGCGGAGTGGTATAGAAGGATGTTTCAGGGGCGATACGGAATAAGAAAGATGTCCGTTGTCCTTCTTTGTATTGCCGCTGTATTCTTTATATGGGCTTTGATAGCGCCTCCTCATTGGCGGAAGTTTTCCCCGGTACTCACCGGTGTTTTGCTGGCGGTTTATGCGATTTGGAGATGCTTTTCCCGAAATATAGTCCGTAGACAGCAGGAAGAAGCTTCGGCGGCCTATCTTCTATCAATGGTGCGCAGGAAGCTAAACGATCTTTGGAGCAGGACGCGGTTTGGGTATGCAAGGAATGTCGTCAGGCCTAAAAAAAGCAAATTCGGCAAAAAGGAAAAGGGAAAGAAAATGGACAACACAGAGGACAGCATAAACCTCATCGTGCTTTGCCCAAACTGTAACCAACAATTGCGCGTGCCAAGGGGAAAGGGTGAAATACGTATAACCTGTAAAAACTGCGGCAAAACTTTTCAACGCAAAACATGATAAAATAGTATGCTTTTGGCAAAATATTAGTGAATACCGTTTGGGAAGTGTTTGATTGAGAGATTATAATAAAGAGATAAACAGCCGTATAGAGTGGATAAGGATGAATATCGCCCAAGCCCGCGCCGCCGGGATAATACTTGGTCTTTCGGGCGGCAAGGATAGCGCGATAGTCGGGGCGCTGTGCAAAAAAGCATGCGAAAATGTTTTAGGTGCGGTAATGCCCTGCGGCAATATCTCGGAAGACAGGGAATATGCGCTGGATTTTGCGAAAGAATTTGCAATAGAAACAGTAGAGATAGACCTGTCAGCACCGTATGAAGCTCTTAAAGACGCGATCGAGGTCAAGGTGGGAGGTATTGAAGGACTTTGTGCCAGCAATATAAAACCTAGGCTTCGCATGGCCACACTATATGCTATGGCACAAAAGAAAAATCTTTTGGTAGCGGGCACTGGAAACCATTCCGAGAGGATGATGGGTTATTTCACAAAATGGGGCGACGGAGTATTTGATTTTAACCCCGTAAGTGATTTGACATATACCGAAATGTTGGAGCTTGGGGAAGCGTTGGAGATACCGGATAGGTACATCAAAAGAACGCCCTCCGCGGGACTTTGGAAGGGCCAGACAGACGAACAGGAGATGGGCGTAAGCTATAGAGCCATAGATAAGTTTTTGAATGAAGGTACGGGTGAGGCCGAAGATATTGCCAAGATAAAAAAGGCATATGAAAGGTCAAGGCACAAGCGGTTGGGTTTTAATATTTATAAACCGAGGGATATTTAGAAAAATAAAAAAGGCTCATAGCCTTTTTTTGATAGATCGCCATTCTTATTCGTCAAGGACAAACGGCACTGTGATTATCGCGATATGCCTGTCATGCGAAAGCCTCTGGCGTATGGCCATTGTCGTTTGCCGGTGATAAACATTCATCCATGTCTTTTTCACGACAAAATGCGGTATTACAACGGTTATCATGTCCCCTTTACTGGAAGCGTGTTCTTCAGACTCGATATATTTGATAAGAGGTTCTATTACTTCCCTGTACGGCGAGTACTTAACAATAAGCGGAATACTCATGTTGCATTCTTTCCATTTTTTCTTGATATGCTTTGAATTTTCAACGTCTGTAGATACATTGAAAGCGACTACGTTTTTATCTTCGGATAGGCGCCTTGCATAATTAATGGCTTTTAAAGATGCTTTGTTAAGAGACTCAACGATCACTATCATATGCTTTTGGACATCAATAAGATCCGTTTCGTGCTGTACCTCCTCCGGTTCTAGGTTAAGCTGACGCGCGATATTGACGTAGTGACTTCGCGTGATCTTCATAAGAAAAACAATCAGCACCATAAGGAGGATCGAAATCCATGCGCCCTCAAGCATCTTGCTATAACCTATCATCAAAACCGTTACGACGGTCATTACTACGCCGATCCCGTTTATAATTGCTTTATGGAGCCTTCCTTTTTCCTTGCTTCTTATCCATTTGAAAAGCATTCCAAGCTGGGAAAGCGTGAAAGAAATAAATACTCCAATAGCATAAAGAGGCACTAGTGAATGAGTTTGGCCTTTGTAAATTATCACAAGCAGTCCAGCGGCTATGCTAAGTGCAATGATCCCGTTGGAATAGCCAAGCCTCCCGCCTCGATTGCGGAATTGCCTCGGAACATATCCATCCTTGGATACCAATGAAAGCAGCATAGGCAATCCTGCGTAAGAGGTGTTTGCGGCCATGACCAGTATTACAGCTGTGGCTATTTGGATTACATAGAACATAAACCCGTTGCCAAAAACCTGACCGGCTATCTGCGAAAGCACAGTCGTATTATAATTCGGCACCGCATGGTACAAAGTGGCCAGGTAAGATGTTCCGCCAAAAATAAGTAAAACGAATAAAGCTAAAAGGAATAACACCCTTTTTGCGTTTTTTTGCGAAGGGTCCGCAAAATTCGGTATGGCGTTGCTTACGGCTTCGACACCAGTCAAGCCTGCGCATCCTGCGGCAAAAGCTCTGACAAAAAGAAACAAGGTAATGTCGTTTACGGCTTTTGGTACTACATGCGAGGCATCCGGAGTATAACCCAAAAACAATACCTTGACTATACCGACAACGATCATAACAAGCATCGCAAAAATAAAAATATATGTTGGAAAGGCAAAGATCCTTGCAGATTCCTTGACTCCGCGCAGGTTGCCAATAGTCATCAATGCAATGAGAAATATAGTTATCCAAACATTGTATGGCAGCAATTCGGGGATCGCGGATGTTATGGCGGCGGTTCCCGCGCTTGTGCTTACGGCGACGGTCAGTATATATCCGATGATCAGCGATGATGAGGCGATGAGGCCGGGAGTCTCGCCGATATTCTCCTTTGCTACTGTATAAGACCCACCGCCGTGCGGGTAATTATCGATAGTCTGCCGGTAAGATATAACCAGAATAATAAGCAATACAACGATTGCTATCGCGGCATAAAACATATATTGGTATGCCAATATGCCTATTACAAGTACTAAAACCCAAAGTATCTCCTCAACTGCGTATGCGACGGATGATATTGCGTCGCTTGCCATTATCGGCAAACCCCAAAACACATTGAGCTTCTCTCCGCCCAGTTCCTCGTTTCTCAATGGTTTGCCGATTATTGCTTCCTTAATCTTATTAGCCACAGTATATAATCTCCTATTACAATATGTTGTACAATAATATTATAAAAATGTATGTAAAAAGCGACTAACGGTATTGTATACAATATAACGAAAAAAAGATAGAAAAAACTATCTTGAAAACATGCGCTTTTAACGCTTGAATTATTCAGTAACTGATTGTCAGCGATGACCAGAAGTGGGTTTTCGTTTATATAGTGCAGTCCGCGCAAATACCGTTGAATACCACGTCGTGACTTACGACCTTTAATCCATGATTCTGCTTGGCCTCTTCATCGAGCTTTGGCATATAGTCCATTTCAATATCCATTATCCTTCCGCAATTGTTGCAGCGGAAATGGTAATGCATCGGAAGCTTGTGATCGTACCGGGCAGGCGAATCCGGCATAAAAACATTGCGCAGCTGACCGTTTTCCGCAAGTTGATGTAAATTTCGGTATACTGTAGCCTTGCTGATGCTGGGATAGCTAGTTTGTACGACGGCATATACCTCATCCGCGGTAGGATGGTTCTGCAATTCCAGCATGGCATCCATAACTAGCTTTTTTTGTATTGTTTGTCTTGTGACCGTCAACAGCGCCACCCCTTAGTGAGATAATTTATCTAATGAAATTATATATTAATTTGGTATACATGTCAATACTTGCTGTGTGGCAAAAACACGAATGATTCTTAAAAAAAGTAAAAAATATTACGCATACACCGGGCAACGTATGTTATAATCTTTTGGGCGGAAAGCCGATGTGCTTTTTGAAAAAACGGAAAGCCTTGCAGCGGGTGTGCTATAATATCCGCATAGGAGAGTAGGGAGCAATCTATGGCATTTCGCTTAGGGAAACGGTTAAATAAAAAGAGCCTTTGGGTGCGTATCATTGCGTGGTCGTTGGTCATACTTTGGCTTTGTATGATATGGTATTTTTCTGCGCAACCCGGTTCGCAATCCAAAAAGCTAAGTGACCATTACGAATATAAGGCACAAAAACTTGCAAAAAGCCTTAATGCGGGAAGCTGGGTAAAAGCGCTGATAAAGTTCACGCGAAAATTTGCCCATATAATAGAATACATTATACTGTCTTTGCTGCTGCTTTTTGCATATTATGCAAGCGGGTACAGATACCCGAGGATGGTCATAAGGATAGTCATCACCTGCCTGCTATGCGCTGCAATAGATGAGATTCACCAGTTTTTTGTGCCGGGCAGGACATCGATGCTTACCGATGTTTTTCTGGATACGGCCGCGGCTCTTGCGATACAGATACCAATATGATTCGGATGGCTGTTTGCGAGGGATAAAAATAAAACGCCAGCTAAGAATAGGATTACCGGAGGGAAACCAAGTTGAGATATGAAGGCAATATATACAGACCGCCAAGTGAAGCCAATAGCTTTTTGCTGCAGGTCACGGTGGGATGCTCGCATAATAAATGTACATTTTGCTATATGTACAAGGATAAAAAATTCCGTGTGCGCAAGATAGAGGATATCAAACACGATATCTCTCTTGCAAAAAAGTATTATGGGGAAGGCCTTAAAAGGGTTTTCCTGTGCGACGGCGACGCGACTGTACTAAAAACGGATATTCTCCTGGATATTATCGGCGAGTTAAACAGGGAGTTTCCAAACCTCGAGCATATCGCGTCTTATGTTGGACCGCAAAGCATATTGCATAAAACGCCGGAAGAACTGAAAAAACTGCGGGCGGCGGGCTTGGATAGGTTGTTTCTTGGGGTTGAGACAGGAGATGACGAGCTTTTGCGGAAGATAAAAAAAGGCGTGACCGCCGATGAGATGGCTAAAGCCGGAAGCGCGATAGTTGATGCCGGCTTTGATCTTTGTTGTATGGTCATAGTAGGGCTTGCCGGCAGTGGTGAAGGCTCAAGGGCTCACGCACTCGCATCCGCGGAGATAATCAACCGGATAAATCCGAAGATGCTTGCGGCATTGACGCTTACGCCGGTGCGCGGCACTGAATTATATGACGAGATTGCCGCTGGAAACTTTGAACTGATAGATTCGTTTGAAACTTTGCAGGAATTGAAATGGATCATTGAAAACTGTGATGTCGATAATATGAAATTTGCGGCTGACCACGCGTCCAACTACCTTCCTTTAAAAGGATACTTACAGAAAGACAAGAAGGCTCTGGTCGCGCTTTTGGATGAAACCTTGAACAGTGGTGACAGAAGGAGGTTGAAAAGCGAATATCTGCGTGGACTATGATCTGCGCAAAACAGATGAATATTAATACTTGATTACCTGCCAGTATTTTTTTCGTGTTTTATGCCGTGGAACGATGTACGGAGAAAATATCAAAACAAGAAGGCGGGAGAGCTTTCCTTCTTCCATTATGCATAAAAATAAATGAATTTATTATAAAAATTCTATTGCATAGGAGGATTTTTTTTTATATAATTAAGCGATATGAATTAATGCCTATATGGGATATGAGATATAAGCACGAATCCCTGTGGGTGGGAATTGAGTCTAGGATCCATATGAATGGCGCATAATTATACAACGATGGTAATGTTCTTCTGAAGGGAGTTTTTATATGAGAGATGCTTATTTGATCTTAGAAGACGGGACAGTGTTCTGCGGCGAAGGGTTTGCGGCAGAAAAGGAAGCTGTGTTTGAGTTGGTATTTGCTACAGGAATGGTTGGTTACACTGAAGAGCTTTCCGACCCATCCCTGATCGGGCAGGGCGTTGTTTTGACCTATCCGCTTATCGGCAACTGTGGAATATGCATTGAGGATTGCGAATCGGAAAAATCCTGGATATCTGCATTGATAATAAGGGAATTATGCACACTGGCCAGCAATTTCCGTATGGAGATGACGCTGGAGGATTATTTGCAGAAAAACGGTGTGCCTGGGATACAGGGCATAGATACGCGCGCACTGACGAGGATTTTACGCAGTAAAGGCACAATGAACGGAATGCTTACCTATGATATCGGTAATACAAACGAGCGCTTGTCGCAGGCACTTGAAAGGATAAATGCTTATGAGCAAACTGGCCTCGCCAGAAAGGTAAGCCGTCCCACCCGCAAAATATGCGATGGTAACAAAAAGATTGCCGTTATTGACGTTGGGGCAAAGGACGCCGTTTACAAGCAGCTTCAAAAACGCGGTGCCGGAGTTATGAGCTTTAATTGCGAAACGGCTGCCAACGAGATACTGGCGTTTAAGCCGGACGGGATAGTGTTTTCAAACGGGCCGGGGGATCCTTCGGAGTGTCCGGAAGTCGTTGAAACTGCAAAGATTTTGCTTTCCTCCGGATTGCCTGTGTTTGGCATATGTCTTGGGCACCAGATAATGGCATGTGCAACGGGCTGCAAGACTAAAAAGATGGTTTTTGGGCATAGGGGCGGCAATCAGCCCGTGAAGGACAACAAAAGCGGCAGGGTATTGATCACGGCACAAAACCACGGATATGTGCTGGATGAAAGCACAATCGATCCAAATGTCGCTGAAATAAGCTATTATAACGTAAACGATGGCAGCGTAGAAGGGCTGCGGTATAAAAATAAGAACGCGTTTTCAGTACAATTCCATCCTGAAGCATGTGCTGGCCCAAAGGACATGGAATTTTTATTTGACGAATTTTTAGGTATGTTGGGAGAGTGACTTATGCCGATAAACAGGGATATAAAAAAGGTTCTTGTCATTGGATCCGGGCCTATCATAATAGGCCAGGCCGCGGAATTTGACTATGCCGGTACACAGGCATGCAGGGCTTTGAAGGAAGAGGGGATCGAAACGGTCCTGGTTAATTCCAACCCTGCGACGATCATGACAGACAAGGATATTGCGGATATCATCTATATTGAGCCGATAAATGCCGATGTAATCAAAAAGATTATATTAAAGGAAAAGCCGGACAGCGTGCTTGCAACTTTGGGAGGGCAAACGGGACTGAACCTTTGCATGGAGCTTGCGGACGAAGGCTTTTTGCAGGCGAACGGTGTAAATATTATCGGCGCGTCATCGGAAACTATAAAAAAGGCGGAGGATAGGCTGGCCTTTAAACAGACCATGGAAAGCATCGGTGAACCATGTGTTTTAAGCGAAGTGGTCGAAACCCTCGAGGACGCCCTGGCGTATGCCGAAGCTATCGAATACCCTGTAGTTGTTCGGCCCGCGTATACATTGGGCGGTACCGGCGGCGGGATTGCCTATAACAGGGAGCAATTAGAGGAGATAGGCGCAAACGGCCTGCGTGCAAGCAGGGTACATCAAACGCTGATAGAAAAATGTATTTCAGGCTGGAAAGAGATAGAATTTGAAGTAATACGCGATATGTATGGCAATTGCATAACCGTTTGCAGTATGGAGAACATCGATCCTGTTGGGGTGCACACGGGCGACAGTATCGTAGTGGCGCCGGCTCAAACACTGGCAGACAGGGAATATCAGATGCTGCGGAGCAGCGCGCTGAATATAATAAACGCATTGGGTATACAAGGCGGTTGTAATGTCCAATTTGCTCTGGATCCGTACAGCTTTGAATACGCTGTTATTGAGGTGAATCCCCGGGTGAGCCGGTCATCGGCCTTGGCTTCAAAGGCGGCGGGATATCCAATCGCAAAGGTCGTTACTAAGATTGCGCTTGGTTATGCACTTGATGAAATAAAGAATGCCATAACGGGCAATACATATGCGTCGTTCGAACCAACGCTTGACTATATGTGCCTGAAGATACCTAAATGGCCCTTTGATAAGTTTGTTACAGCTGCGAGGACGCTTGGTACACAGATGAAGGCGACCGGTGAAGTAATGTCTATAAGCCATTCGTTTGAAGGCGCGCTGATGAAGGCATTGCGTTCGCTAGAACAGGGCATAGACAGCCTGATGATCCCGTGGGTTTCCGAATTGGGCGATAGTGAGCTAAAAGAAAGGCTGACGACTGTGGATGACTCAAGGCTGTTCGTCATAGCTGAAGCTTTGCGCAGGGGGATAGGCGTGGAGGAGATCTGCCGTTTAACAACGATAGATCCGTTTTTTGTGGCAAAGATACGCAATGTGATAGAGATGGAAAAAGCTGTTGCGGAAGGCATGCCGGATAAAAAGCTTTTGTTGAAGGCTAAAAAAATGGGCTTCCCGGATTCGCTTATTGCGAGGCTTACAGGAAAAAAAGAGGGCGAAATACGCAGCATGAGGCTGGAGTACGGAATAAAGCCCGCATACCACATGGTCGATACTTGCGCCGCGGAATTCGACGCGCAAACGCCTTATTATTACTCTTGCTACGATGAATCCAATGAGGCAAAGACTGAATCTGATAAAAAGAAGGTCATTGTATTCGGATCCGGCCCGATCCGCATAGGACAGGGGATAGAGTTTGATTATTGCTCTGTGCATTGCGTGTGGGCGCTGCGTGAGATGGGATATGAAACAATAATCATAAACAACAATCCGGAAACGGTCTCAACGGATTTTGATATTAGCGACAAGCTGTATTTTGAACCACTTACAAAAGAAGACGTTTGGAACATTATCGATTTAGAGAAACCATGTGGAGTAGTTGTCCAATTTGGCGGACAAACGGCGATAAAGCTGGCGGGAAGCATGGCTGAAATAGTTGTGCCGATACTTGGCACATCCGCCGAAAACGTAGATAACGCTGAAGACAGGCAAAAGTTTGATGAGATATTAGAACAATGCGGCGTGATACGCCCTGAGGGCGGCACCGTATTTACGACTGAAGAAGCGATAAACGCCGCCAATGAGCTCACCTATCCAGTCCTGCTTAGGCCGTCGTATGTTCTTGGTGGACAGGGAATGCGCATTGCGTTCAACGATGAAGATATTGTTGAGTTTATGAGCATAATAAACCGTACGGTGCAGGAACATCCTATTTTAATAGATAAGTATGTTATGGGGCGTGAAGTTGAGGTGGACGCCATCTGTGACGGCAAAGATGTTCTGATACCGGGGATCATGGAGCACGTTGAAAGGGCTGGAGTACATTCGGGTGATTCGATATCGGTTTATCCGCCGGAGAATATTTCGGAACATCACAAACAAGAGATATTGGATATAACGCGTAAGCTTGCAAGGGCGCTCGACGTGCGCGGTTTGCTCAACATTCAATTCATCATCCATGATGATACCGTGTATGTTATCGAGGTGAATCCGCGTTCATCGCGTACGGTACCATATATAAGCAAGATCACGGACCTTCCTATCGTAAAGATATCTACGCAGACCTTGTTTGGCAAAACGTTGGAAGATCTAGGATATAACTACGGACTACACCCCGAAAAGAAGCTGGTTGCCGTAAAGCTGCCGGTGTTTTCCTCCGAAAAGCTGTTTGGCGCAGAGATTAGCCTTGGGCCGGAGATGAAATCTACGGGAGAGGTCCTGGGGCTTGCTGAAAATCTTCCGGAAGCTTTGACTAAAGCGTTTTTGGGTAGCGGTGTAAGTTTGCCTAAGAACAAAAAGCTGATAATCACCGTAAAGGATTCGGATAAGCAGTATATCGGCGAGCTTTGCAAAGGATTTATTTCTCTGGGATATGAGATATTGGCAACCGAAGGCACACATATACATCTTTCCGGAATCGGTATCGATTCTAGAAAGCTGAACAAGATATCGGAGGGTGCTCCGACGATACTGGATGAGATACGCAGCGGAAGTATTGATCTTGTAATAGATACTCCAACATTCTCCCGCGACAGGCGTAAGGATGGGTTTTTGGTCCGCAGGAACTCGGTCGAGATGCGTATACCATGCCTGACGTCGCTGGATACCGCAAACGCGCTGTTGATGAGCATGGAGCAGACAATAGGCAAGGATCTTGATATTATCGATATAGCGCAGATTTGAACAAAAGGGTCTAGAGGTTTTTTTATAAATAAACTAATATGGCTATAGGAGCGAAAAATGGATAAAATACTTGTTTTGGATTTTGGCGGGCAATACAATCAACTGATCGCGAGGCGCGTCAGGGAATGTAATGTATATTCCGAAGTTTTGCCCTATGATACGGATTTAGACAGGATAAAAGCCGGAGGTTATAAGGGGATCATCCTGACGGGCGGGCCGTCAAGCGTTATAGGCAGTAATGCGCCGATGGTGGAACGCGGATTGTTTTCGCTCGGCATACCGATTTTGAGCATATGCTACGGCGCACAGCTCATGGCCCATCTTTTAGAGGGCAGCATAACGATAGATAAAAGCGAATTTGGCGAGACCGCGATAACTTTGGACAGGTCCAGCGCTATATTTGAAGGAATTGAGACGGATACGACCTGCTGGATGAGCCACAGTAATCGCATAGAGTTATTACCCAAGGGTTTTAGGGTGACTGCAAAAACGGAATCATGCCCTATCGCGGCAATGGAAAACGCTAATGAATCGCTTTATGCCTTGCAGTTCCACCCGGAGGTTTTACACACGCCTCAGGGCAGCAAGATGCTCTTGAACTATGTCCGCAACGTATGTAAATGTTCAGGGGACTGGACGATGGAGTCGTTTGTTGAACACAGCTTGCCGGTATTACGAGAACGAATAGGGCAGGGCCGGGTGCTTTGCGCGCTATCCGGCGGTGTGGATTCTGCCGTTACGGCGTTGATGATACACAAGGCCGTGGGCAAGCAGCTAACATGTATCTTTGTCGATCATGGACTGATGCGCAAGAGCGAAGCCGATGAGGTGGAATCTGTTTTCCGGGGGCAGTTCGATATTGATTTTATTAGAGTGGAAGCGCAGGACCGGTTTTTGAACCGACTCGCGGGAATCAAGGATCCGGAGGCAAAACGAAAGATAATCGGCGAGGAGTTTATTCGGGTATTTGAAGATGAATCCAAAAAGCTTGGGGTTATGGAGTTTTTGGCGCAGGGAACGATTTACCCTGATATTATCGAAAGCGGGCTTGGAGACGCTGCCGTTATCAAAAGCCACCATAACGTTGGCGGGTTACCGAAGGATATAGGATTTGAGGGGCTAATTGAGCCTCTTGCTGAACTGTTTAAAGATGAAGTGCGAAAAGCGGGTTTGGCGCTTGGTTTGCCGGAATTCTTAGTTAACCGCCAGCCCTTCCCGGGCCCCGGGCTTGGCATAAGGGTGATTGGTGATATAACGAAAGAAAAACTGGACATCCTGCGTGAAGCGGATGCGATATTCCGTGAAGAAATAGCTAATGCGGGCGTCTCTTCAGATATAAACCAATATTTTGCGATAATTACAGATATGCGCAGCGTTGGCGTTATGGGCGACGAACGGACCTACGATTACACCGTAGCCTTGCGTGCGGTCACAACCACCGATTTTATGACGGCCGACTGGGCGCGTATACCTTACGACGTGCTTGGAAGGGCGTCTACGCGCATCGTAAACGAAGTGCCGAAAGTAAACCGCATTGTCTACGACATAACGTCCAAACCTCCTGCGACGATCGAGTGGGAGTAATTTATGGAGAGCCAAAAAGCCTTTAATATGGCGGTTTTTCGGCAGTGCTAAAGCGAAATGGCAACGTTTTGGCAACACTAATTTATTATCCATAAAGTAAAGAGCTAACTGATTTGAAGTGTCAGTTAGCTCTTTTTTATTTGCAGGAATGAATTTCTTACTCGTCAGGATTGGATTTTTTTCTTTCGGCTCGTAAGGCGTCAAGCTCCGCTTTGGTGTGCTCGGCTTCCATTTTGGGATATGTATAACGCCAAGCATCGTATTCGTCTTTGGTAATCTCACCGTTTTTAAGCTTCTCGGCCTCTTTCTGCCACGCGCTGAACATATCAAACATGGAAAGGTAGGTAGCCCCTTTGGTTTTATCAAGTGTTAAGCAAAGCTCGCCATCTATGCTGTTGATTTTGAGGCCATATAAATCCTCCAGCGCAAACAGGGTATGTATGAGG
>JAVBOF010000082.1:0-32113 GCA_031550915.1 Eubacteriales bacterium | reverse complement strand
CTTTTGCGTCGTAAACCGCCCGCGTGTCATTTTTAGCCGCGCTACTATATTTAGAGCAGCAAAACGTCATTTGACACATATTGATTTGGTGCTATAATTACTAGTACAGCGTGGTTCAGGCCTTGCTGGAAATTTTATGTTCTTTTTGGCCGATATGATATGGAGGTATAAAAATGAAGGAACTCTATGCAAGCGAATTTCAAACCGTTGCGGCGGAAACACTTTCTAGAAACAAAAGCATTTTAGATATACTTTCAAAGCTTCAATCTACTGAAGCGAGGATCAACAGGTCCGTTACAAAGGCAGTAACAAGCTGTGGCTGTATTAAAATTGAGGGCAACAAACAGCGTGTGACAGACGTTTCTTTGGATAATATTGAAGAATACAATGATACCCATGTGCGCGGTTCGATATGCCCGAAGTGCAGGGAGGCAATCGAGACAGAGATAGGGGCCAACCTATATTATATGGCATCGCTGTGCAATACGTTGGAATTGGATATTTACGATATCCTTTTAAAGGAGATGAAGCAGCTTGAAACGCTTGGACGTTTCAGCATGCGGTGAGTTTTATGAGGCTTGATAAATTTTTAAAGGTTTCGCGAATAGTTAAGCGGCGTACACTGGCAAATGAAGCATGCTCGAAAGGGCATGTTACTGTTAACGGCAAGGAAGCAAAGCCATCCGCCGAAGTGAAGCCCGGAGACATATTGGAATTGCGTTTTGGCGAAAGGCGTACGAAGTATGAGATATTGGATATTGCCGAGCATGCCATGAAGAATGATGCTGCTTCGCTTTACAGGATATTGGATTAGCCCATTTTACGGAAAGAAAGGACTGTGGATTTGTCTTTTGATTTTCGCGCTTTAAGGACCGGAAACGGATACGATGCGCATCGGTTGGCCGAGGGACAAAAGCTAAAGCTTTGCGGGGTCGAAATACCTTACGAGCTTGGGCTGCTGGGCCATTCGGATGCGGATGTTGCGGTCCACGCACTTATAGACGCCCTTTTAGGGGCTTGTGGATATGGCGATATCGGCAGGATGTTTCCTCCGGATGACGCCCGGTATAAGGATATTTCAAGCATTATATTGCTTGAAAGGGCAATTGTGCATATAACTTCAATTGGTTTTTGCATTATCAACGCCGATATAACTATAATTGCTCAACAGCCAAAACTTGCGCCATATATCGATCAAATGAAGAGCAATATTGCCTCCGCATGCAATACATCGCATGATGCCATAGGCATAAAAGCAACTACCACCGAAGGTATGGGGTTCGAGGGACGGGGCGAGGGCATCTCAGCTTTTGCAACTGCCCTTTTGATAAAAATTGATGAGTGTGAAACCAATTGAACTGGCCAGGTAACAAAAGACGTAGGGCGCGTAAACGGCATTATTTGGATCCGGGAAACATGTATCCAGCTCCGGAAAGGCAAATACGGTTACAATCCAAGAGTTTTTATCCTCTGCTCAAGATTGCTCTGTTCGCTTTGATAATAATAGGGCTTTTTTGCCTTATTTTTTTTGTTTTCGTTCCGATGTTCAGCTCTATGTTCGCGCCGGAACCAGCAGAAGATATCGTTTTACAACCGCAGACCGTTGTTGCAAAGGATCCAAACGCTCTGGATTTCACCCGCTATATAAAGGAAATAATTTTTAGGCGGCGTAGGATATTTAATCCTTATTATAATACCGGAGAGATCATAGTTAGCGAGGGTACAGACAATTCAGGAAGCCCAAAGGGGCTCAATATTCATATTGTGGACCTTGAACCGTATGAAACGATGCAAGTGGATGCGCGCAAGGATGCTATAAAGCAGCAGATGGATATAACGGTTAAGAACGACGATCTGCTTAACGTCATATTGAACGAAAAATTTATTGTTTGGGTCGATTCCAAACGCAACGGTGGAGGATCGATATTCTGCAAAAACAGGAGCCAAGATGAAATATTCGTTATAAAAGAATATGCAGGAAGGGCTCCTGAGATCTCAATGGATGGCGACTTGATCACATGGAACGAGCAGACAGGGGAAAAAAGCTCTATAATCTATCTTTATGATTTGAGCCGGCGAAGGAACGTCACAATCGCTACACTCGAAAGCGTACCGTATATGGCAAGCCCTTCCTTTATCGGCGGCGGAGAACTGGTTTGGGCTGACGGCGAGGAGAACCAGACGGAGCACGAACGAAGTCAGGGGCAAAAGAGCGCTATCTACAGCGTAAACCTCAAGGATGAAACCCATCCCATAAACATCTATCCGACGGGTATGTACGTTTATGGGCCGATAACAAACGGAAGTGTACGGGCTTGGATAGACGCCAACAACAGCCCGGGCGCGACGCTGTACCTTGGTCTTGAGGATAATCCGCCGCGTAAAGTGGATACGGACGTTACAGGCTATGCGCTTTGCGATAATTTTGTTGTATACTGCAAAAACGAAGTAATATATGCCTATAATTGGACAAATGGCGTTTTTGCAGTCATATCAAAGCCCAATTTAAAGGCAGCGCTTGCCAGCGCGCGGCAAAACTGTGTAATATGGTACGATATGACCAGCCATATAGAGGTCAGGGATATAGTTAATTATTCGAGGATACCCGATAATGCGTTTGATTGATATTATTTGATTGGAAGTGTCGCTTTGGCCAAGCAAAGAACCGTGTACATTTGTTCTAACTGCGGCTATGAAAGCTCTAAATGGGCTGGCCGCTGCAACGATTGCGGCGAGTGGAATACCCTTATAGAGGAGATAAAGCAGGATGCCAAAAACGCCCCTTTCGCTTCTGCAAGCGCGTCAGTTAAAGCCACACCTATTACTACCATAGCGCAGGTGAACACAGATGATAACGAAAGGATAAAATCAGGAATATTTGAGCTGGACAGAGTGCTTGGCGGAGGCATAGTTCCCGGTTCAACTGTACTTGCGGGCGGAGATCCCGGTATTGGTAAGTCCACCTTGCTGCTGCAGCTTTGTGATAAGCTCGCCAAAAACGGGCAAAGCTGCCTCTACGTATCCGGAGAGGAATCCTCCAGGCAGATAAAGCTGCGTTCCAAAAGGCTTGGTATAGACGGGGAAGGCATTTATATATTGCCGGAGACGGATATGGAAAGCATAATAGCCAGTATACAATCGCTTCAACCGGATATAGTTATTATAGACAGTATACAGACGATTTCAAGCCAAAAGCTAAGCTCTACGCCCGGAAGCGTCGGGCAGGTCCGCGAGTGTGCCCATTGGCTGACAAGGCTTGCAAAGACGCTTGGAACGACTATTTTCATCGTCGGCCATGTTACAAAGGAAGGCATGATCGCGGGGCCAAAGGTTTTAGAGCATATGGTGGATACCGTATTATATTTCGAAGGTGAAAAGAATAATTCATTCCGCGTTTTGCGCGCCGCAAAAAACCGCTTTGGCTCAACCAATGAGATCGGACTCTTCGATATGCGTGATAACGGCATGGAGGAGGTTCCCAACCCTTCAGAGATCCTCATCGGCTCAAGGGAAAAAGACGAACCCGGCTCGGCGGTAATGTGCTCTGTGGAAGGCAGCAGACCAATGCTTGTAGAGATTCAGGCGCTGGTTTCCCCAACACCTTTTGGCAACCCGCGAAGGACGTCCACCGGACTGGACTACAACCGTATGCTTTTGCTTATTGCAGTTATGGAAAAAAAGCTGGGCTTCGGATTTTACAACCAGGACGCGTATATCAACGTAGCAGGCGGTTTGAAGCTGAATGAACCAGCCTCCGACCTTTGCACCATCGCGGCGCTGGCTTCGGTTTTTAAAGGCTTGGCAGTTCCTACAAACACTGCTATTATGGGAGAGGTCGGTCTGACGGGTGAGGTGCGCGCGGTCGGTAATATGGATAAGCGGCTTGGCGAGTGCGCTAAGATGGGCTTTACAAAATGCATCGTGCCGAAGGGCAGCCTTAAAGGCGCCAGAAAACCTGACGGGCTTACGGTTTTGGGTGTGGAAAACGTCAGAAAGATGCTGGAGTTGGTGTTTTAAGCGCAGAGTAGACTTTCAACTATGGTAACCGTTTTGCTTATACGATATTTGAACGCTTCAATATACTAATAATGATTATGATTAGTGCATATTTATATATATCACGTTGATGCACGGAGGTAATGTTTTGACTAAAAAGTCCTTTATAAAAGGCGCGGCAATACTCGGAATAGCACTGGTGCTTGGCAAGGTGCTTGGAGCGCTTTACCGGATACCATTGGCTAATCTTTTGGAACACGATAAAGGGTTCGCGCTATATCAATACGCGTATCCGATCTATTCTTTTTTATTGGTGATATCCACGGCCGGCTTGCCGACAGCTATATCCAAGATGGTTTCGGAGAGGCTTGTACTTAATGACCCGCGTGGCGCCCACCAGGTGTTCAGGATCGCCTTCAAGATCCTTGCCATATTCGGAAGTATAACTACGATTATTATGATAATCGGAAGCCCGTTATTTGCCAGCTTGACATCGGCGCAGGCGGGGCTCTCATTTATGGCTATAGCCCCAGCGCTGCTTTTCGTCAGTATGATATCCGCGTTTAGAGGGTATTTCCAAGGCATGCAAAGGATGACTCCTTCGGCGATATCCGAGTTTTTGGAACAGCTTTTTAAGATGGTATTTGGCCTTGCCCTTGCAAATGCCTTCATTCCGTTTGGATATCCGCAAGCGGCTGCAGGCGCTTTGCTGGGTATATCCCTTACCGAATTAGCCGTATTGATCCTGATATCCGCAATCTATCTGCGGAGCAGGCGCGCGATATTCGAAAACATCAGCAAACAAAAGACGCAAATAGAGCATACCCGCAAAGAAACGGTGCGCCAGCTTATACGTATAGCCGTGCCGATTGCCATCGGTGCTTGTATCATGCCCTTAGTAGCAACTTTGGATTCAGGTATAATCGCAAATATCCTTAAAGGTGTTTTGCATATGTCAGAAAAAAAAGCTGATTCCCTCTTCGCAATATACTCTGGCTATGTCAACCCAATAGCAACTATGCCGACTATGATGACTCTTGCGCTTGCCGCCAGCCTTGTACCTGCAATAAGCGAAAGCCGCGCCGCGGGCAGATTGATGGAGATGCAGAACAAAGCTTCGACCGGATTCAAACTATCGATGCTCTTAGGCCTTCCCTGCGCCGTAGGGTTATGGATATTGGCAAGGCCAGTGCTTCAACTGTTATATTCGCATTCGCTTACCGTTGAGGCGGATATGCAGATAGCTGTAAATCTCATGCATATATCTACCATCGGAGTGTTTTTCCTGTTTATGGTCCAAACCGTCACCGGAATTTTGCAAGGCCTTGGAAGGGTCCGTGTTCCCGTTACCTCGCTTGCCATCGGCGCGGGAGTAAAGGTGATACTTTCCTTTCTGCTCATCAGCAGGCCTGAGATCAATATCTATGGAGCGCCGATCGGCACGATAACATGCTACTTTGTTGCGGCGACGATAAACACTGTGATTATGCGCAAGGAAATGAAACTTAGCTTGCCAGTTATGGATTTTCTGGTAAAGCCCATTATAGCCACCGCCATCATGGGCGCGGCAACATATTTCATATTCAATATCGCCTCCCGTTTTGCAAGCAGCAACGTATCGCTGGTCATTGCAATAATAGCCGCGGTTGTGATCTACGCTCTGGCGGTCATAGTTCTGGGCGTTCTGCGCCCCGAGGATATGAGCTTTATGCCGGGCGGCAGAAAGCTCAGCAAGCTTTTTTACAGGCTAGGAGTTTGGAAGCAAAAGGAAATTCGTTGATGGATAAGATTACGATAATCGGGCTTGGCCCCGCATATAAGAATCAGCAAAGTATAGATCCGGGCACTTTGCAAGGCTACGGCAAGATATTTTTGCAGACGGAAAGGCATCCTTTTGCCGCGGTACTACGCAAGTCGGATATCCCATTTGAGGCTTTGGACAAGCTATACGACGAAGCGGAGGATTTTGACGCGCTTAACGCCGCGATTTCGGATCTGCTGGCAGGCAGTGCGGTCATGAACTGCGCTTTTTTGGTCTTGGGTAGCGGAATCAGCGGACTTGCCTGCATGGAGGCTATCCAGAAAAAGGCCATTGAAAAAGATATAGATCTGGCCGTTATTCCCGGCGTTTCTGCGGAATCAACAGCATTAGCCGCGGCTTTGCGCTGCGGGCTCAATATCAGCGCCTCGCCTTATTGCTGCGGTGCGGCAACAGATCAAATGAGCATTGCGCCAAACACGGATATGCCTTTGGTCATATATGATATAGACAGCGGGATCCAAGCGGGCGAGCTAAAGCTCTATTTAATGCGGTATTACGGTGAAATGCAGGAAATGGCCTTTTTGCCGCATTCTGAGCATCTTCCGCTGGCATGCAGAATAAAGCTTTACGAGCTTGACCGCCAGCATGGGACTTATGGACACAACTGCATGCTTGTACTTCCGGCTGTACCTTTTGAAGCCAAGGAAAAATATGACTGGCGTGACCTTTTAAAGCTCATGCAAAGGTTGAGGCGCATTCCCGACGGCTGCCCCTGGGACAGGGAGCAAAACCACGACAGCCTGCGAAGATACCTTATTGAGGAATGCTATGAAGTGCTAGACGCCATAGATAAAAAGGATGACGGCAAGCTTTGCGAGGAACTTGGAGATGTGCTTCTGCAAGTGGTTTTCCACGCCCAGGTCGCGGATGAGCTTGGTAATTTTGACGCGCAGGACATTACTACCGGTATCTGCAAAAAGATGATTTCACGGCATACGCATATATTCGGTGATGTAAAAGCCGATAACAGCAAAGAGGTTTTGCAGAATTGGGAGCGGATAAAAAGCGTTGAAAAGGGTATTGAAAGCCATACAGGCTTGATCAAGGATATACCGGAATGCCTTCCCGCGCTTATCCGGGCGTATAAGGTCCAAAAGAAAGCAGCGGCTCCCGGCTTTGATTGGGCTGATATCGGGCCAGCGTATGATAAAATAGTTGAAGAAATCGATGAACTCAAACATGCAGATACGAAGGAAGATGCCGATGAAGAGCTAGGCGACCTTCTGTTTGCGTGCGTAAACGTTGCTAGGAAGCTGGATATCGAGCCTGAGCTGGCGTTAAGGGCTTCGACCGAAAAGTTTATTAACCGCTTTGCATATATTGAGAACCGTGCCGTCTGCGAAGGAAGATCTCTGGAAGATATGAGCCTTGATGAGATGGACAAGCTTTGGGAGGAATCCAAGCGGCAAAGATAAGTAGCGTCCCTTACCCGGCTGCATTAAGAGGTGTAAACATGGATCTGTTTTCTGAAAACAACGCAAAAAAAGCCCCGCTTGCAGACCGTATGCGACCAAGAACCCTTGATGAATTTCTTGGGCAGGAGCATATCGTCGGCAAGGGTAAGCTCCTGCGCCGCGCTATAGAAGCCGACAGCCTGACAAGCAGTATCTTTTTCGGCCCCGCGGGATGCGGAAAAACGTCTCTGGCGCACATCATAGCCCAAACCACAAAATCTTCTTTTTATAAGCTGAATGCAGTAACCTCGGGAGTAAAAGAGGTACGCGAGGTCATCGACGAGGCGCAAAGGAATTTGAGCTATTACGGAAAAACTTCTTATTTGCTTTTGGATGAATGCCACCGCTGGAACAAAGCACAAAGTGACAGCATATTGCCGGCTTTGGAAAAAGGGCTTATACGCTTTATCGGCTCTACGACCGAAAACCCGATAATATCAATGACTAGCGCAATAGTCAGCAGGTGCAGGCTGTTTCAATTCTATCTTGTGTCCTCAGAATATGTTTTGAAAGCCATAGATTCGGCTTTGGAAGACGAAGAACGTGGCTTTGGAAGGATTAAAATTGAATTTGAGCCCGACGCAAAGAAGCATATCGCCTTTATCGCTAACGGAGATGTCCGCTCCGCACTTAACGCCGTAGAGTTGGCAGTTTTGACGACTCCTCCGGATACGGACGGAGTTATCCGCATTGATGTATCCATTGCAGAGGAGAGTATCCAAAAAAGGGTTTTACAATGCGATGAGACGTTATTTTATGATATGCTCAGCGCGTTTTGTAAAAGCCTGCGCGGTTCAGATTCAGATGCCGCGCTTGCGTGGTTTGCGAGGCTGATATATAGCGGGGTCGATCCCCGTATCATTGCTAGAAGGCTAATTGCCCATGCCAGCGAAGATGTCGGGCTAGCAAACCCTCAGGCGCTTGTGCAGGCTGTGACCGCGGCAAACGCTCTGGAACATATTGGTATGCCCGAAGCGCGTCTTCCATTGACCCAGGCGATAATTTTCGTATGCGAATCACCTAAATCCAACAGCGTTGTAAGGGCTATGAACGAAGCGTTCAACGATGTCGGGGACAGCGTCGAGGAGCCTGTTCCGATACATTTGCGGGATACGAGCTATAGTGGAGCGAAACGTCTCGGTAACGGCAAAGGCTACAAATATCCGCATGATTATGAAGGGAATTACATAAAACAGGATTATGCCCCGCCTTCGGTAAAGGAAAAGGTGTATTACCAGCCTGGCAACTCGACAAATGAAATGAAGATCAAGGAATCTCGGGAAAGAAGAAAATATATCGATGGCATTGAGCGTGATTGATTTTATTTAACTAGGTCCTCCGCGCCATACCACATAGTCCTCGGTAAGAATATATTTGAGAAATACCTAAAATCGTCCGATGGTTCCCAAGAAGCTACGGTTTCTGGATCCATAGTTTCGGCGGTTTTTTTATCTATCATATTCACGTTCAACATCAGATTCTGGCTGCTGTAATTAAACATTCCGACGCACTGGCCCATCATCAGCCTGTAGCACGCATAAGCCTCCCATGCCGGTGAAGCTGTAATACCCATCGAAAGGCTGCCTTCTTTCAGCATTTGTATACCCTTTGGAGAACATCCGATGGAAACGACTTTGACGGGATCGTTTAGCATACCTTTCTCTTGCAGCGCTTCCACCACATATTGGGCGATATCGTCATCCGCGCAGACGACAGTGTCAAATTTGGTCTGGCTGCCCAGTGCGGTTAAAAGTTTAGCCTTTGCCTGGGAAGGATCGTTGCCGGTTTCGATAACATCTACAAGCGTGTTCTTGCCTACCGAATCGCTCAGCTCCTCGATGTTCATATTCAGGTTTATCGGATATTGCTTTCTCCCATCACCCGTAACTATTACAAAATCACCTTTGGTATTATCCGCCATCCAGTCCGTTATCATTTGCGCAATTTTGAGCGGATCGAAATTCATAGTCGCGCAAAAGCTTTTGCTGTAATATGGCAGAAGAAGGTCTTCCTCCATTACAAACGGATGTACGTTGGCATTGCGCAATGCTTCTACCGCGGCTTGCGCGGACCCGGAGTCACTCGGTACCAACGCTACCGCATCATATCCGCCGGCAGCACAATCCCGGACGAGTTCGCTCTGCCGGGCCGGGTCATCGTTATAGTACAGGATATCGACTGCGTTGCCCGTTTCAGACGCGGCGTAGGAAAAGCCCTTTTGCATACTGATGTATTTTTCGTTCCTATCGTTCGGCAATATCAATGCAAAACGGGCATTGATATCCGGCTTGTATGCATGCGTTGCCTGCGGTTTTTTTAGCATCTCAAAATCGCTTGCGCATCCGGAAGCCGCCAAACATATGATCAAAACTATGGCTATTGCCGAAAGTTTTCTCTTTATCATTATCCACCTCAAAATATCGCGATAACGTGATTATAGCATTTTAACAAATCATTATACAACCCGCGTATAAAACCGGAGATAAGAGTAAAAATATTGTAAAAAAAGGCTTGGCGTCATACATGCGCTGCCATAAACCCTGTACAATATATACGTTAGTTGCTATACTATCATAGATTGGAACATAGGCGCTTTTTATAGAGCCCTTTTACACGCCGTATCCGCGGCAATTCCGGGAAAGGATGTCAGCATGAAAAAAGCAACATCTCTTTTGATTTTTTTTATTGTATCAATATTTGTATTCTTGCCGTTTGCCGCCTTTGCTACGCAGGGAAGCCCCGGGGGTGAAGCAACAGATAAGGCCGTAGCTACGCAAAAAAGCTCTGATAAAGCTACTGCAACGCCAAAGAATACAGAAAAACCAAGTTCGTCACCAAAGAGCATAGATAAAAATACTGCTAAGCCGGATTCCACAGGCGGCACTAAAGCAAGCCCGACAAATGGTTCCAAGGGAGTTACCGTTGCCGAATTGGACTTGCCCGAAGGTGTAACTCCGTTTGATGGCAGCCAGCTGACGATAAAGCACACTATGCTCATAGAAGCCGAATCCGGAAAGGTATTATTTTCTACGGATAACGCTGACGAAAAGATTTTCCCCGCTAGTACAACAAAGCTTATGACGGCTTTGATATTCTTTGAATCTAACCCGGATCTCAGCACTAAGGTCACTATAACAAAGGATGCAATAAAGGGCTTCTATTCAGGTTCTTCGCTTATGAAACTAAAGGAGAACGAAGAAGTCAGCCTGAATGATCTTGTCCATGGCATGCTTATGATATCCGGGAACGATGCGGCGTCCGCCATTGCGATATATACGGGGGAGACTCTGGAAGGCTTTGTTGAAAAGATGAACGATAAAGCCGCAGAGCTGGGTATGTCCAATACACATTTTGTAAACGCCCACGGCGTACATAAGGAAGAACATTTTTCAACGCTCAACGATTTTGCAAAGCTTGCTGCGGCATGTTTCAAAAATGAGCAGATAATGAAGATATGTTCGAACCGTCAATATAAAACCGAGGGCACAAAGCAACATCCCTCTGAGGTTATCTATAATTCCAACAAGCTTTTGAGTGACGAACCGAAGTTTAAAGCAAACAATTACTCAAACGCAAACGGTATGAAAACAGGCCTGACAGATACAGCGGGCGGATGCCTTGTTGCATCTGCGGAGAAGGATGGCCTTTCGCTTATAACATTACAATTCGGCGATATGTTTAAAAACCCAGACGATGGAAAGCTTAAGGGCGATAAACGCTGGCCAGAATCTACAGCGTTGTTCAAATATGGGTTTGACCAATATGCGCGCGTCGATATCGCGCCGGCATTAAAGTCCTTGCGGCTTTCAAACAGCATGAACACAGCGAACGAAGAAGAAAAGGGCAGTGAGACGCTTGAGATGGAAGCGAACATACCTCCCGAACTGATCGTCTTCGATTCAAAAAAAGCACTTGAAGAGATACAGCTCGACCCTTCGAAGATACAGATAGACCAGCAGTTGGATGGCCAGATCACCGCCCCTATCTCGATTGGACAAAAGCTTGGGCAGGTAAGCTTCTCTTACGGGGGGCAGGAGCTTTACACCGGAGAACTGATAGCTACGAAAAATATCGAAGGCAGTGGCGAGACTATTACAGACGCAAGCGGAAAACCTGTGTCTTTACCGACCGTCCAGCCGAACGGAGGGCTCAACCTGCTGTGGCTGCTGCTTATACCCCTCGCGATAGTGCTGGTTATAATAATTTGGCGTATCTTCCGCAGTCGTGAGGAGCCCGTTTTTTACGATCAGATTGCTGAGCGAAAAGCCGCCCGGGAGCAGCGCTCTCATGTTGAGCGTAAGCCTGTGCAACGGCGTAAACCAGAACGCAAGCCAAGCAACCTAAAATCCTCTGGATTTGCCGCGGTCGTGGCATGGCTTAAGGATAGTATTCTCTTTAAAGAAGATTATGGCATAGACGAAACATCCAGCACAGTAGAAGGCGATGATCCCTACGGAAGCGCCCCTTCGCAGAACTCATCTGCAAGCCAACATGTGATTTCTACCGGTGTGCGTAAAAAAAGCGATGATTATGATGAGCATGAATACGTTCAGAGGAGAAGATCTGTACCACCTCCGCCCAGAAGGACACCGCGAGAAACACCTCGCGACTACGATGAAGGCAACTATACGCAGCGCCATCCGCGCTCATCCGGTATAACACAATATAGACGAAACAAACGATGATTATTTAGGAGCATAATAGATGACGGTTGATGAATTAAGAAAGAAGTTTTTGGAATTTTTCGAGGGCAAAGGCCATGCGATAATACGGAGTGCCTCTGTCATTCCCGAAAACGACCCGACAGTCCTGTTTACAACTGCAGGAATGCATCCGCTTGTACCATATCTTATGGGCGAGCGGCATCCTATGGGAAAAAAGCTGGTGAATGTACAGAAATGCGTGCGTACCGGGGATATTGACGAGGTTGGAGACGCTTCGCATTGTACATTCTTTGAAATGCTTGGCAACTGGTCTTTAGGCGATTACTTCAAAGAGGATGCCATATCGTATAGCTGGGAGTTTTTAACGGACGAAAAATGGCTTGGCATTGAAAAGGATCGCCTTTATTTCACATGCTTTGAGGGCGATGCCGACGCGCCGAAGGATATGGAATCATATAATATCTGGCGCAAGATGGGCGTTGAGGACGACCATATATTTTTTCTGCCAAAGAAATATAACTGGTGGGGACCCGCAGGACAGACCGGCCCGTGTGGCCCTGATACCGAGATGTTTATTGATACCGGAAAAGCTCCTTGTGGTAATGATTGCAATCCCTCCTGCCCTTGCGGTAAATATCTTGAAATATGGAACGACGTTTTCATGGAATATAATAAGACCGGTGACGGGCAGTTTGAGCCGCTTTCGCAGAAAAACGTCGATACGGGAATGGGTTTGGACCGTACGATTTCAATCCTTCAGGGAAAATCCTCGGTTTATGACACCGATGTTTTCTGCGGCATACTTAAAACCATAGAAAGGCTGTCGGGTAAAAAATACAGGGAGAACGAAGATGAGACCCGCGCTTTCCGTATAATCGCCGACCATATGCGCTGCGCCACATTCATGATGGGTGATGAAAAAGGTATAACGCCGTCCAATGTTGATCAGGGATATGTTTTACGCAGGCTCATCCGCCGCTCAGTGCGTTTCGGTATGCAGCTTGGTATGCCGGAGCAATGCTTGGCGGAGGTGGCAACAGCCGTTATCGATCAATATCATAAAGTATATCCGGAACTTGAAAACAACAGGCAGAAGATACTTGACGAACTTTTAAAGGAAGAGCAGCGGTTCCAAAAAACACTAAAGCAGGGCTTAAAAGAGTTTGAAAAACTGCAATCACGGATGGCCGGAAGCGTTATAGATGGGCAGAGCGCCTTTAGGCTTTATGATACATTTGGCTTCCCAATTGAAATAACGGAGGAGCTTGCGAAGGAAAAAGGCTTGACTGTGGATATCGAAGGATTCAATGAATGTTTCAGGCATCATCAGGAGCTCTCGCAGGCCGGCGCTTCCCAACGCTTTAAAGGTGGTTTAGCAGATACCGGAGAAGCTACGGCCAGACTTCATACGGCAACACACCTTCTTTTGGCAGGACTGAACAAGATACTCGGAGGCGGTATATCGCAAAAGGGAAGCAACATAACAGAAGAACGGCTTCGCTTCGATTTCAATTTTGAACGAAAACTCACGCCGGAAGAATTGAAGGCAGTTGAAGATTATGTTAACGAGGCCATTTCCGCATCAATAGATATTGCGTGTGACGAGATGAGTTTGGATGAAGCAAAAGAATCCGGTGCAATCGGTGTGTTTGAATCTCGATACGGCGAATCTGTCAAAGTATTTGATATACCCGGCTTTTCAAAAGAGATATGTGGCGGTCCGCATGCTTCAAACACTTCAGAGCTTGGCAAATTCAAGATAAAGAAAGAAGAAAGCTCATCCGCGGGCGTCAGAAGGATAAAGGGCGTTTTGGCAAACTAGCAACAACACAAAGGGTAAGCAGAAAGACGGTTCGATCAAACCGTCTTTTTTTGCGCTGCTAAAGCTTTTTTATATTTTTCGATTGTATAAATAAAGTGGCAGTCGCAGTCTACCTGTATATGAACGTTTATCTTACTGCTTTAACATACTTATCAACTGCTCCATTTTTTTCCTTTGCTCTTCGTCGAGCATAGGTGCGACCTGATTTGCAAATCCATCAAGCTTTTCGTTATCCAATTCTCCCGATTGCCTGTTTTCGTCGGCGACCCTTTTTAGCTCATCCAAAAGCTCATCCTCAGATTTTGATGAGTATTCGGATACCGTTTTTTTCATATTTGTAACGCTGTCTTTATCAATATCATTCATATTCGGTTGTTTATTATGTACCGTCTTATTCTTTTTTGAAAGGAATTTTTTCAAATCCATCTTTTCCATATGCTCACGCCTTTCGTTTAGAATATCGCGATATATTATATTCCTTGGTAGCCTTTTTGGTTCACTACAAACGTTATATAGCATATTAATAGAAAGAAGTCTTTAGTTCGGGGTGATTTGCGATGTTGAACGGTCCCTATTATCGTCTGCCCGGCGAACGGCCGAAGCAAAATTCTTTTAATGAAAAAAACTCTAGTAAAAATAGTGGTAAAGAAGACGGATTAAACAAAAGTTTTGACGCAATGGTGCTTTTACCGCTTCTAATGCAATACCGGCCCGATCAGCGCGCGCGTATCGACGGGCTTATGGAAATGCTCAAGGAGATTTGCCCTTATTTAGACAGCAAGCAAAGGAAAACCATTGTGTCGCTTTTGAACGCGAATCAAAGCCTCGAAGATTTTTCGGGACAGACCATAAGGGATTATGAAGGCTATTCAAGCCGTCCCTTAAATCGGTTTGAAAGACAAAAAGGTATGTTCAGGATACTAGGTAAGTATTCAGGTTCTATGGATAATATCCAACAGATGGAGCGAAATATGGATATGATCGAGATGCTAAACTCAGTCCGTAATGCCAACAGCTCCGATCCAATGCAGATGATGCAGATGCTCGGCATGGTTTTGGGCAAGGATTTTGGAGGAATGGGAGATATGTCGAAGATGATGCAGATGATGCAGATGATGAACAGTTTTAAAACATGATTGCGAAAAGCTTCGTTTTTGAAATATAATATCTGCATGGAAAATATGAAACTATGGGCAAAATTAAAAAGTGATAATAAAATCGTTTCGCAGTTGATGCATTCTGAAGCGGGAGCAAGTTTAGAGCAGGCTTTGACGGTTATTTGCCGAGAATTGGATATACAAGTGCCAATTTTGATGGAAAAGCATAGGAATGAACTCCGAACCTTTGGACGAACGGTTTTCAATCCGTTTGACTTTATTGAACAGTGTTATTTTGATACTTTTGAAATTGAGTCTATCGCGGAAAAAAAGAAAACGGAGAATATTGTTAATCTTCCTTATGATTAAGCGATCCTAAGAATCCTGTTAAATATTTCATGAGCCTTCGTTGTTATTTTGGTTAAACTAAAATAGCAAAGGAGTTGATAAAATGGTTATGGATAGAATTTGTCTCGTGTTAGTAATAATCGGGGCAATCGTCTGGGGCCTGATAGGATTCTTTAATTTTAATTTGATCGGCGCCATCTTTGGCGGCACTATGGTTACCTGGAGCCGCATAATATATTCGGTCGTAGGGTTAGCCGGCCTATGGACAATATCTTTATTGTTCAGAAACAGAAGCCGCGAAAGGATCCACTAATTTCTAGAGAAAAAATCCCTGTATTCTATACGGGGGTTTTTTTATTTCGTCTATTTTTTATTTTTAAAATATAGTAAAATGGTTTTATTACGCTTTGAAAGTTCTAATAGCTATATGGAGGTTTAAATGATATACGACGATAAGGCAAAACTTGTAAATGAAGCGCTGGGCAATATGGATAAAAACGGCCTGTTACTGGTCTCCGGAGCGGAAAAGCCAAATGTGATGACATGCAGCTGGTGCGGAATGGGTTTTTTTTGGGGAAAGTCAATCTTGATGATCCCTGTACGAAAAACCAGATATACGCATGAGCTTTTGGAGCAAAATGGGCAGTTTACCGTCAATATCGGCGATGAAAGCATGCACGACGCTCTGGCATTTTGTGGATCT
This sequence comes from Eubacteriales bacterium, assembly GCA_031550915.1. Taxonomy (GTDB): domain Bacteria; phylum Bacillota; class Clostridia; order Christensenellales; family MGBC116941; genus JAVBOF01. Next base: position 16,207 of record JAVBOF010000082.1, on the reverse strand, counting down.
AAAAGCGGCCGTAAAGTTGATAAATTTGAAGGGGCGTATCTGAAAACCGCTGATGCAAAAAGTGTAAATGTGCCTATTGTATGTAATGCCACATATCACATCGAATGCAAGGTGCTGGGCAAAACTGAGATGATTCCAGAAAACCTAAGCGACGATATTAACAAAGCATGGTATGGTAACGGCGATTATCATACCATATACATGGGCGAGATTGTGGAAGCCTACCGCAACGAAGGCTGCGCTCTTTAATCCAACAGACTAAAAAAAGCTATGGCATTTTGGCCATAGCTTTTTTATAAATAAGGTTTTTATTAGCAAAAGTATCTTTTTAACAAGCCTTCGAAAGCTTTGCCGTGACGGGCTTCGTCCTTACACATCTCATGTACGGTATCATGGATAGCGTCGAGATTAAGCTGTTTTGCTTTTGTTGCGATATCCTTTTTGCCCTGAGTCGCTCCATGCTCCGCAGCCACCCTTAGTTCCAGATTCTTTTTGGTATCAGCATTAACTACTTCGCCAAGTAGCTCAGCAAACCTGGCTGCATGGTCGGCTTCTTCAAAGGCGATCCTCTTATATGCTTCGCCAACTTCAGGATATCCTTCCCTGTCTGCCTGCCTGCTCATTGCCAAATACATACCAACTTCGGTACACTCTCCAAGGAAATTCTGCCTCAGGCCTTCCAATATCTCTGCATCTACACCTTTTGCGACGCCGATTACATGCTCGTCTGCAAATACCAAACCTTCCGTCTGCTGTTCCCTGAATTTTTCCGCAGGAGCAGAGCACTGTGGGCATTTATCCGGTACAGAACCTTCGGCTACATAACCACACACAGAACAGATGTACTTTTTCATAATTTTAACCTCCAAGAATAATATACTAATTTAGTGGACTACAACTATAGTATAGGACAATCACATCGGCTTGTCAATACTAAATATTAATTAAAAATTATTATCATAACACAATATAGCCTGGTAGTTTGGTTCTATTTGAGTAAATAGATCGTGACATTGCGTTTTCTTCCCCATGACCTGCATTCCTTCTCGCTATCCATGAAAAGGTCTATTTGGTTGCGTTTGCCGCGGAACGCACCCGTATCTTCGGCCACTCCAAAGCCATAGCCTGGAACATATATCTTGGTGCCATATGGTATCACCTTTGGATCAACAGCAATTGTCCCGACCTTTGGCCATGTCCCGGTTGCAGTCTTCCTTCCGGTATGCGTATAGGCGGTTATCATTATTTCCAGCGTCTTTTTGACGTCCCTTCCTTCCAAGGCTTTTGGCAAGTCAGAATCTTTCGAATCATCATCGGGCTTTTCGGTAGCCTTCTGTGTCGGCGTTGGTTTCGGTTTTGGCGTTGGCTCCTTTGTGGGCTTCGGCGTTGGTGCTTTTGTAGGCTTTAATGTAGGTTCGGCTGTTGGTTTTTTAGTCGGCCGTTCAGTAGCCTTATTTTCTGGCCTTTTTGTTGGTGCGTTTGTCTTTTTCGGCTTTTCTGTAGGCTTCAGCGTCTCTTTTTTTTCAGCCTGCGCCGTCAGCCCTGTTTTCCCCCCTGTAGCAGTAGGCTCGGGCGTATCTTCGACTGCAGGCGTATCCTCCGCCTCGGGTGTCGCCTCCGGCTGAATTACCTGGGATATTCCTATCAATACTTCCGCGGTTATCGGTTTCTTTATTACAATCTCATCGACCGATTCCCTGGAGACCTCTACGCCGTCTTTATATGTGACTCTATATGTGACCTTTTTTATGCCGTCAGATCCAGCTTTTTTTAATTCTGACTGACCTTCAAGCAAGGCGTCCGTCTTTTTGGTCACCTGGCTGTGTTTTATTGGCTCTTCGGCTGTAATAACGTCGGATATCAAGGCGCTATGGACTATCTCCATGCCCGCTGTCAGTGATGTATTCAGCGATGGCGTTACGCTGTCTTCGGGGCTTATCTTTATGCCTGCTTCAGCCAGAGCATCCTGAACGGTACCTGCCAGCAAATATACTTCAAAAGTTTGTCCCGCGGATACAATCTTTATCGGAGCATTTCGGCTTATAGGTATCTCCATGCCCTCATATAGCTTCATATCGTTCGGAAGAGGCACAAAATCGCCCTTTTCAAGATCTAAGGACGAATCAGTTATAAACTCCCCGATATTGCTGCTATTTGTTAAAGCCGCGACTTTATATCCGTTATCGTTGACCGTTACGCGAACATGCCTATCCGGCATAACCATAGTGAAGATGACCGTAACGGCAATGCAGAATACAAGTGCGGCCGCTATCGGCGTACTAAAGCTTCGCAAGCTAAGCCTTTCCTTGCTGCTGCGCTTGAGGCCGCGGGCAAATTCCTGACGCAATCTGTTCGCTGGGTCTAATGTTTCTGGGGCTTTGAACCCGGATTTGGGTATCTTCGTACGCTTTGTCCGTTCATGGCGGCCTTCATCTGAATCTAATATACTGAATCTTTTTACACTGTTTGCAAGCGACATAAGCCCTTGCGCCGCAAACAAGGCTATAGAGCCTATCCCCGAAAAAAATCGCGACACAAAAGACCGAACCGTTTTACGTTTCTTGTGGGTGCGGCTTTTTCCGGTAAACAATACGCCATCCAAATGTAAATTGGCGTATACGTCAATGTCTAAATTTTGCTTTCTTCGGGAACGCATAGAAACTCCTGTCAGATTGTGTGCCCTGTTATTTTACAACATATTTACACTTTGTGTCAAATCGCTGTGCGGCATTGCAATATGCAGGCCCGATCAAAAATACATAACGTGAACTAGACATACATAATTGCCGCTTCACAGCAGATATTAAACGTAGTTGCATCAATAGAGATTATAGCTTATATCTGCCGCTTCTCCCAAATCCGTCATTATTCTGCGTTTTGATTTCCTTTTCGTCATTACTTTACATTGGCAGAGCTGTTCGCTATAATCTAAGCTGGAAGCCGGAGGTGCTCATTTGAAAAGAATCCTTAGCCTTTTTTTGATTCTATCGATATTTTCTTCGATCTTTGTACTGTCCTCTTGCCAAAAGCCGGATTATACGGCTACGATAGAGAGCTTTTTAATATCCATTTCGGACGGTGATTACGCCGGCGCTTATAAATACCTTTCCAAGGAAGCAAAAGAAAAGATATCCGAAGATGATTTTATCGCAAAGTACAGAAACATCTACGAAGGTTTGCAGCTTACCTCTTTGCTATATAACAATCTTAGGAAGAATAGTATAGCCTCCAGCAGAGATTATCTGTGTGAAGCGATTATTGATTCTACTTTGATCGGAACGCTACGGTGGGAGATAAGCATCCCAGTTTCTTATACCGATAAAGGCGTTGAGATTGATTGGTCCCCATCCGTTTTTGTCCCGGGAATGGAGTGGGGAGATACGATTAAAACTTCGAAGCTGGCTGCGCCGCGCGGTGAAATATTCAGTGCGGATAACTCCCTTCTTGTAGAGAACACCTATATGGACGTAGTGTATATCGAATCGGCGGCTATTACGGACGCTTCTGCGATAGCTGATAAACTTTCCCCGGTTCTTGGCATGGTAAAGGAAGATCTGCTAAATATCCTGCAATCGCCAAAAGTTCAACGGGACGATTATCTTATCCTTAAGGAATACATGCCCGGTACCTTACCAAAGTATATTGAAGAAGGAATCATTGGTATCGATGGAGTAGGTATTAACTCAACCAATATGAAAGCCACCCGCAACTATCCCCTTTATGACAAGGGCATCAGCCTTTCTCACGCTCTGGGCTATACTGGAAAGATATCTGCCGAGGAGCTGGAAAAGGCTGATACCGATATATATAATTCCGATTCTATCATTGGCAAAAGCGGGCTGGAAAAGGTGTTTGAGGATGATTTACGGGGATCGCCCGGCTATGAGGTTTTTATTTCGCGTGAGGATGGTACAAAACGTAAATCCATCTATAGCAACAAACCCACGCCTGGAAACGATTTAGTTTTAACCATAAAGGACGATGTCCAAGCCCAAGCCGAAGAATTGCTGGCAAAGTATCTTAAGAAGGGTATGCCCGGCGTAGCGTTGGTCATGGATCCGACAAGCGGAGCGATCGAAGCCTTTGCAAGCTATCCAAGCTACGATCCACGCATTTTCTTGAAACCAATACCTGAGGATGTCTGGAGCAGCCTTAATGACAGTGAAAGCGGCAATCCCCTCTTCAACAGATTGACGCAGGGGCTGTATCCGCCGGGCTCCGTATTAAAACCATTTGTTGCGGCAGGGGCTATGGAAAACGGCGCTATATCAACAAATACGGTCTTTGAAGGAAAGATTGTGGATAATTTTTGGACGCCGGAAGATAACTGGGTATGGCCGCCTATCAAAAGGGCCGAGGACAGCGGCACACCTTTGAATTTAGAACGGGCGATGATCCATTCAGACAATATTTTCTTTGCATATACCGCCATGCAAATGGGTCAGGAAAGCTTTCTTGCGCTTATGGGAAAATTCGGCTTTGGAAAACCTATGAGCTTTGATATGTTCAATGCTGTGTCCAGTGTTTTGAACGAGGGTACTAATTTCGACCGCAAGATGCTGGCGGATTCCGGATATGGGCAGGGAGAAATACTGATAACACCGCTGCAGATGGCGAGCATGTTTTGCGCCTTTGAAAATGGCGGTAGCGTTCCGCGCCCGAGGATCTTACAAAGCGTTTATAAAACTGAAGGCAACAATTATTCCATCCAGCGAGAAAACAAACCGGCAAATTGGCTGACAAATGTTATTTCACAGGATTCCATTTCAACGCTTATACCGATGATGCATAAGGTTTGCAGCGACCCCGGTGGTACGGCGCATTCTATGGGTCTTGGAAGATATGATATTTGGGCAAAGACCGGTACGGCACAGGTTGGAGAGGATAAACGTCGCGAGATATCTTGGATAATAGGCTATATCAACAAAGACGGCAAGAAAAAGCTCGTAATGGTCATGCTGGACGCAAATGAAAAGGAAGGCGGACTCAAGCTCGATATAGCCAAAAAGCTGTTTCTCGGGCCAATTACGGATAATGGCAATGGTGAGGAGGAAGCGGAACAACCTCAGGAAAATAAAGCCACCCCAAAGCCGGAATAAATACGCTAATGACCAATATATAGAGATACAAAAAAGGCTCGAAAACACCGAGCCTTTTCTTTCATCTGCATTACCGCCTCTCTTACATTACCATTTGCCCGTTCGGCGCGTGGATTATCTGTAAAACATCCTCTTCTTTGCCAGTTACGGCGTTGATGTAGAAAAGAAACTCGTCCGCACCACTCTTTCCCGAAAACTCATAACAAAGGCTTTCGCTATTATCTTCCAATGGTATCAAGGCAATCTGTTCCGATACTATCTCCATCCTTTGCGCTACTGTGGCGCGCGCATCTTCTATAGTTATTGCCGCTGCCGGGAGAGTGCGGTTATAATGCGACATTATATAATGGTTTGCATCAATGCCAATGGCACGATTCTCTTTTAGGTCCACCCAAACTTTTACGATATCCGGATATAATACGGTACCGTTTTCAACCGGAGCGAAGTTGATCACGCCAACACCGTCATAATGCTGCCAATAATTCGGTTTCATATTTGCATATCCAAGCTTTGCAAGAAAGTCCGTCGCAGAGGCATAGCACCGCTGCTGCAATGCCGCGTCTACGGTCACATCTTGCTGTACAGGCAAGCTTTCATAGCTCCACAGTACTTTGCCGCCGATCTTGGTGATATAGATATCAAAAGTGCCGCCGCCTTGTAGCTGGCCGGTAAATCCATATGCGTAGATTTTCCCATCCAGGTCGCCGCCGTCGTCAATATTCACTGCCCTGCCCTGGTAAAACCCCGTGGCAACTTCCTTGGCCTTATCTTTCGTATATTCTTCGCCGCGGAGCTCCTTAGGCTCTTTATTTTCGGTGCTTTCGCTGAACGGGCCATCATACAGCAATGATGGATAAGAGATATCGCTCTTGAACTCCGGTGCTCCCGATATGTTTTCCGTTTCCTCGCCAATAAAGATATTCTTTTGAGCATATGCCGTATAATCGGTATTCTCATCGCTTGCAATGTTGTTTATCTGCTGCATAAGATTGGATACTTCCGCAGTCAATGTGTCTATTTGCTGTATGTCTTCGGGTTTTAGAACGTTTCCATTCAACATCCGCTTGTTCAGCATATAGCAATAATCACCCAACCTGTTTATAAAAGCTGTCATCCCTCCCACGGCTTCTATACCCGAAGGCAGCTGCCCCAAAACATCCGACGCCGAAGATGAGGTCTTCAAAATATTCATCAACAAAAGCGACCACTGCTCGTTTGAACTGACTACCTTCAGCTTTGTTATATCGTTGTTGATAGTCTCAATATGCTGTGAAAGGTCCTCGAAGGATTTTGCATACATATTATTCAAATTGGTTTTATAGGAAGCGGCTTGTACGGTTTGCATATATCCGAAGAAAACCGTGCCGGCAAGCGCCACGATGAGTAAAATTATGATAAGGTTGCGGGTCTTCATGCCTTTGCGCAGGCGAAAAACACGCGCTTCCTTCCGTTCGTTGCGTTTCCTTATTTTTTTAACAACATCAGTGTTTTCTCCATTCATCTTTTCATTGTTTTCCATATCTATGCCTCCTATTTACAGAATCTATGGTTGCCTATCGTTACGACCACTTTTCTGGACAGTAAAAATTTGTTTTTTGTCTTTTTCGGGTTATAAAAGAATATTGAACCGCCGCTTGGATCCAAGCCGTTCATGCAATCCCTTGCGGCCTTAAGAGAAGCGGCATCCGGCGCAAGATTTATTTGCCCGTCCTTTACGACAGAAAATGCATTTGGCTGATAAATCACTCCAGATATGCTGTTTGGAAATTCCGCATGCTTCACCCTGTTTAATACAACTCCGCCGACGGCCATCTTTCCTTTGGAAGATTCGCTTCGTGCTTCAGCATAGATAAGCCTTGCAAGCAAATAAACATCCTTCTCTACCGCCGCGTTAGATGTATTGGCTTTAGTCGCCACAGGCGTAGCCGCTGCCGGTTTTGGCGCCGGGCTGACAGCTACAGGTTTCGATGTCGTAAACGGCCTCGCTGTGGGAAGTTGCGTTGGTTTGGGAGTTGGTTTCATCGTCGGTTTGGGTGTTACCGTCGGCGTCGTCTATGCTTTTACGGTCGGTTTTGGCGTAGCTGTCTAGTGTGCCGCCGGCGCCAACGAAATATATGGTGTAGCATTCGATTTTGCGGTTGACTTTCCGCTTGTAGTCGCCTTTGCCTTTGCCGGCGTTGGCGTTGCTTTTGCTGTCGCTTTAGCAGTCGCTTTTGTAGGCGTAGGACTGCCGTTCAACGTTATACCCATGGCTTTTGAGGTCTTGTCCCCAATTATTCCGTCAACGAGTAATCCGTTTTTCTTCTGAAAGCTTTTAACGGCATTGAATGTATTCTTGCCAAAGATTCCATCCGCATTGCCTTTATAATACCCCCATTTTTTTAGCCTTTCCTGCGCCAGGCGTACGTCCTCACCCCGCGATCCCGATCTAAGCGAAATGACCTCCAGCACGGCCGGAACGAAGCTTACGACAGAAGTTGCAGCTATAAACAATACCAATATAATAGCCACTATCTGTTGTCTTTTCATTCTCATTCCCCTCCCTCGCATGCAATAAGTTTTTCATAAAGTTCAGCAAGGTATGATCTATATTCAACCGTAGAAGCTTCATCCGGTTTTTCGATCGCTATACCCTGTCCTGCATCTATCATGCAAAGCGGAGGAAACATGACGCACCACCAGTTTTTGCCTTCACCGCTGCCCAATACTATTTTTACTGCTTCATATTCGCCCGCAGGATAAGCGATCTCTCCATATAGCTTTGTAGGGAACTGATATCTGCCGACATCGACGGCAGCAGTATACGACTCGCCGCTTTCGTTGATCTCCTCATCGGCAATTGCCTTTATTTCCATTTCGTTATTCCGGACGATATCCTCGGCTTCCTTTACATTCTTTGCTTGTGAAAACAGACCGCCAAAGGATTCCAAAACCTTATCCCTTATCCGAAGCTTTATATCCTGATCCTTTTGCGTATCACTGTTTGCCACTATATGCAGGCGTAATACATCTTTGCTTGCGCTGTTGGAAGCACAGCCGGCAATAAATATACAGCTTGTTATAAGCAAAAAAGAAAGGATCCGTATGTATTTCATGAGTTTACCTCCGTTTTCTTTTGGGTAATTATCACCATAAATCCGGCAAATTATACCTATTGCCAGCATAAGCATTATTGAATAATGTCATATTTCAAGCTTGGCATCATAAACATAAGGTAAGGAATAACCTATTCGGGGAGGTAAATTGAATGTCTTATATACTGGATGAGGTATACATAGAACGCATGGCTGGGTGTGCAAATACACAGGCGCTTGTCGATGGCGAGGTTTCACCCCCTGTCGGCAAACCGGATATAGCTTTAGTCCTATCGGTGGATGGCATGGTAAACATGGGGAATTGGGAAGTGCTGGAAGACCGTCTAATGCTGGAAGGCACCGTTTCGTTCCGCATCGCTTACGCGTGTGCACAGGGAAATATATATGGTTTTGAATCCATCTCGAACTTCCGTCACAGTGTAGATATGGACGGTTTGGAACCAGGTATGAGCGCCGAAATAAATCCTACGATGGCACAGGTAGAATATACCCTGCTAGATAACCGCAGGATGCAAGTGAAGGCAATTGTGGATATCGAATCCATTGCAAATAAAAAGCAGGCACTTTGCGCTGTGCAGGGCATGGAGGGTATAGATGATATCCAAACTCTTTCCGTTAAAGCAGATATACCGAGGACGGTCTCAAAAAATTCCGCCGGATTTGTCATCCGTGAGGATGTCCGGCTTCCGCAAGGCATGCCTCCGCCGCGCGAGATACTCTGGAGCAACGCATACGCAAGGATCAAAAGGATCATCCCCGATGGAAGCAAAATTATTGTTGAGGGCGAGATCAAGATCACCGCGGCTTATTGCGCCGATGGCGAAACGCAGCTTTGGCAAGCTAATAATATAATCCCCTTTGAGCAGATGATAAACATCGATATCCCAACGGAAAGCGTCGGTATAAACGGTTCCGCTAAAGTCAAAGAATCTTTCATAACCATCGCACCTGAAACGGAAGGACTTTTGAACGCTGAAATCATTTTAAGTATAGATATCGAAGTCAGCACTATACAGGAATATGATCTGATTACGGATGCCTATTCCCCCTCTATGGTTTTGGAACTCGAAACGAACACCATAGAACTTAAAAAGCCATGCGTACGTTGCCAGGGTAAATGTACGGTCCGCGAACCAGTATCTCTGCCGGACGGGATGCCTCCGGTCGGAAGGGTTTTGATGATATACGCAAGGCCGTTGATCGTAAACGAATATGCCTTGCAAGGAAAGATCGCAATAGAGGGCATAATCGTTTCGCGGATAATCTATCTCTGCCGGGATGGGAATTTGAACAGCTTTTCCGCCGATGTGCCATTCGGTGTAGAGATGGATGCCGATGGTGTAGATGAAAACATGCTTCTGACCCTGGACGCAAATATGGATGCTTCGTCAGCAACCGGAACCGGAACAGAATTGGAGGTACGCATAACGCTTGACATCAACGCGCTAGCATGTACCGAAGGCAAGTACCGCTATGTATCCGGAATAAACCAGAGCGGTCCTACCCCCGTTGCGCAGGGCGGATTGATCATCTACTTTGCAGGCAAAGATGAAACCCTTTGGAGTATAGCCAAGCGCTTCAATACCACAATTGAAAGCCTTTTAAAATATAATGACATAGGCAGGGACGATGATTTGGAAGGAAAGAAGCTGCTTCTCTTTCGTCCATACAGTATGCACTGATAGAATCCCCGAATAAGCAAAGCCTACCAGGACAGGTATCTTTTTAGCCATGGCTGCCAGGCAGCCGGTTGTCAAAGTCCATCTCCGGCAACTGAACGGCTCACAGCCTGCCTATCCCGGTAGGCTTATTTTTTATTGCCATTTTTTATTGTATAATAGGGATATGATAAAGATCGACGCGCACGCAAAGATAAACTGGGGTTTAAACGTTTTGTATAAGCGGGACGACGGCTACCATGAATTGGATGGCGTTATGCAGCTTATATCTCTGCATGATACGCTTTTCTTTGGCTTTGATGACGAAGACGGCATCAGCGTTGTTTCATCTCCCTCCACCTTACCTTGCGGGCGGGATAACCTTGCATATACAGCCGCCGAAAGCTATTACAAACAGTCGGGGATACGCCCTTCGCTTATGCTACTCATAGAAAAACGCATACCCATGCAGGCGGGGCTTGCAGGTGCCAGCGCTGACGCGGCCGCAGTATTACGCGGTCTTAACGCGAGATACTGCGCTATGAGCCAAGATGATCTGACAGGTCTGGGTAAAAAACTTGGTGCCGATGTCCCTTTTTGCCTTCAAACCTCTGCTGCAAGGGCGAGGGGTATCGGCGACGTCCTTACGCCTATAAGCTGTAAACACAGGTTCTTTGTTCTGGTTGCGAAACCAAACGGAGGCGTGAATACCGCCGAGGCTTTCAAATCCGCAACGTATGGATCACCGAACGATATAGATAATATCTGCTGTGCTATAGAATCCGGAGATACTGCCCTTTTGGCACAAAACATGGGCAATGCCTTTCAGCGCACTGCAGAAAAGCTTTGCCCGGGCATCACCGAAATTATGCGGATAATGTCGGAAAATGGGGCCCTGAATGCCAGCTTGACCGGCAGTGGATCGTCGGTCATCGGCCTTTTCGAGACGGAAAAGGCCCTGAACTATGCATATGAAAGCATCTCCGGCAAGGTGTTTTGGGCCTGTCCCTGTACAACTGTCTAATCAACAAGGATGCGAGTAGCATTATCTTAAAGATGATCAGAAGCAGCGCGCAGAGCAAAGAAAAATATATTGTGCATATATCCAGAGCTGTTGGAGCGCGGCAAACTGGTCTTTTTTTATTCTGCAATACTCGCATCCGGTTCTTTTAAAAACAGCTCGACAGCTTTGGTCAGGATATCGCTATAGGTATAGGAAAGCAGACGCATCTCTCCGGCATCTTCCACCGATACCGTAAAGATACTTTCATACGTCCTTTCCAATACCCCGATATGCTCCTTGCTTTTTCTTCTACCACCATTTTCACGCAGTACTATTCTGCACCCATGCCTATCGCTTAGGCTATCCCTTATCTCGTTCAATGGATTGATTTTTATCATAGTCAACACCTTTCCAACAATAGTGTTGACAATATTTGTTTTTTTATCCATATGACAAGGAGCAAAACCGTGACGGTATCGGGTCACGAAATCGATGTTTATACCATCTCGCTTTTTTCCGAAAAATCGGCTGCCATTGGTGAATTGATTACATTGATAAATTTGATCGAATACATATCCCCTACCAACATATTATCGCTGAAAAGAGACTTTAGAACGATATAGTTCGACCCGACATCAGTCAATCTGCCTACCTTATATACCAGGGTATTTGCGCCAATAAGAAAGGAGACCTTCACGATTTTATTTATCATAGACCGGATGAAAGCAGGTAAGTATATCTTGTTTACCAGTGTCTCCGGCAATTCTGAATCATCTCTCCTTACGGCTATCTGATTGTTTGTGTTTGGCATGCTGTCCATTAGAAAATTCCTCCAAAACTATGTATTTTTGTAGTGGCTTGTGGGATTATAGAAGCAATGGTTGTTTATTCTCACAATAAACTTACCTGAAAGTGCGGGAAAAGTGGGTCGACACGCCCCGCCACCAGGTGGGCTATAAAACCATAGCGCGTTTTCCAGACCTGGCACTTTGTTTCCCGCCAAAGCCCAATCCGCAATATCATAATGTATCTGCTCAGGTACGTTGGTATAAATGCTGTTTGGATTTAGTTCTTCGTTGATAGTCTCTTGTGCGCAGGTAAACTGCCCCGGTTGTTTAACGATGTTGTGTATACTGCCTTGCCCAACTCGGAGATATTCGCCTTCAATAGCCTGAACCCTATTCATGATAACTGTTGCCACAGCCTTCATTCCTATCTCGCCTTCGCCTTGAGCTTCGCATTTAATTATCCTTGCTAAAAGCTCTCGTGCATCAAAATCCATTCCCCTTCCCCCGATCGCATATCCTAAATATAATATGAGAGATACTATATACTGGTACATAAACTAAAAAAAAATCAAAATATTGTAAAATAAACGCAAATTTTAGTTTTAATCTTCGACAAATCATGGTAGAATGAAAAATAGGATTATACTGGACAGAATAAATGCGTTCGGCACTTTAAGCAGATTGCAAAACGGCGGAGGTTGTGCATGTTTGGATATATCCGCCCATATGTCGATGAGCTGAAAGTTGGCGAATTCAAGCTATTTAGAGCGTATTATTGCGGATTGTGTAAATCCCTTGGGGAGAACTACGGTAAGGCTTCAAAACTGGCTTTGAGCTACGATTGTTGTTTTCTCGCAATCATGCTCGATTCATTGAGTGATGATGAGCCTTGCGCGAAACCCATACGTTGCGTCGCGAATCCTCTGAATAAGAGGCCCGCAATAACAAACAACGCAAATATTGATTTCGCGGCAGCAATTAATGTGCTGTTGGCAAGGGGTAAAGCGCTAGATGATTGGCATGATGAAAGAAAGTCTGGTGGCGCGGCGTTTTCTGTGGCAATAGCCCATGCGAACTCAAAGGCAAAAAAGCTTTATCCGGAATGCGCGAAAGTTATCGAGACCCAACTTAAGGAGCTTTCTGCGTTTGAAAAGCAAAATTGCTCGGAACCCGACTTGGTTTCGGATTGCTTTGCCAGGCTTTTGAAGGACATTTTGGAAAAAGCGCCGGCCAGTGAAGGGAACAAACGCATCCTTGGCCAGCTTGGATATAATCTCGGAAGATGGATCTACCTGCTTGATGCTTTTGATGATTGGGATAAGGATATAAAAAAGGGTAACTATAATGTTTATGCCATAAAATATAAGGCAAAAGGCAAAGAAAAAGCGAAAGATGATATCCTTTTTGGGCTTGAACATTCGCTTGTACGGGCAGAACAGGAATACGATCTGCTTGATATTCGCAGGATGCGATAAATAACGTACAATATACTCAAGGCAGGCGTTATTAACACGACCGATGATGTGCTTGCCGGAAGGAGAACAAAAAAAGATGAACGCCTATGAGGTTTTGGGAGTATCAGAAAACGCCTCATTAGATGAAATAAGGAAGGCTTACAAAGACCTGGTAAAAAAATATCATCCCGATAAATACAAAGACAATCCGCTTTCAGACCTGGCGCAGGATAAACTAAAGCAGATAAATGAAGCTTATGACGAATTGTGTAAGTTACATGGGGCAAATGGCTCATCCTACGATAGCCACAGCTCCTCAAAATATGGTTATTCATCATCCTCTGAGGCCTTTAGCCGTGTAAGGATGTACCTGCAGCAAAACAATCTTTCCGCAGCTCAGCAAGCGCTTAACGCAAGCTCGGACAGGGGCGCCGAATGGAACTATCTGCAAGGTGTTATCTATTTGAGGCAAGGACAATATGACAGAGCAAGGGAGCATATGGCGCGGGCCGCCCAGGCTGAACCATCCAACAGCGAATACGTGAATGCGTATAACAGCCTGAACAATATGAACTACTCATACAGGGGAGGATATAGGCAGTCGGGTATGGGCGGTAACGACGCATGCAAGATTTGCGGCGGACTATACTGCGCTGATTGTTGCTGTGAATGCTGCGGCGGCGACCTGATACCCTGCTGTTGATCATAAGATGAGGCAAAAATATAACTCGACTTATATAAACAATACCACAAGGCTGACTTTAACAGCAATGTTTACGGCTTTAGCAGTTATAACGCTTTTTGTGGCTTCTATATTGCCCGCGGGTAAACTGGGAGCATACGCGATCAGCTCCCTTTTTATAGCCGGCTTGGCTTCGGAGGATGAGGTTGGGTTCAGTGCCCTGCAGTTTATTGCAACGTCGCTGTTGGGTTTGCTGATTATACCGAACAAGATCGCCGTTTTGCCTTTTGTTTTGTTTTTTGGGCATTATGGCCTGGGGAAATACTTGTTAGAAAAGCATATATCCAACAATGTTTTGTGCTGGATATTTAAGCTTATATATTTTAATATATGTATTTTTGCGACATATTTTCTGGCTAAGGCAGTTCTTTTCAGCACTGCTGAGCTAGCATTGCCTATATGGGGCCTGGTTCTTGGGGCAGAAGCCGTATATGTGATTTATGATATAGTGTTTTCCGGTCTTATACATTTTTATTACAACAGGATCAGAAAACGTTTGATAAAACCCGTTGGGGACGATTTCCCGGAGGACAAAGAAAAAGGAAAATAGCGGTTTGTGTTGAATAATGTAATATCACTGTGCTTTGGTCAAATATTAGGATAATTATTTACTTTAATATATAGCTTAAACATCAAAGTTGGTGGAATATGAAGAGCAATATTGTTTTGATCGGCTTTATCGGTACGCTGAAGTCTTCACTGGGGTATATGCTATCCCGAAAGACCAATATGCGTTTCTTTGACACCGATACCGCTCTGGACAACAAACAAGGTACCGGAAGGCCGATTTTGCTCTCGTGGCATGGCGAATCTTATGTTCAAGCGATGGAACGTCAGGTAATTGCCAATATGTATGATTGGACCCAAACTGTCATCTCCTGCGGCGGAGGCATCGCGTTAGACGAAGCTAATATGAAGATACTTTGCGATATAGGCATAGTGGTCTTGTTAAAATCCCCCTTGGAGGATATTATCGAAAGGGCAAGCAGGCGCTCCTTCCTAATGAGCAAGAGTATCGCAGAGATCGATTACATGATAAAAGATCGCAATGCATTTTATGAGCAATATGCCGACCTCATATTTTACACTGCCGGTGAGATAGATAAAATGTCCATAAATGTGATGGCGGATAATTTACACAGGGAGATTTTCGATTATATTTGCAGATTAAACGCTGAGTATCGATATGTTGAGGCTGCACAGTTCTGAATCAATGCATGATCCCTACATATGGGTATTGGGATGCAAACTCCAATGAAGTGGACGGGATTTTTATCTCTCCGCTTATTATTTTGCCTTTCATCACCTCAAGGTAATCCGATATATCCGCAGGGACAAGCTTTTCATTCAACGCAAGCTCCACCGCTCCGGTAGATAATCCGTACTTAATGTTCTGGCCGCCTGAAAGGCTGTTATCCAAAAGTTGTTTATTTATGTCTTCCACGATCTTACCATCGTGTTCCTGCGCACTGGCGATAATATTTTCATCCACTTCCATGCCCTGTATATCCTCGCCGCCACATATGATATACCTGTTCCATTTTTTTGCCGCCTCAATACAACCTTTTCCTGTTTCGCCAGCGCACTGGTATATTACGTCGCAACCATCGTTATACATCTGCCATGCCATGGCGCTGCCCTTTGCCGGATAATCCATAACCTCGGCATATGCCGCATCAAAAACTATGTCCGGCCTTGTCGTCAATACTCCGGCATAGAATCCAAAGATACCTGTCAATGTATCTTCTGTATCCTTTCCAGCGATGATTCCTATCTTGCCGGTTTTTGATATTTTTGCGGCCAGACAGCCGGCTAAAAACGCCGTCTCGTTAATTCCCGGTTTAACAAAGATGATATTCTTCCCCGGCGTTTCAACATATGCGTTCAAAACGGCAAAACGCGTGCCCGGATTATCTGCGGCAGCCCGTACCATAGGATTTTTAAAGCTCTCACCCATACCCCAAATAATTTTGTTGCCATCCGCCAAAAGCTTTTCAACTGTCTGCATCTGGTCGTCATCATCTTTACACTCGAGTGTGTCTGCTGTGATGCCCGCTTCCTTCTCCAGTTTCTTCAAACTGGCCACTATTGCTTGGCCAAACATTCCTTCAATAGTACTCTTTTCAAACGCAACACCAATACGTATAGAGCCTTTTTCGTCGTCCGCGGTTTTGTTGACGGCCGTTTTGTTACCGCATCCGATACAGCAAAACACCAAAATCAAAGATATAGCTATAATAAAAGCTTTTTTCATCTTTTCACCCTGTCTATAATAAGCAAAAAACCACCCGCAAGCGCCGATGGTTTCTGCTCAATTCCAAAAGCCCCTGCCGCGGCCATGAAGCCAGAACAAAGGCCTCCGTTAGAT
>JAVBOF010000138.1:0-8507 GCA_031550915.1 Eubacteriales bacterium | reverse complement strand
AATGGCTAAAACGGTGAGGATGCCTGAATACAGGTAGAATAACACGGTATTATCCATAACACCAAAAAGGCCCGCCGGGAAGCTAAGCAACACAAAAAGAACCAGAACGACCAGAAGCAAAAAGTTGGCGCCAAATATGTTCCGGTTTCCATCCAGTGGTAATTTCGGGCCCTGTAAATCAAACTTGTCCAGTTGCGCGCCGTTGCTCTGAACGCCGCCATTACCGTTATTATCCTGCAATGATATATCCTCCTTGATCAAAACGAATACAGGCTGGAAACCTGATCTCTTTCGGCAATAGAAAGTTTCATTATATCCCTTTCTATTCCATGTTCGCTCAATATCGAAACAACCGTCTGCATAGCAACTTCCTTGCTGTTGTTTTCCTTGCTCAAATGCCCCAAAACCGCCTGCTTCACCTTGCGGACGGCAAGCTTGGCCAATGCCTCTGCGCAATCCGCATTGCTCAAATGCCCGAGGTTCCCCGCTATTCTCCGCTTAAGGTCGAACGGATACGGTCCAGCCTGCAGCATAGCCGGGTCATGGTTTGCTTCCAATAGCAAGATATCGGAAGCCTCAGCTATATCCAGTATGGCGTTGGTCACAAAGCCTAGATCCGTCGCGCACGTCGCTTTTATTCCTTCGGAAAAAAACGAAAACCCGACGGGGTCTATCGCATCATGGGATATTGAAAACGGCATTACATTTATGTTCTTTATCAAAAACTCTTTTCCCGTATCAAATATCCTTGTGTTCCGCCTCGATATATCTCCTAGTTTTTCATGTATAGCGTGCCAGGTCGGCGGGTTGGCATATACCGGTATATCATACTTGCGGGATAGTACTCCTATACCGCTTATATGGTCAGTGTGTTCATGCGTCACCAAAATCGCGTCGATGGATTCCGGCTGTATTGACAAAGCCTTAAGCGCTTCAACGATCCTTTTGCAGGATTTTCCCGCATCGACAAGGATACGCGCCTCTGAAGACGCAACATAAACACTGTTGCCGCTGCTTCCACTGAAGAGCGGGCAAAATTCAAACGCCAAAACCACACCTCGTTCTATTTTATCATTTTATTATACACTTTCGAAACGAGGCTAACAACACAAATATGTAGACGACAAAAACCCTAGCGAGCAAGGTAAGCGCGCATCACAGGCGAATCGTAATCTATATGGCTTTCTAATTCATCGAACGAAAGGTCTATATCAACGAAGCCTTCGGAATATGCCGCTACCGAATATGGTGGAAAAACCACACGTATATTATTCCCAGCAAGCGTATACATGGCATCCTTCATAGGCACGCCATAACTCAGCCACGCAGGGCCAAGCTTATGTTCAAGCTTTTTCGCTAAAAGCTCACGAACCTTATCCGCGGAACCCATACCCCGTATTGCGCTTTCAACGTTATAAAAAGCTCCGTCATTAAGGTTTATATGCAGATAGGTCCTGTACGGCAAGCCGTGGGCTGCACCCGGAACATAATAATCTCCTTCATGGTTTATTATCAACAGGGCGCCTGCAATATCATAATCGAAGGCTTCCGTCGTTTTTCCGCCCAGTGAAGGGTCACGCACGCTATCGTATTTTTCCGTCAATGCGAGCTTTATGCCATTGTTTATCCTGTTCATAACCGCTTTGTTTTCCAGGCCGCTTACCTGCGGTATCCTGCCGGATGATTTATCCCCGTAATCGGCGTCGATGGAGTTTACCATAAACCCCTCGGCCTTAACCTGTGTGCAGGAGCATAATAGAATAGCTCCCATTAAAATAACAGCCATGCGAATAAGTTTCACTATGGGTATCCCCCTCAAATATAGATGCCTGGTACATGTTTAATGATTATTCAAAGGAGACCGGATTAATGTTACAAGACAAGCTAACATATATTGCTTGGGAAATAATTCCGCGGATATGTCCGTAAATCCATGTCCCTTAAATTTAGTTAAATAAATACGGACAACTATTTACCGGACAAGGGTAAATTATCTTGTCCGGTAATACTCACTCAATGTAACCCAAAAAGCTCTTAGATAGCGGCTTTTCCAACAATATCCTCATGGCATTTTATTAAATTAGCTTGACATTTGTTACAAAAGTGTGACAAAATGGGATGAAGTTATTTCTATATTATATGGAGGCGATCATTTTGCTGAAGAAAACCGCATCACTTTTGCTGGCTTTGGCAGTAACGTTTACACTGATCCCCGCGTCACATGCAGCTGGCGAGTCAAGTTCAACGCTTAAGATTCCCGCCGGGACAGTCGGCATAATAGCTCGCGCAGATGAGGAGCCGCGTATACCGCAAAGCTTTTGCGTGAACGGGGAATACACCTATATTCTCGATACACAAAACTCGCGGGTATTGAAGTATAAGAATAACAAGCTTTCAAATAAGATCCCAATAAGCGCCAAACGTTCTTTGATAGACATTTTTGTTGAGAAAAACAAGATATATCTTTTGGATGAAAACTATACCGCCTATGTTGCGAATGAAAAAGGGAAAATCCAAAAAAAGGTCACTATACCCAGAATAAGGGCAAACAGCCGTACTAGCAATCAAAACGGTATGTCTGTAACGGCGTATTACGATCCGAAATCCATCCGCTACAGTAATGGCAGCATTGTTATCGGGTTTGCAAACCAGAAGGAATTCAGGCTTGTCGGCAGCTCCCTCAGGCTCATCACACCCTACGATACAAAGTTGACTCTGGGCAAAACATCTACGATAGTCCGCGATTCAAAATACGCTAAAACAGCCGCCCTGAAGACCCGTAATAGTGTCGTTGAAGCATCCGTGCGCCAACGCAGTGGAAAAAAGATATATGCGCTTTGCCGTGAGATAATATCAAGTGGGGCAGGCTTTATAAATGACGACGCCGTGCATGTGCTGTCCGGAGGCAAAACCATAGGTTACGCGACATTAAAGCAGAACAGCTGGTCTATGCCCAACCGCGATGTTTTTATAACGGAGACCGGAAAAATATATCAGATGATAGTTTCCAAAACAAATATAACAGTGATTCGGCTGCCGCTTACCCAAAAACGCCCAAACGCGCCAAAGGCAGCGCCACTTGCTACAAATATACGCTTACCGGGCTTTGCTGCCGCGTCCTCCGCATACCAGACCCTGGACAAACTGGAAATATGCATGCGTATGATGTATATGACAAACAATATTTACTGGAATTACAACAGTACTATAAATGCGGACACGTCGCGCGTTGGCGTCTCAAAATATGTTTCCCAGCCGGATTGGCTTATGCCATACGAGCCGGGCAGGACATACCGGGTAAAGGGCATACCATACTGCTGGGGAGGATTCGACGGTCTCGATACCACGTCCAACCGCTATAGTTGGACAAATTTCCTCGATGGGGTAAACAAGGGTTATTATGCGGGCAACATGCATACTTCCCGCACATCCCATGGCTATATCAGCGGCACCGTTGGGCTGGATTGTTCCGGTTTCGTATCTTCGGTATTTAAATTTCCGAGCAAAAAGGGCACCTACGGGTTGGTCGGTAGTTCCTACGCTTTTAGCTCGATTCCAAGGGATCAGGTCCAGTTCATGGATATCTTCAACCAAGCAGGATACCACGTGATGATAGTCTTTTCTGCAAACAAAAACGAAGCCGGTAAGGTCGTGGACTATACTACGTTCGAATCCACAAGTAAAGGCGATGACAAAGTACAGGCCCGCATAAGGCCGCTTTCGGAACTAACGGGCTATTCCGGCGCAAGGTATAAATACTGGGGACCCGGCATGAAGGGCAGAAAATAAAATCTTGCTTTAATATGGAACTTATGATAAAATGCTCTAGCTGTCGGATTTTTATTTGTCCCGGCGGCACCGGATATCCGGTAATAGCTATAATGGAGGAACAGGTAATTTGGATGCCTTGACGATAATAACCAGAATTGTAGTCGTTCTGGTATGTGCCACAGTAATAATATCCGCCACTTTGCAATCCGGAAAGAACGCGGGCGCGTCCGCCGGCATCATGGGCGGAGGAGCCATGCCTGATTCATATTACGGAAAGAACAAAGGCAAGACCCGCGAAGGCAGGTTGGCGCTTATCACAAAGATATCCGCCGCGGTTCTTATGGTCGGCTCTGTTGTTTTGGTTATTCTGCAAAAGAACTGAAACTAAGGTATTATGGCACTTCCGTTATCGGTAGTGCCTTTTTTATTGCTTATGCATGTGCGGAAATAAAATTGATGGCGCTAAACAAGATAATATAATGTATATATGATACATGGATATACTATATACGGAGGAAGAATTGGATAAAAAAGAAGAGATACTGGAGTATCTGAAAAACACTGGATCAGCGGTTGCGATTGACGAGCTTTGTGCAAATACGGATACTGACTATAACGAAACGCTAGCAGTCTTGGAAGTACTGACGGCGGATGGCTTTGTTGTGCAGACAAAGAAGAACAAATATGCCCTGCCCGCGCATATGGGTTTGTATGCCGGCAGGCTGCAAAAGCATGCCAAGGGCTTTGCTTTCTGCATACCAAAGGATGAAGGCGTAGATGATTTTTATATATCAGAGAAGAATATCTGCGGCGCCATGAACGGCGATACTGTGCTTGTAAAGCCGAAACCAGGTACGGGACGTTCGGGAGAAGCCGAGGTAGTGAATGTTTTGAAACGGGCAAATTCCAGGATAATAGGAACCTTCCATTATTCCGGCGATGGCTCCTATGTTTTGGCTGATGATATGCGTTTTGAATCTATAGCTATAGAAAAGGGCTTTGAGAACGGCGCAAAGAACGATTACAAGGTAGTGGCCGAAATAACCGGCTGGCCGGACAAGGATAGATATGCCCGTGGACGAATAATCGAAGTATTGGGACATAAGGACGAAGCGGGCGTGGATATGCTTTCTATACTCAGCGAATTCCAAATATCGCCGGAATTCCAGCCGGATGTTATAAAAGCTGCTTCCCGCGTTAGTCAAACCGTTTCCGAAGCCGAGCTACAAAACCGGCTGGACCTGCGCGAAAAGCTCATTGTCACCATAGACGGCGCGGATGCAAAGGATTTGGATGATGCTATTTCCATAGAAAAGACCAAAAGCGGATACAGGCTTGGTGTTCATATCGCGGATGTAAGCCACTATATACAGGAAAACTCACTGCTGGATAAGGAAGCGTATTCGCGCGGCACCAGCGTTTACCTGCCCGGCAAGGTCTACCCTATGCTGCCGCCGCAGCTTTCCAACAGTATTTGCTCTCTGAATGAATCCGTCGATAGGCTAACGTTATCATGCATAATGGATATCGACAGGCGTGGCGAGATCACTGATTATGATATCCGGCCATCTGTTATAAACACAGCCGCTAGGATGACGTATGACGACGTCAATGCCATTCTAGCCGGTGATAGGGGTTTACGAAGGCAATACGAAAGGCTCGGCAATATTTTTGATGAGATGGATGAACTATCGACTCTGCTTGCAAAGAAACGCGATGAACGCGGAAGTATAGATTTTGACCTCGACGAAGCAAAGATACTCCTGGATGAAAGCGGCAAAGTGCTTGATATTAAGCGCGAAGTTCGGGGGAAGGCAGAAAGGCTTATAGAGGAGTTTATGCTGAGCGCAAACGAGACCGTTTGCCAACATCTGTACTGGCAGGAGCTGCCATGTATATACCGCGTACACGAAACTCCCGATGGAGACAAGATAGATGAATTTGCTGAGTTCATCGAAGCCCTTGGATATAAAAACGGCATGATATCTAAGGCAAAAAAGGTACGGCCAAAGATGCTTCAGGCCATATTGAAGTATAGCGCAGGCAGGAACGAGGCCCGCGCAGTATCCCAGCTTATGTTGCGGTCTATGAAAAAAGCCCGCTATTGCGAGGAAAACTTCGGCCATTTCGGCCTGGCTCTGGAATACTACTGCCATTTCACATCACCGATTCGCCGTTATCCGGATTTGCTTGTCCATAGGGCATTGCGCTATTCCTTTGAAGGCAAAAGCAAACTTTTAGGCACAATGTCGGATAATATGAAGGATATGGCTTCACAATGCAGCCAACGGGAAAAAGCGGCGATGGAAGCCGAACGGGCGGCTACCGATTTGAAAAAATGCGAATACCTTCAAAAAAAGCTTGGTAAAAAATATAGCGGGATAATATCCAGCATTACGTCCTTTGGATTTTATGTAGAGCTTGAGAACACTTGCGAGGGGCTTGTTCGTCTGGCAACGCTGCTGGATGATTATTACGAATACGATGAGAAGCGAAGGGTGCTACGTGGAGCACATAGCGGAAAGACGTTTTCTATTGGTGAAAAGGTTGATATAATAGTTGCCGGCGTCGATATGAGCATGCGAAACGTAGATTTTGAATATGTAAACGATTGAGGGGTATCATTGTGGCAAACGCAGTGAAGTCTTTGGTTCAAAACAGAAAGGCCAGACACGATTATTTTATTGAGGATAAGTATGAAGCAGGCATACAGCTTTTGGGAGTTGAGGTAAAATCCATCCGTCAGGGAAAGGCCAATTTAAAGGATAGTTATGCGGCTTTCCATGCTGGCGAACTGTATATATACGGCATGCATATCAGCCCGTATGAGCAAGGTAATATCAACAACAAGGATCCTATGCGCCCAAAAAAACTCCTGATGCATAAAAGGGAGTTACGAAAGCTTATAGGCCTTGTACAGCAGGAAGGCTTTTCGCTCATCCCGCTGCAGATATACCTTTCACACGGCCTTATCAAAGCGGAGCTTGCCTTGGCTAAGGGCAAAAAGCTATACGATAAGCGGCATGTGCTGGCGGAAAAATCGGCAAAGCGCGATATCGAACGCTCCCTAAGGCAAAAAGGCTAAGCCATGTTTAATGATTACAAGCTGGATCTTGCTAAATTGGACTACATGTCGAGCCGGTTACCTTATAGTTTAGACGGTTTCAAAATCGCCCTGATGACTGATCTCCATATACAGAAGGAGAAGCATCTGCAAAGGCTGGAAACAGAGCTCTGCGCTTTAAACGATTTTCAGGCTGATATCCTTCTCTTGGGAGGGGATTATTCCTATCATGATCCGTCTTTAGCACGAAAAAGCTTTCAAATTATTTCGCAAGCGTTTCCACCAAACCGTACCTATGCTGTATTGGGCAACCACGATAACGCGGAAGATATAATCCATATGAAGGATCTTGGTATCAATTGTCTGTGTAATGTGGGCATAAGCTTCCCAAACGGCCTTTATCTGGCTGGCACCGAGGATATAAAAACACAAAAGCCGGATATAGAAAGAGCTCTTGCCAGCCGTAGTATGGATGATTTCGTTATACTTCTTGTACACAACCCGGATACATCCGAACTGGAAGGGGCCAGCGAAGCGGATCTTATACTTTGCGGACATACTCATGGCGGTCAGATGACCTTCTTTGGGCTTTGGTCATTATGCACCTACACTGTATCCAAATACGGTAACAGGTACAGGTCGGGCCTTGTGCACAGAAAAACCGATGTTTTTATAAGCAATGGTTACGGTAATACGCGCTGGCCAAGGTTTTTTGCCCGCAGACAGATAAACCGCATCACTTTATATAAAACCGAAAACAAGCCGTAAATAATTGCTGCATCAGGCCTATAATGCGTGTCATTATGGTATAATGTATTTGTTAAGGGGGCGTAATTGGTTTCGACGGGGATCAAATTTATAGGGGAAGCGAGCTGCAGTCTCCGGGACTGCGTCACCAAACCGGAACTTAAATATAACAGCAGATAAAAACGAATTTGCATTTGCTGCTTAATTAGCAGCAAACGTCCCGCTCCGGTAACCCGCGGCTGGAGGTCGGGGCGTCAATTAGCGGGGAACGAATCCGCCAAAGCTTTGCGGCGGACCGGATAAATGAAGCTACCGAAACGCAGACCCTGTGGTTGGGGGCTGCGCCGGGGGAATCCTAAAACAACCACTGCGCTCGGAGATGCCTCTATGGATGGATTTTCGGACAGGGGTTCGACTCCCCTCGCCTCCACCATTTGATGCTGACAATCTAGATACAGCACCCGCAGACCCGCTAGCAGAGCGGGTTTGTGGCGTTTTACAGCGTGTTTTCTCGAAGTGCCGTCTGCGTAGATGCAGAAGCCAGCTTTTTGCTTTTCAAGAGAATGCGGACGCTTGAGCTTTTATGCTTTTGCTTTTTAAAGAGAAAAATGATATTCTGACTTTGCAAGCATAGCAAAAAGATATCTTTTTGCGCTTGCCTGAGTAAGCCCCAGTCCCCTATGCTGCCTTGGCAGAGTATCAATTTACAATCTATGAATTGATGATTGCAAATTATAAAACGTAAAACTATTATATGTACAGGTCTATGTATAGTTGGAATAATCGTATTTGTGGTACTATATTTTGCATCACGGCCTATAATTCAAAGCCCCTAGGTGGTTGCAAATGTAGCGTTTTCTGAAAACGAGAGCGACAACACAAAGTCAGCGACCTTTTCGGAGGGCATAGCTGTAATAAATGTTAT
>JAVBOF010000160.1:0-17946 GCA_031550915.1 Eubacteriales bacterium | reverse complement strand
CTTTTGGCGTCGTCCATTGCGTTTACACAGGTTTCGATATCCGCCAGTCCTTCTATGCCAAAGGATGTGGAGACTATAGGTGTGAGGCTGTGCATGGCCTCTATGGTCTTGCCCTTAACGCCGGCGCCAAAACGAAGCGGGATGACGACTACCCTTGCATCCCTGTAAAGCTGCTCCAACTCTTCATCCGATACAAAGCCTTTTATAATGATATCTTCGCCATCCAGCTTCTTTATCTCTTCCGGCGGGTTAGATCCCACCACTATTAGCTTTGCATCCAAACCCTTGATTTGCGGAAAGATTTCGTTCGCGAAGTAAAGTACCGCATCCGCGTTTGGCGGATGGCCGAATCCTCCTACGAAAAGAAGATCTTTAGTATCTGAGATATTCAATTTACCGATATCTTCAAATCGTTCATAGAAGAATACTGGAACGATCTCAATCTTCTTGTTTGGAAATTCTGCTCGGATGATCTCCTTCTCCTTGGAACTGACAGTCATTATGGCATCGGATTTTTCAAAGATAGAAAACTCTATCCGCTTCATCTTTTCTGCTGATTTCAGATATGACTTGTCCCCGGTTGTTTCATATTGGGCTTTTTCCCTTAAATAGTGCAGATCGTGCCCGTGGAACACTATGTTGCCTATTCCGCATCTGCTTAATGTATCGATATATTTAAGACCGATATGCGGGCGGTTCAAAACGACGGTATCGATAAAAGCAGCATTCTTAGCGAAATATGATTTTATACTGTTCATATAATCGGTACCGTAGATTACTTCTATACCAAGGCGTTGCAGCTCCGATGTGTAAGGCTCCTGACGGGTAAAATTATCCCCTATGAAAATCGTGTGATAGCCTTCTTTTACAAGCTGTCTCAAAAACAGATAGGTATTCTT
The DNA here is from genome assembly GCA_031550915.1 of Eubacteriales bacterium. Taxonomy (GTDB): domain Bacteria; phylum Bacillota; class Clostridia; order Christensenellales; family MGBC116941; genus JAVBOF01. Next base: position 17,047 of record JAVBOF010000160.1, on the reverse strand, counting down.
GGAGCCTGCGTCCTTGTCATATTGCGGCACGTAATGATCTATTACCACGACACATTTTTTACCGCGTGAACGGTCCCTTGCCCAAAAGACGTTCTCCCCGTTTATGAAATGTTCCGCCTGCAATACATCCTTCCACTTTTCATAGAACTTTTTCATATTCTCTATCTGATAGCTTTTGATGCCGCCCGAAGTATCAGTACCATTGGTGATGCCTTCAAAATGTACAACGACGGATTTTGGGTGGTAAACTACCCGTAAACCCCTTTTTCGAACCTCAAACGCTAAGTCAGAATCTTCACAATATGCTGGCTCATATCGCGGGTCAAACCCGCCTATCTCATCCCACAGCTTTTTTCGTATCATAATAGCCGCGCCTGAGATATAATCCACATTTTTAACATAGTTGAATTTGGGCCGGCCCGCATCTTCAAACCTGCCGTAATTCCACGCACTGCCGTCGCTCCAAAAAATGCCGCCGGCTTCTTGAAGCCTGCCATCCGGATAAACAAGCTTAGATCCGCACATACCGACGCTTTCGTCGTCTTCCATTAGCCGGACAAGCGGTTTGAGCCAATCCTTCTGCACCTGCGTATCATTGTTTATAAAATATATATATTTGCCCTTTGCAAAAGACGCGGCGTTATTACAGTTTTGAAGGAAGCCGATATTCCTGCTATTACGAATTACGCGAATATTCTTTATATACGCGGATATCGATGCAGTTTCATCGGTCGAAACATCATCACCGATAATGAGTTCGAACGGTATATCGGCAGTGAATTCCTTGATAGCGCGCAGGGAGTTGTAGGTATAACTCCATTGGTTATACACCGGCATCACTATCGTTACGAGCGGTTCGTCCGTCGCATCAAACTCGATCAAAGGAATATTGTTTTCATCGTATTCAAAAATCTCAAGGCCCGAAAGGGACGGATCGCTTTCCCCGATAAACATACCTATTCTTGCGGACAAATGCTCCAGATCCTTATTTTTCAACCGTTTGAAAAACACCTTGATATTATGCGGCGAAAGGCTCTTTAAAAGGCGCAAAGGATGACGCAAACACCGGAATATCAGCTTTATGATCAAGTTGCGCCTTGAACCCTGGGGAAAGAGTATTTTCTTTTGCAGCATATATAATTTATAGAATACGCCGTTTTTTAAGCCGTTTAGTTCTTCCTTTAGCGCGGCTTCGCTCTGGATGAGCTGGTCTATTTCCTTATCCTTGGATACAAGACGGGTTTTAAGTTGGTTATTTTCCTTATGCGCAGTGTCAAGCAAGACTTCCAATCGATCTATATCGCCAAGGGAGCCTTCCTTCGCTCCTCTTTCAGAAAGGAGTGTTTCTTTTATATCGCTGTCCTGCATCATGGCCTCCGTCTTTATAAATACGCTAACATTATATTGAAAGCCGCCATTTTTGTAAAGCAAGAAAGCGGCATCAAGCGTAAAAAGCCGGATACCGCTTTGTCTAATGTTTGTGCAATAGAAGAGGTTCTAAAGGCCTCTTCTTTAACCGCATTTACTATATCCGCATGCGCGGCACACCGCGCAGCCTCCTTCGTGTTCAAGGGCGCTGTTGCATTCCGGGCAGCTACCGCTTTTAGAATTTGTGCAGTTGTCGCTGTTACTGCACAGGGAACAATTGTTGCTGCATCCGGCAGCCGGACCTGAAAAGCTGGATATATCACGTTCGGATATGTCTGAAAGGGTACCGCTGCCATTATTGTAAATCGAAGCTTGCGTTACCTTTTCGATCACTCTGCCTATGGCGTCCGGGCAGGATAGCACTTTAAGCCCTTTTTGCCGTAATGTGCTGTGGCAGCGTATTCCGCGCAATTGCTCTACAAGAGTATTTACATCCATGCCGCTTCTCAGCGCAGTAGATATCAACCGGCTTGTAGCTTCGCTCTGCGAGGGGCAGCCTCCAGCCCTGCCCAGATTTGTGAAAACCTCGCAGATACCGTTTTCATCGTAATTCACGGTTATATAAAGGTTACCGCAGCCAATACGTACCTTCTCGGTTATGCCCATCGTTACATCCGGACGGGGGCGGGGGGTGATCGGCCTTTGGATCGGCACCTCGACACTTTGTTCATCAGGGCTTTTTTTAACCGTTCCGATATTTAGAACCTGCGCTTCACGGCTGCCGTCGCGGTAGATGGTCACCCCTTTGCAATCCAGTTCAAACGCAAGGTCATATACCTCGCGAACATCGTCCCGCGTTGCGTCGGAATTGAAGTTGACGGTTTTGGATACGGCATTGTCCACATGTTTCTGGAAAGCAGCCTGCATACGTATATGGTAACTCGGCGAAATATCATGGGCAGTTACAAAATAGGTTTTTATATCTTCGGGCACGCCATCGATATGTTCCAAACTGCCATGTTCAGCTATTTCACGCATCAATCCGGCGCTGTAGAAGCCCCTTTCTTTAGCCAGTTTCTCAAAATAGGAATGGGTTTCAGGAAGTTCGGAGTTATCCATTACATTTCGCACAAATGATATGGCAAAAAGCGGTTCTATTCCGCTGGAGGTATTGCAGATTATCGATATAGTCCCCGTCGGTGCAATCGTCGTCCGCGTTGCGTTGCGTATCGGCGGCGATGTTTTTGCCAGCGTGCTCTGCCCGTAAAGAGGGAAAGGGCCTCGTTTTTCAGCCAAACTTATGGACGCTTCGTTTGATTTTTCCTGTATAAAAGTCATTAGCTTATCCGCCAGTTCGATAGCCTCTTCGCTGTTGTAAGGGATACCAAGCAACAATAGCATATCCGCAAAGCCCATAACGCCGAGGCCTATCTTGCGGGTTTGCTTTGTCATGTCCTCGATCTCCGCTAGGGGATATTTGTTGCTGTCGATAACATTGTCTAAAAAATGGACCGATAGACCGATGACCTTTTCGATCTCATCGTAATCTATTTCCGGGCCTTTTATTCCCTGTTTCACCATTACGGCAAGGTTGAGGGAACCGAGATTGCAGCTTTCGTATGGCAGCAAGGGCTGCTCGCCGCAGGGATTGGTGCTTTCTATGTCCCCGACGCCCGGGACCACGTTATCCCTATTGAGCCTGTCCAAAAATATTATGCCCGGCTCGCCATTTGTCCAGGCCATATCAACTATAAGGTCATAAACCATACGGGCGTTTAGCCTGGCTGCCGCTTCGTTGGTTTTCGGGTCTACAAGGTCATATTCCTCGTCGGCGTATACCGCTTCCATGAAGGCTTCAGTAAGGCCAACCGAGATATTGAAATTGGTTATATCGGCGTTGTCCTGTTTACATTGGATAAACTCCAGTATATCGGGATGGTCTATACGCAAAATACCCATGTTCGCGCCCCTGCGCGTCCCACCCTGCTTAACGGCTTCGGTAGCCGCGTTAAATACCTTCATAAAGCTGACCGGCCCGCTTGCCACTCCGCCTGTGGATTGTACGGAAGCTCCTTTTGGCCTAAGACGCGAGAAGCTGAAACCGGTTCCTCCCCCGCTTTTATGTATCAAGGCCGCGTTTTTGACGGCGTCGAATATATCTTCCATGGCATCTTTAACGGGTAGAACAAAACATGCTGAAAGCTGGCCCAACGGCTTTCCTGCGTTCATCAACGTAGGCGAATTCGGCATGAATTTCTGGCTGACCATAAGGTCATAAAATTTGTTGGCAAGGGATCGGACATCCGCGTTCGTATCATATATGGTGTCCGCAGAGGCGATATACTTCGCTACCCTGCGAAACAGCCCTTCGACCGTTTCGGTTAGATTCCCTTCGATGTCCCTCGATAGATACCGCTTCTCCAAGACCTTTAAAGCGTTGTCGGAAAAATTCACAATAACACCTTCCAATACTACATTTATGGTAATTCATACAAGACCTGTACAATATATTGTAGTATCGTCATAAAGCATTGTCAATAATGCAATGCAAATATAAAAAAATTTAATCGCGACATATTATTTTGAAGTAATTGTATATCTGTGCTATACTTAAATGGACTATAATCGTGGTATTGATTTACGGAAGATTGCCCGAGAAGATTCCTTAAGGGGTAGGGAAAGCAATTCCCCGCGTGCAATCGGATCCCGGGCATAAAGGTGGATTTACACCGAAAAAGCATTGAAACGGCATTTTTACCACGATAAAACCGGACGGAAAGTCCTTAGGATTTTTCGTACGCTTTGACGAAAGGCGAGGGGCATATGGGGAAAACTATACTTCTTGTAGATGATGAACCGCTTATTATAAAGGGACTCAAATACTCACTGGAACAGGAAGGCTATACGATTGAAGAAGCCAATGACGGTGAAGTTGGGCTGGAAAAGTGCAAAGGCGGTGGTATAGACCTTGTATTGCTTGACGTGATGTTGCCTATGATGAGTGGTATAGAAGTATGCCAGAGAATACGCGAGTTTTCAGATGTGCCCATTATTATGCTTACGGCAAAGGGCGAAGATATGGACAAGATACTTGGGCTGGAATATGGCGCGGATGACTATATGACAAAGCCGTTTAATATTTTGGAAGTCAAGGCGCGCATAAAGAGTATATTCCGCAGGATGAACTCCCAAAAGCAAGTCGTCAGCAAAGAAATAATAACCATAGACGATATGTCCATAAACCTGAACAAACGCAGCGTGAAGATAGGCCAAAAGGAGATAAACCTGACGGCCAAAGAATTCGATCTTTTAAAGCTGTTCATTACTAACCGAGGGCAGGTATATAGCCGTGAAAACCTTCTGGAGATAATCTGGAAATATGATCATCTTGGAGATCTGCGTACCGTTGATGTACATATTCGCAGGCTAAGAGAGAAGATAGAAAAAGACCCGGCAAAACCGCAGTTTATACTCACGAAATGGGGAGTGGGTTACTATTTCACCGACAAATAAGACGATCTTTTCCATTCGCTGGAGGATTGTCATAGTATTTTTGATAATCATTATCTTTGTATTCGTTGCAATAGGCTTTTCCGCCGCCAGGATATATGAAGAATCGCTTGTTAACCGCATGACTGCTGAGCAGCTGCGCATAACCAGCGATTTTGCCATACGTGTGGCCCCATATCTAAAAAACCATAACGCTGCAAAAATCTACAAGATTGCGCTTGAGGCGGGATACGGCAACGAAGGAAGGCTGCTTGTGACTGATGAAGCGGCAATAGTTCAGATAGACGGATTTTCGCAGCTCAACGGCCGCAGGTTGACACATATCGAGATAAACGACGTTCTTTCGGGCGCTAAACAAAACTCCTATGGCTTTTATAAAATAAACGGAAGCAACGGGGAGTTTTGGGCTGCCAATTATGTTTCGGCAATAGTATACAACCAGAACATAATCGGAGCGCTTGTCTTTACAAAGCCCCTCAGCAATATAATTACCCCCCTAAGGGAGATAATCATTCGGATAATGATAGTGCTTGCGGCGGCAATTATCCTCATCGTGGTACTTTCGCTCGTATTTTCGAGATATATCACGAAACCGTTGCTGGCTTTTCAGTCCGCCATGCATAACATGAGCCACGGAAAGTTCGATAAGCGGATAAATGTGCAGGGCCGTTCGGAATTCGCCCAACTAGCCAACGTTTTTAATATGATGAGCGACAGGCTGGAAAGCCTGGATGCGATGAGGGGTGAATTCGTATCCAATGCCTCGCATGAGCTGAAAACACCGCTAAGCACAATAAAGATATTGCTAGAAACTATCATATATGATGAAAACCCTTCTCCCGCAATTGTCCGGGAATTTATGGAGGATATCAACAAAGAGATAAACAGAATGAACAATATAATCAACGATCTGCTTACACTTACGCAGATCGAGCAATACGAAATGGCAGAAAAGACGGAATCCTTACTGCTTGGAGGCGTATTAGAGAAGATAGTCCGTTACCTTTCGCCCATCGCAAAAAGCAGGAGTATAGAGCTAAAGCTGGAAGTGCAGGATGAATGCATTATCCTTTGCGACGCAATAAAGCTAGAAATGGCTATTTCAAACCTGGTCGATAACGCAATAAAGTATTCGCCTGATGGCGCCAGCGTCAAAGTTACCTCCATGAAAAACGGCGACAAGGCAATCATAACCATAGCTGATAACGGCGTGGGGATACCGGAGGGTGATATACCGCATATTTTCGACAGGTTTTACAGGGTAGATAAAGCCCGGTCGCGCGATACGGGCGGAACCGGATTGGGGCTGAGTATAGCGCAGAGGATCATCCTTATGCATGCCGGCACAATTGGCGTTGCTAGCAAGGAGGGCAAAGGGACTACATTCACCGTGGTACTGCCTTTGAAGGAGGAAATAAATGAGCTTGAATAGAAAAAAACGAGCTTTGATTATAGTATTGGCGTCAATGCTTCTGTTAACCATCTGTGGTTGCTCCATAATCCAGGAAAACCAATATGCGGAAAAACCTGTGGAAATAAGTCCGGAAAACAAAACCGCCTCCAGTGCAAAAACCACAGTAAACCTCTATTTCCGCTACGCGGCGGAAGAGTTACTTACTGTTGAACAACGGGAACTGACGGTTCCTTCAAGCGAAATGCTGGAATCCGCCGCGATGCACGCGTTGCTAGGCGGCCCAGCAAATGCCGGAATGAATATAACGAGACTGTTCAATGATAATGCCGAACTTGTATCGATCCAGCTATCGAAGGATGTATTAAATGTAGTGCTTTCGCGCGAGTTCCTCGACCCGCCAGAGGAAGCGCCGGACGACTGGCAAAACAATCCGGGTTGGCGGGACGAGATAATGATGCGCAGAAGGCTCGCTATTTGGAGCATAGTTAATACCATGACGGATATTGGAAACTGCAGCAGCGTTCTGGTTTTGCTGGAAACCGGGGAGGGCGATGGAACGTGGATAAAGCGCTCTGAAGCGGGGTTTGAAGATGATCCGGAAGCGCCGTTGGAACCACTTTCGCGCAATATGGAAGTAGTTTTGAGTCCTGGCCGTTCCGCAGAAAGAGTGCTGGATTCTTTGCGCATGCAGGATATCAACTCGGCATATGACCTTATAGCCGTTCAGGATGTCGATGGGAAACAAAAGCCGGCCTTAGAGGAGTTCGGTGCGGAGTTTGAGGAATACGGCAGTGTAATAGAAGCCTTTAAAACGGGAAACGTCAGCGTTTCGCAGGACGGGAAATCCGCGGTTTTGAGTGTCGAGTATTCGCTAAGAGATAAGGACGGCACAAGCTCTTCGTATCTAAACGTACCAATAAAGCTGGTATGGGAGGATGGTATATGGAAGCTGGCATACCAGAGCTTTCAATTGTTGTTTACTGAAAGGTAAGGCATATGAAACGCGCATTGGCTGTAATAATTGCATTATTGATCACTTTATGCGGGTGTACGCTGCTGGATCCGTTTGCTCAGCCTGCCCAAACGGCGGCTCCGCCGGAAAGTGTACGCAGGGTAAACGTATCCGAAAAACAGGAATTGAGCTTCACCTTGTATTTCCTGGATAAAGCCCGCAAAAAGCTTACGACAACTGTACGTTACGCCGAGCCAAACGAGAGTCAGAACATAGCGTCTCTTGCAATGGAGCTCTTGATGGATGGCCCGGATGATGAATCACAGATGTCTATACTGCCGTTGGATACTCCGGTGCCGAGGGTAGAGGTTTCCGGGAATTTTGCCGGGGTATATTTTAATGACGATCTGGAAGGCATCGAGGAATCGGACAGATTGGTCGCTCATATTGCTATAGTCAACACCTTGTGTGATATAGCCGGCATAGAATATGTCGGGGTATATACGACAGCCGGGGAACTCGGAGGCAGGACTGCGGAAGGATACATACCGATAGGTGCGATGAGAAAGTATACGGGGAACATCGGCGAATTTTCACAAGGGCTGAAAAACGCGATAAGCGAAATCAAGCATAATCCTGATTATGAATTTTTAATGCAGTCGGTATTATATTTCATGGATAACAGGGGAGAGTTTCTCATACCCGAGATCAGAGAGATATTGGTCCATACCGGCAAATTTGCGGCAGCCCTCGTAGATGAGCTAAAGAAAGGCCCAAAAAACACGGTCGATAAATCCGCGATTTTGGCCGAAGACCTCAACGTATCCGTCAGGTCGGACGGAGTTGATTTGACTTCAACACCGACGCCTGCCGCCGCTTCAGACTCCCCGAACATCAACGGAGAGCCGAGCGTTATGCAGGAATCAAACGGGTTGACGACGGCACCCGGGCAAAGCCCTGCGGCGCCGATAAACACAGAGCCGCCCACTACCGGAACACAAATGCCGGATGAACCGTCAGTATTGCGGATAGAGATGGATAAAAGCCCGATGCTAACAACCGGCGAAATAGTACCGGACAAGAAACTTGCATATGCATCACTAGCCTATAGCCTATATCCTGTGCCAGAAAATGTGAACTTGATTGAATTTTTTGAGGCAGGAGTGCCAGTAAATGGACTAGTAGAAAATCCAATTGCGGAAAACATGGTGCAATTATCGGATTTCCAGCAGTTTCTGGGTAATGGGATCAAGCTATATTTTCCCAAAGCCGGCGCGCTTGCCCTTGTACAGATCAACCGTTCTGTGCCGCAGAATGACGCCGGAAAGATAGAGACATGCTTAAGGGAGCTATTGAAAGGCCCCAAGGAAAACGAATCCGAGGGAGGCAATGTCCTTCCGATCACTGATTCGGGCATAGAGATGAAGGATTTTTTGGATGTATCCAAAAATGGCGATACAGTGATACTGAACGTTAATATAAATTTCCAAACGACTTGCAAGAAGATGGACGAGCAGACGGAATATTTGATGGTATATTCGCTGGTTAATACAATTACCGAATTGACGGGGGTCAGAAGGGTGCAATTCCTTGTTGAAGGGAATCCGGTAATTGAGATCGGCAGCAGTTTGGACTATTCCCACCCGTTGCTTAGAAATCCAGGATTGAATACATTGGGTTGATTCCCCAGAAAGAATAAATATATGAAAAACATATCGATAAAAAGATTAGCAACAGCCGCTATTTTAGCAGCTTTGACGGTTATACTGACAGGTTTTATAAGGATTCCGGTTCCGATAGTCCCGGGCGGTTACATCCATCCGGGTGATTCGATAATATACCTTTCTGCATTTATGCTGGGAGGATGGGCTTCGGTGGCGGCAGCCGCAATTGGCAGCATGTTTGCGGACCTCCTTGTTGGCGCGCCACAGTACATGGCGGCGACGTTTGTAATAAAGGGTGTCATGGCCTTGATTTCCTGGCGTATCTTTATTCGCGGCGGCAAACCGTCGGTTTTTATCGGTGTTGTGGTTTCCGGCATGATAATGCTTTTGGGTTACTTTTTGTTTGAGTGGATTTTGCTCGGTTTTTCGCTGGCGTTAGTCAGCCTGCCGTATAACCTGGTGCAGCTTTTGGGAGGAGGCCTGATGGGCGTTTTCCTGATTTTTACCTTAGAGAAACCATTGGATCAATTGGAATTGAGGGAGTCAACACGAAGGAGGTAGCTATATGAAACCTGCTATGCCTGTAATAGAAGGAATATTAAGGAGCCACATGGTAAAGGTACCAACGGTCATTCGAGATTGCACCGGTATACAGATCTTTGGCAAACGGATAAAATCCTTGGCATTTACCACAGATGTTGCCATAATCCGGAATATCAACGCGGATGCGATAATCGCGGTATACCCCTTCACACCGCAGCCTATAATAACGCATAGCATAAAGATGGCGGCAGACATACCCTTGTTTGTAGGCGTGGGCGGCGGCCTTACCACTGGCAAAAGGGTAATAAAACTTGCGCAGGATGCCGAGTTCAACGGCGCGCTTGGAGTAGTAGTAAACGCGCCGACATCAAACGAAATCATAAAGCAGCTAAATGCTGCGGTAGATATACCAATAATTATTACAATGGTATCAGATAGTCCTGACATGAACGACGTTGAAGGAAGGCTGGAAGCCGGTGCAAAGATTTTGAACGTATCCGGCGCGTCTAATACGCCTTCTATCGTGAGGGATATACGGTCAAAATTCCCTGACGTGCCCATCATAGCCACCGGCGGGCCGACCGACGAATCTATACTCGAGACTATAGGCGCGGGTGCAAACGCTATAACCTATACCCCGCCTACAAACGCGGAGCTTTTTAAAATAAGCATGGAAAAATATCGTGATCAATTGAGCTAGACGGGTTGAGCAGACACAGATGAGTTTAAATAAAAACAGAGGCTTGCAACTAAGCCCCTGTTTTTCATATAAATCTACTTTACAGTTTTACCATTATATTTCTTGAACCATTCGTTATAATATTTATTGACCCATTTGCCGCCCGTGTCGTAATCAGCGCTGTAGGCGCAGGCCTTCACTTTCTTCGTTTGAGGATGTACGACAAAGGAATAATAATAGATGTATTCGTAGCGGTTTTTATCCATATCGTAATCATATTTGTCCAGGGATTTAACAGTGTAAAAGTCGACAGGGGATTTCAACTGTTTGCCGTTCTTATCGTATTGCAGTATCTTTATCTTCAGATTGCTTAGATCCAATACTGGTGATTTATAAAGCTTAATCTCTGCAACAATATCTTTTTTCTCGCGCCCGATGTAAGAGGGATAGGCATAAACCCTCTCGCTGTGCAATTTATCCGACAGCGTCCATTCGGGGACAACTATAGTGCATTTGGCGCTCTTACCGTTGGGCAGCGTAGCTTTAAGCGTTGTTTTTCCCGGAGAAATGGCTAAAACATTGCCAAATTTGATCTTCGCTATCTTTGTATCGGAAATCTCATATTTTATCTTATCCGAAGAATAAGGTGTTATTGTAGGCGTAGGTTCTTCATAATTGCCGACCTTTACCCGCATTGTTTTTTCTTTGAATTCTATGCCGGTTGAATGGGTCTCTTCAAACAATGTCTCAACAGTAGTGAAGGTGGAAGTATGGGTATCGAAGAAATTCTTATCATTTGGGGCGATAAGCACATAATATCTCCCACTGGTCACGTCCTTTGTAACGCTGAAGCCCTGTGAAAGATCAAGAGCATATCCGCCTGCCAGCTCTTCGATACCATCCGAATCATAAGCGGCGCCGATTATCGAGTAGCGTACCTTCAAATTTTCCGACCCGCTGATATTGAAAGTCAAAATGCCGGCTTTTTTAATATCCAGATAGTAAACCTCAACTTGCAGATCGTCCGTTACTTCAGTCGTAAGGGATTGCCCGATACTGAGCTTAGAGCTTTTATTCTGTTCGCTCAAAGTCATCTCCATCAGATCGTAGTAAGTATAGTGTGTGCCCAGCGCGGGTGCGGCAGCCTTTGCCACGCCTGACGGAATGAACGAACATATGGCGAACAGTATAAACAAAGCGAAAACAGTGATACGTTTGGGAATTACCTTTGTATATGATTTATGCATATAATAACCCCTTTTTATTTGATTATATACCTATTAAATGTTTTATCAATATAATTATTGATGTATTGAGAAATTTTTATAATAATTTACAATTCAGTCGTGCCTTTCCATTTCCACTTTGTCAAACTCATCGAACACTGGCTTGTTACGCATGTATACTTCGTATGCTTGCCGTTGCTGAAGATTGTAGTTACGGATATCAGCACAATCCTGCTTCAATTTTTCAACCTTTTCGCTTATCAAGACCTTTGCCAGATTCGGATCATAATTATCGCTATTGGGCTCGAAAACTCCGGTATCAATTTTATATGTGGATAGCAGTTTTTCATATGCTGGTATGGCGTCACAGGAGAGCCGGGAAAGTATGATCGGATCTGCCTTCTTGCCGGATATCTCCGATAACCTTATATTCTGCTCCGCGATGAACCTATCGACATTCATGAAATTGAGCGCGATATATAGAACGGCGAGGACTATCAGCGATATCTTAAACGCTGGCATATGTATCCAGGTTTTAAGAATATAAGTTATTGTAATTAGGAAAATCGCCAGCGTCGTTACAAACACATAGATGCGTAAAGGTGTATAAGCACGCGCAGAGATATAATTAACGATAGCTATGAACGAAGTGATATTTAAAACGACAATGCAGATCAGTATTATGGTGATGATTATTTTTAAGTATATGGTAGATCCGGTTTTTTTGGTATATTTAGAACCGATCCATTGGAGGAGATAACAGAAAACAGCGGCGACCATCATTGGGAAATACATCTCATGTGATGCCTTAGAGTAATGGCCAACTGTTCCGCTAAGTATCTTGCTTATCTGCAGGCCGGAGAATATCAGCAAGACAACGGCAACCAAAGTTAAAACCGTATAGATGACGAATTGCGGAAGCCCTGTGCTTTGTGTTGTTATACGCCGATCCCTTTGAAGCTTATACTTTGTATATTGCCCGTAAAGATGGCTGATCAAAAAGATGAACGCCACTATGCCTATGATAATACCGCCGATTATATCCCCAAGCTTGATTTCTTCAAACAGCTTGAAAAAATCGTTATCCGCCGCATTCAGTATAAGGGATAATATCGCAACTATAGGTATAGCTATACCTATGCCTATTAGGATCTGCGGAACTATCTTCGCTTTGCCTTCGGTTTCAGGCGTACTGCCCGATTTGAATGCTTTACCGATGTTTACAAGAGGACGACCGAAAACATCTAGGCAGACCGTCATAAATGCGCCTTCACCGTTCTGTTTTAGCAGATTACCGCCGGAAAGCAAAGACAAATGTACAGGCACCAGAATCATTAGCAAAACGAAGTTGAAGAACAGTATCAGGGGATTATTGTAGATGGCAAAAGACAATGCAAGAACAATGATATAGACAAACTGCAAAATGGTGAGCAAACTAAATCTATAGCGTTTGCGCATCAGGATAAAGTATGAGGCATATGCAATAAACACGCATAGCGGAAGGCTTATTCCAAAACTTTTGAAATGCAGCAGTGAGGGGATCATCAATAGCGCTATCGCAATGGCGCTGATCAGGCAAATCAAGAACATTGACCGCGATTTTTCGACCGTCATAAGGTTTTCTTCAGTAGATACGTTATATTCTGAATCCATATTTTACACTCCTTATCAATTATACCTGGCTGTATTATATTACCGTGGTTATGGAATGTCAATATTAATTTATTGAAATACGATAAATAAATAGCGATAAAAGGAAATTTCCGGCGTGCTTCGATTCAGCTAAAGCTTGCATTGTATATTGTTGACATTATCCTTATGTTTATGATAATCTCTTTATTGTAATGAGGGAGTAGTCAACCGCGCATTAGCGAGGTACGCAACGCCGACATATCGGAGCATTTGCTTCCGGCCTGCGATTAAATGGCAAGACTCTTACCGGGACAAATGTCCGGTAAGGGTCTTTTTGATTATTAAAGCAAGGTTGAATTGTAAATAATAAAGGTGATTTACGAAAGGGGAGTAAAATGGTTGAACAAAATGGACTATCGCTTGAAAAGCTGGAATTTTTGCCGGAAGGGCTAAGTGCTCATGAAGCTGAAACGCGGCTTGAACAATATGGCAAAAACGCATTGGAAGAAAAGAAGAAAAAGCCGCTGCTCCAAAGGATATGGGAACAGATAAGCGATCCTATGGTGCTGGTACTTATCGTTGCGGCGATCGTCTCCGGTGCGCTGGGCGAGATAGCGGACACGGTCATCATACTCGTAGTTGTTGTGATAAATACGTGTATTGGGCTTGTACAGGAAAATAAGGCGGAGCAGGCCATAGCCGCTCTTAAGAAGATGAGCGCACAAACCGCGCGAGTTATCCGGGGCGGGGAACTAATGATAATCCCTTCAGAGCTGCTTGTGCCGGGAGATACCGTGGTTTTGGAAGCCGGCGACCTAGTGCCGGCGGATTTGCGGCTTTATGAAACCTCCAGCATGAAAATTGAGGAAGCTTCGCTAACGGGGGAATCTGTACCTTCGGAGAAAGACGCGAGAGCCGAAGTGCCGGATGGGTCGCCTTTGGGGGATCAGAAAAACAAGGCGTTTTATGGAACCAGTGTTACATATGGCAGAGGCAGGGGGACTATCTTTTCTACGGGCATGGGCACGGAGATGGGTAAGATCGCGGCAATAATAAATAAAGAGGAAGACCAAACAACGCCCTTGCAAAAAAAGCTGGCAGAGATCGGGAAGCTATTAACATATCTCGTAATTGCGATCTGCGTAGTTATCTTCCTAGTAGGGCTTTTCAGAGGCGGATTTACGATTGTAAACTCATTGGATTCGTTTATGATAGCAATATCGCTTGCAGTCGCAGCCATACCAGAAGGGCTTCCAGCCGTAGTAACAATCGTCATGGCGCTGGGCGTTACGCGAATGGCAAGGCGCAATGCCATAGTTAAGAAACTGCCTGCGGTAGAAACTCTCGGTTGCGCAAAAGTAATATGCTCTGATAAGACCGGGACGCTTACACAAAACAAGATGAATGTGCGCTCGGTATATATGGATGAAAAGATAATACCGATCGATGATTTTGTGGCGGAGGAAGGTTTCAATCCCCTGTTTGCGACGATGTATCTATGCAACGATTCAGAACTGCGTGATGAAGGAGATATCGGTGACCCGACCGAAACCGCACTGAAAAGATGTGCAGCGGAACGCTTGGGGGTAGAACGATTTACCGAGGCAACGCGTATCGAGGATAAGCCATTCGATTCCGACCGTAAAATGATGTCCACAATGAACAAAACCAGTGACGGTGATTATGTCTTTACGAAGGGCGCGCCGGATATGCTTTTAAAATGCTGCGACCGCATCAACATAAACGGCGAGATCAGACCGTTAAGTGAAGAAGACATTTCGAAGATCAACGAAGCAAACGCAGAGATGGCGCATAACGCCCTGCGCGTGCTGGGAGCGGCATATAAGCCATATATTGCGGGGGAAGAGCCGGAAGAAGGACTGATATTTGCCGGCCTTTCAGGAATGATTGACCCTCCGCGCCCGGAAGTATATGACGCCATAAAAAAATGCCGTAAGGCTGGAATAATACCTATCATGATAACGGGAGACCACAAGGACACGGCCGTGGCCATAGCTGAGGAGATAGGCCTGCTGCGAGACGGTGACGAGGCGGTCTTTGGACACGAAATAGATGCATGGAACGATGAGGAATTCCTCTCGCGCCTGGAGAAGATAAGGGTATATGCAAGGGTTTCGCCGGAGCATAAAGTACGTATAGTCAGGGCGTGGAAGAGCAAGAACATGGTCGTTGCTATGACAGGCGACGGAGTTAACGACGCACCCGCTCTTAAAACCTCAGATATCGGCATAGGCATGGGTATAACCGGCACGGACGTAACTAAGGATGTCGCTGACGTCTTGCTGGCTGACGACAATTTCGCAACCATCGTGGACGCTGTGCATGAAGGCCGAAAAATATATAACAATATCCGAAAAACTGTCCAGTTCCTGCTTTCCTCGAATTCATCGGAAGTGCTGACACTGTTCATAGCGACGCTGCTGCTTCCGGCAGGAGTCGTCTTTCTTGGGCCGGTCCACATACTGTGGATTAACCTCGTAACCGATTCCTTGCCCGCTATCGGTATCGGGATGGATAAGGAAGAACCAGGCATCATGGAAATACCCCCGCGGGATGCAAATAAGAGCTTTTTTGCAGATGGATTGGGCATCGCCATAGCGTACCAGGGGCTGTTAATGGCCGCCCTCGTATTGCTATCATATGCCTATGGAAACATGCATTCGCACGAAGCCGGAACAACAATGGCGTTTATGACTCTTTCAATTATTCAAATATTCCAATCATTTAATATGAAGGCAGGAAAAAATACCGTGTTTTCGAAAAACTCGTTCAACAACCGGTTTCTCTTGCTTGCCGGCCTCCTTCCGATATTATTAATGGTTTTGATCGTGAACATCAAACCGATTGCTGATATCTTTAATGTTGTTGCACTAGGCGGCATAGAATGGCTCATATGCCTTGGATTATCGTTTATGATAATACCTTGTGTTGAGATCATAAAAGTATTCCAGCGTATGTACCACAAATCAAAACATGCATAAGTAGTCGAAACAGAATAAAAACTAACGGCCTGTGTAGAACCGCAGGCCGTTTATCTTAGTCTGCGATATATGGCTATATACCACGCACAAGCGGGTTAGGTGTGTCTATGTGGATTTTGAAAGAAATATATATCAAGCAACTATTTACGAATATTGTCTATCGAAAATAGTCGAAAAACACTGAGTCTCACGTCGTTTCTTCCGGTATTTGCAGACTGAACAAAAGGATATCTTGCATGGCGCTAATATCCGTCGTGAAGAAAATTCATGTGATCCGTTTTATAAGATTTGCCTAATCCCAAAAAAACAAGCCGAACGTCGTATACGGTGTCGGTGCAGAAAAATGATGCTCGTATGCATGGTGCTCTTTAAAAACAGCGCAAGCGTGCGAAATTTGCATCTCTACAAAAATGCTTTTATAATAGGTCATATAGCGAACAGCTCACTTTGAATGAATGTCGTATGAAAATATTAAATGTAGAATACTGCAGAAACATGCCGATAGGAATATGGAGCAATGCATATTCAGGGAGCGGCGCTCCATTAAAAAATTCATTTATTGCGCATAGGCTGTTAATATCTAAATAATAATGTTTACTTATCATTAGTTATGGAGAAAGAGGAATGAAGAACAAGAATGTTTTGAAAATAACCTTTGATATAATAATGGCACTATTGTTTGCCCTAATGTTTGATACGCGTACAACCGGCCTACCTTTCCATGAAATAGGCGGATTAGTGCTGTATGCGATGATAATCATTCATCTCGTATATGATAGAAAATGGATCGTGAAAGTCAGCAGACTTTTGTTTGCGGCAGGATATAGTAAAAAGCAACGCATTAAATATCTTCTGAATATATTGCTTGTGATCGCTTTTCTTGCCGTCGGTATAAGTGGGATAATGGTCTCGCATATTGTTTTTCCTTCGGTAAGAAAGCCGGGAGATGTATTTTTGATTCTGCATATTGCTTCCGGAATAGCATCTTTGATACTTGTAGGCATACATATAGGATTGCATTGGAAGTTTATCGTTGGTGTTTTTAAAAACAGGATCG